>JBGTAR010000195.1:0-12729 GCA_041749815.1 Terrimicrobiaceae bacterium
AAACGTGGCAACGTCCAGCGGACCCAGATAAACACCAGCAGGAGCACCGTGACCTTGCCAAAGAAGGTCGCAATATTGACAAGTCCCCAGAAGGCCGAAATTAGCCAGTCGGGAAGAAAGGTGATCCCAAAAAACCAAGTCGAAGACCCGTCAGGTATGAGCGGCAGGCTCCACCCACCCAGAAAAAGGGTCACGATCACGCCGGAGCCGGCAATCATGGCCGCATATTCCCCAAGGAAGAACAATGCGAAGCCCATTGACGAATATTCCGTGTGGTAGCCGCCCACCAGTTCCTGTTCGGCCTCGGGCAAATCGAAGGGCAGTCGGTTGGTCTCTGCGAACATCGCAATCAGGAAGATAAGAAATGAAATCAGCATCGGAATCCAGATGATGAGTCGCTGCAGGGAAAATCCCGCCACGCAGGACTGCCACACAGCCGCCCAGTCCCCGGAAAACAGGGTCGCAAGCGTCAAATCTTTTGGCCACCAGGGAAACACCATCCAGCCATTTTGCACCTGCCAGTTCACGATTTCCTGAAGATTCAGGGTTCCAACGATGAGAAAGACAGGGATCACCGAAAGGCCGAGAGACAGCTCATAGGAAATCATCTGCGAACTCGACCGGATGCTTCCCAGGAAGGGGTACTTCGAGTTCGAGGCCCAACCCGCCAACACAATTCCGTAAACCCCCAATGACGAGACCGCAAAAACATACAGAACACCAATGTCGATATTGGCAATCACCATGGGCACTCCAAACAGGTAAGAACCAAAAGGCAGCACCGCCAGGACAAGGATTGCCGGAATCATCGAAAGCTTTGGCGCTATCCAATAATAAAATTTGTTCACCCCGCCGGGCATAAAATTTTCTTTGAGGAGCAACTTCATCGCATCCGCAATGGGCTGACCCAGCCCCAAAAAAGGGATGTCCTTTTTTGCACCGAAAAGGGTGAGGGGAATCCCAACCCGGTTTGGCCCCACGCGGTCCTGAATGAGCGCACAAACCTTGCGCTCCGCATACACCGTGTAAGAAACAAACCCGAGAATCACGACAAGCAGTCCAAGGGTTTTTGCAAGCGAGGTCCAAACAAGGAACACTTCCGGTTGGAGTAGGAATTCTGAAATGGCGCTGAATGTCATCGGTATCGCTGTCTTTTATACGCTCGGGAGATGCGCTGTCCAGCTTCCAGAGCTTTTCCCGTTTGCCTGGGGTGTGATTCAGAGAGGGTGAGGCAAAGAAGGATTGCCGGCTGGAAGCCAGCGTTCCCAGGAGGAGCGACTTGCCCCACTTTTCATCGCACCCGTTTGTATGATCCACCTGGATCATACAAACGGGAGGCTGCTTTCGCGGCAGGTGGTGGGATGGCGCCTGTCTTGCACTTTGTGTTGAAGGAGAATGGAGATCGTGCAGAGTGGGGTCATGAAAAAACTCAGGTGGGGACTTCTTGCCACGGGCCACATTTCGAAGGCATTTGCCCAAGGGCTGCAGCATTCTCAATTGGGGGTCCTGACCGCAGTTGGAAGCCGCCGGTTGGACCAGGCCCAAGCTCTGGCCTCCCGGTTTCAGATTCCCACGGCTCATGGAAGCTATGAGGAACTGCTGGCGGACCCCGGGGTTGACGCCGTCTATATTTCCACCCCGCATCCCCTGCACGCAGAATGGATCATCAAAGCCGCAGAGGCCGGTAAACATGTCCTCTGCGAAAAACCGCTGACCCTGAACCACGCGGAGGCCATGGCTGCTGCCGAGGCTGCCCGGGCAAACAATATTCTGCTGATGGAGGCCTTTATGGTGCGTTGCCATCCGTTTATTGGGACACTCCGCAAGCTGATTGAAGAAAAAATCATCGGGGACATTAGGGTCATCCGCGCGACGTTCAGTTTTCAGGCCGGATATGACCCCGGGAGTCGGCTTTTTAGCAATGCCCTGGGGGGTGGGGGAATTCTTGATGTGGGTTGTTACACCACCACGTTGGCCCGGTTGATCGCAGGAATGGCGGCCGGGGAGCCCTTCGCCAGCCCGGAGCATGTGAGCGGAGACGCGTCCCTGCTCGAGACAGGGGTTGATGGATGGGCTGTTGCCACACTGAAGTTTCCAGGAGGAATTCTAGCCCAACTCTCCACTGGTGTGCTCTTGAATCAGGAAAACGGCGTTTTTATTTATGGCTCGGAAGGCACGATCCGCATCCCGAACTGCTGGATCCCAACCAAGGAAGGCGGAAAACTCAGCATGTGGGTGAAACCTCAAGGCAAGGAGGAATACGAGGTTCCTGCTGAAACTGATCAGTGGCTCTACGCCTTGGAGGCCGATGCCTTTGCGCGTGCGCTTGCCGAAGGCAAAACCAGTGTGCCGGAAGTTCCCATTGAGGACACCCTGGACAACATGCGGACTCTGGATCGCTGGCGTGCTGGAATCGGGTTGGTTTATGAATCCGAAAAGCCTTCTAACAATTTTCCAACCCTGACCGGACGGCCCCTTAAACGAAAGGAATCCTCAGAAATGATCTATGGAAGGGTTCCCGGGCTGGAAGCTGATATCTCCCGTTTGGTCCTTGGTTGCGACAACCAAACGTCCATGCCCCATGCGAGCGTGGTGTTTGACGATTTTTTTGAGCGGGGGGGCAACGCTTTTGACACCGCCCACATCTATGGAGGCGGCCGTCAGGAAATCCTCCTCGGGCATTGGATTCAAAGCCGTCAGATTCGGAAGGACGTTTTTGTCATCGGCAAGGGCGCTCACACCCCATTTTGCGAACCCAAATTCATCGAGCCGCAATTGGATCGGACGCTTGAGCGACTGCAGTCCGATTATGTGGATCTTTATTTGATGCATCGTGATAACCCGGAGGTCCCCGCAGGGGAATTTGTGGATGTCTTGAATGACCTCGTGCGGCGTGGAAAAATCCGAGCCTTTGGAGGCTCAAATTGGAGCATCGCGAGAACGTCGGAAGCCAATGCTTATGCGGATGCCAAGGGGTGGCAGGGCTTTGCCGCCCTGAGCAACAATTTTAGTTTGGCCCGAATGGTTGATCCTGTTTGGACTGGCTGCGTCTCGGCGTCCGATGCGGCTTCCCGTGCCTGGCTTCAAGAAAGCGGCACCGCCCTCTTTGCCTGGTCAAGCCAGGCCAGAGGGTTTTTCACCTCCCGTGCCGGCGAGGACAAGCTCTCCGACCCCGAGTTGGTCCGTTGTTGGTACAGTCTGGATAATTTTAAGCGCCGCGAACGTGCTATCGAGCTGGCGATTCAAAAGAACACAACACCCATTAACATCGCTCTCGCTTATGTCCTGCATCAGGCCTTCCCCACGTTCGCACTGATCGGCCCCCGCATCATTTCGGAAACCCAGGGTTCATTCAGCGGTCTCAAGGTCTCACTGACTCCTCAAGAGATGGCCTGGCTCAATCTTGAGGGCTGACAGTTCCATTCATCCCCTCGTGCAAAGTCCTCAGATCCACGCAGAGCTGGAGCCTGTCCAAACAGCGGATACCATTTTCATAAATCGGGGGATCATACCCACCAAAAAAGTTTGGCTCGATTCCAGCAATCCGGAATCCCAACCGCTCGTAAAATTTTAAATGACGCACGCTTGAGTTGCTGATGCCAACCTTCACCCCCCTCATCCCCAGCCGATCTGCATAATCCAGCAGATAGGTTATCATCATGGTCCCCAATCCAAGGTTTTGAACGCTCTGCTTCACAGCGAGATTTTTGAGCTCCATCTCCCCATCCTGGATTACGACAGCAGCCACCACCACCCATTCACCAGCCCATTCCCCCACAAGGACTGTGCTGTCAGCAAGGTAGCTGCCAATGTGCTCGGGAGAGGGATCCGCAAGGCACATGAGCTCGCGAGGGGCCGCATCATGAGGGATATTGACGATTTTCAATGACCGAATCTTTTCAGCTTTTCTAAAAAATAAGAAGTATTTGATCTGATGGCGCTCGCGGCCAATTCACGAAAGGGAAAAATTTACCATGAAGAGCATGTAGGACATGAAGGGGGAGAAGAAAATCAGCCTTCTGTCTTCTGCCTTTCCTTCATGCTCTTCAGGTCCTTCATGGTTTTTATCCGAATCAACCAAAAAAGTGTCAGCCTATATAAGCGGTTGATAGTTAAAACCCTTTGGCCCATGCATTTCTTTCTCCTGGTGTCTTGGGCGTGGATTGCGCTGGGTGTGATTAAAAGTGGGTGAGGTGCTCCTCCTGGGAACGCTGGCTTCCAGCCGGCAATCCTTCTTTGCAGCCTGCACAGTAAATCACACACGGGGAAGCAGAGTCAGCGCATTGGATATTGTCATTTTTATGGAGCTCAGATATTTAAAATTTGAATTCTGTTGAACCATGGGTATCGAGGAGGCGGACATGCGGGTCATTGTGAGGTTGCTTGGCGAGACGGCCTCGCTGTCAGGCGGGCTCATGAACAAAAAGTTGTATCTGCTGGACGGCCTCTGCGATCTTGCCGGTTCAAGGGAATGGGCATGGTCTCTGGCCTCCACAAACGCAAAGATGGAATCATTTTTTGTGCGAAGAAAAATTGGCGAGAGTTTCGATCTGCCAATGGAACTGACGGAATCCTCTTCCGCCTCCAGCCTGCTGGAGTCGATCCCTGACCGTGCTTTTTCCCATCTCATATGTTGCACCCACACTGTGAACGCAAACACAGAGAGCAAAATCATGCTCCTTCGGGACCCGAAGGACCCAGCCTATTCGATTCGGGAAATCCATCTGGCCTCCCTCGTGCTTGATGAAATTCCTTGGCTCCACTGGCGGGACTGGAAAACTCCAGCGCCCTCCCTTTCAAAACTCTCGCCGCGATTACAATGGACGATGGACCTCCTCTTGCTTGGCCTTGGCCGCAAGGAAATCGCCGACAAGATGGGAATCTCAGAAGGCACAGTCAGCGGTTATATCCGATCACTCTACCATCAATTTGGGGTTAATTCCCAAGCTGAACTCATGCACCTGCGGCTTCAGGACCCTTCTCAATCATAACAACCCATGCCAAACCGTAAAATTTTCGATTCTGAAGACACTCAAGCCATCGTGAATCTTCTGGGAGAGGTCTGCGCCCCTCCCGATGATCATGCCAACAAAAAACGTCGGCTGCTTGATGGGATCTGCCGTTTGGTCGAAGCCGATGCCTGGGTTTGGGGACTTTTTGTCGAATTAAAGCCCGGGGACTTTCCCTCCTACGTGCTTCATTTGCATGGAGGTTTTGACGAGGAACAACTTCCGAATTTCCTTCGAGCTTTGGAGCATCCGGCCAGTGCAAAATTCACGGCCCCTATGGCACAACTTCTCCAGGAAAAGCGCTGCCATGTCACGCGCTTCCGTCAGCAATTCGGGTTTGAGAAGGAATTCCTAGGCAGCGAATCCCATCTCCTCTGGCAGGCTGCAGGAATCGAGCCAGGCATTCTTTCCTGTCGGCCAGTGGATGCGACCACGCTCAGCACGGTGGGCATCTACCGCCGTCCCAACAAGCCGGCGTTTACCCCAAGGGAGTCCCGGATTGCCCACATCCTCCTTTCGGAAGTCCCCTGGCTCCATGAACAAGGCTGGTCGGCAGATCGTGACTCCACCATCCCATCCCTCTCCCGCCGGTGCTGCACGGTCATGAATTTTCTTGTTCATGGCCGCACTCGTCAGGAGATTGCCTCCCAGTTGGGAATCTCCCAGCACACAGTTGATGGCTATGTGAAGGAGGTTTTCAGGCATTTTCGTGTCCACTCCCAACCGGAGTTGATTGCCAGGTTCCAGAACGGCGATGGAGGGGATGTTTCATGAAATCGATACTCTCCGAATCCGATGCCCGGGCGATCATCCGTCTCCTTGGCGAAGTCTCCACTAATCAGGGGGACCTTGCTTGACCAACTGCTCATATCGACTCACATCATGGAAAAACCCACTTCGCTCTCCGTTGTAGATGCCACTGCCATTATTCGCCTCCTGGGCGAAGTGGCAGCGCTCGAATCTGACCTCATGACCCAGAAACGTTCTTTGCTTGATGGACTCAGTGTTCTCATTCAAGCCGATTCCTGGGCGTGGGCGACTACCTGTAAATTTAAAGCCGACGAGAATCCCCAGAGTGCCGGGTTTCTTACAGGCGGATTCAGCCCATCTCAGTTCGCGAAATTTCAAGAGGCCCTCGAGCATCCTGATACTGCCATGCTCAACTCAAGCCTCACCCGCGAGTTTGAGAAAAAGCCATGTCACCTCACTCGTCTGCGTGATCAAATGGATGTCGAGCAAAACTTCGTCAAATCAGCGGTCCATCACATCTGGATCGCCGCCGGTGTTGAGCAGGTCATCATGTCTGTGAGGCCCGCAGGGGAACGTTTTCTTTCCACAGTTGCCGTATATCGGCGGCCCGGCCGCATACCATTTACGCTCCGGGAATCCCGTATCGTCCATATTGTTCTTTCTGAAGTGCCGTGGTTGCACGAAAGCATTCTTTCCTCCTCCATCGGCACTCAAGTGAGCAGACTCACCCCTCGTCAACGCATCACCCTCAACCTCCTCCTCGAGGGGCAAACCAGAAAACAAATCTCCGAGCATCTCGAGCTATCCCCTCACACCATCGATGGTTACGTGAAGGAGGTTTTCAGATTTTTCAATGTCCACTCCCAACCTGCTTTGATCGCCCGCTTCCAAAATGGCGACGGAGGGGACATTCCATGAAGGGCGGGCTTTCTTCCCAAGATGCCCGCGCCATCGTGCGCCTCCTGGGCGAAGTGTGTGCGTTGCCGGATGACCATGCCGCTAAGAAGCGATACCTTATGGAAGGCCTCTGCAACATCGTCGATGCCGATTACTGGCTTTGGGCCCTTGCGGCCGAACTCGAACCCGGCAAATTCCCTGTCTATGTCGGTTTTCTCAGCGGCCGGTTCTCCGAGACCGAGATGGCCGAGTTCCTCCAAATCCAAACGCACCCCGACATGGTGAAGTGGACCATTCCCCTTGCCACCGAACTCCGCACCACCGGTCGCCATGTGACCCGCAACGTTCAGGATCAATTTTCCTACGACGACTTTCTCGCCTCGGAGGCTGGCCAATGGTGGAGCCGTGCGGGCATCGAGCCCCGCTGCATTGCCTTCCATCCGCTCAAGGACGGATCCGCCACAGGAGTGGGTCTCTACCGCAAAACCGGCCGCCCCCTTTTCACCGAGCGCGAAGCCCGCATCATGCACATCCTGCTTACTGAAGTGCCCTGGCTCCCCGCCTCCGCAAAAAAGCCCCAGGCACCACACAGCAACATGCCCGGGTGGCCAGCCTTATCGGTCCTCAAGTTCTTCGCGGATTTTTGCGAAGCCCCGGATCCGGTAATGTTTGCAAAGAGCATCTATGGCACCCAGGTCTGCGTCTTCATTGAAGGACAGGACCTCCAAGATATCAGCCATCGACTTCATGCCGCCGGCATAGAGTTTTAAGACCACCAAGTGAGGCAGAGGGATGATCCGCAAGGGGCTGTCCTCCGCCACACGCAGGGTTGCTTCCTGCAGGGCATCCCGGATGACCGCAGGGAAGCGATCATGAAAACTGATGATTTGGATCTGCCCGAAGCTTCCTGTGATGTCCAGCACGCCTCCCAGCGGGTCGTCAGCATCCGGCTCCCGCAATTCGACCGAGTATCCCCTTTTTTTCAGTATTTCGGCAAGGCCACGCAGTTCATCCAGAGACAGGTTTCCGCCCAAGTCGAGGTCGTTGGTGAGGCGCACGTAGTGGTGCCCTGCGAGGGCCGCCGCGCCGATCACCAACAAGTCGTGCCCGAGGCCGTGGGCCAGCCTGACGACTGCTTCCGCTTGGAAAATAAGTTCAGATTCCTGTTCCACTTGCGTGATCCTTGCGTGCCGGGATGATGCCCCGGAACCGCCGGTTCAGCGAAAGGGCTTCTTTGATCCGTTGTTCTACCGACAATCCGCGCAATCGTTCGACTTCCGCAGCCCGCGAAGCCTCCGCGCTGGAGCTCCGGCGCTTTTTCGGAAATGAAGGGTCCAGATTTGCACTCACCAAACCTCATGCTAGCGCCCACATCTCCGAATGCAAGAAGCCACAGAACCCGCTCCCAAGCAGAACAAATCACCATGAAGGCCTGACTTTCCTTCGAAGAGGCCCAAACCATCGTACGCCTTCTCTGCGGGGTGTGACTAAAAATGGGTGAGGTTCGTCCCCCCTGAGAACGCTGGCATCCTGCCGGCAATCCCTCTTTGCCTCCCCCCATTTTAATCACCCCCGATCGGGCACACCTCCCTCCATCCAGCGTCCCTCTTTTCCGAGAGATGTCAGGATGCCGGAATTTACGCAGAGAAAGACTCCAAAAACAGCTTTCCGATTGCGGTTCCCCCCCCGACCCCCACAATTTGGGGGGTAGGCAGAATTTTTGATGGGCCTCATAAAGGGATTGGCCCTGCACATGACATGCGAAAATACGAAAACACCGGAATCGATTTCAGGACCGCATCGTGGCGCTTCTCGCAGTGTAACAAGAGATGGATGCATTTTTTTGAAATTTTTTTGCAAGTCAATCGGCCAACGGCGTAATGCCAATGATGAGCAACCAGCATTTTAGCAAATTTGGGAACAACCGGAGGGCGGTGAGATGCAAAATCTCCCGTCTTGAGTCATGAGCAATATGCAACCAGTCACCAGCAAGCCACTAAACACAAGCAGCTCCCAAGAGGTCGGGCTGACGTTGCGGGAACTTGAGGTGTTGCGCGGTATTGCGGAGGCGCGGCGCAACTATGAGATTGCCCAGGAATTGTTTATCAGCACGCGCACCGTGGAAAAGCATGTGGAAAACATCCTGCGCAAGCTGGGTGTCAAACGCCGCATGCAGGCCGCACAGCACTTCCGGGTCTCCACAGAAGTCACAGAGTCACCATCAGAAACCGCCGCTGCATAAAATGTTTTCGGAATTTCCTGGCCCCGGGTTCAAGCCAGAAATCTCCTGCCTCACAACCGGTGAACTTCGAGTGTTCTGGTTCATCGGCGAGGGACTGAAAACAAAACAAATTGCCGCAAGCCTCCACTTGAGTGTCAAAACCGTGGAAACCCACCGGGAAAACATCAAACGCAAACTCGCACTCGATTGTCTGGAAAAAGTGATCTGCGCCGCCGCGGTCTGGCGCGTCCACACCGACCACACTCCTCCCCTTTGGGAATAGTTGGTGGCCGCTTTTCGACCCCGTCCAATCACACGACTTCATCAGGAAGCCCATTGGCCATAACCCCCTATTTATCATCCTCGAACGGCCTCGGTCCGCTTTGAAAGTCAGAAGAATCTGGAAACAAAAAATCAGGGCTCCCCTGATTCACAACGCAACTGGTTTTGTGTAGTTGTTTTCGATAAGAAAAAAATCTGACTGATCAGATGGAGGTCACCAAATCCGAAAACACCCAAAAACCATCAAAACACAGCACAGAGCCCTCTCAACCCTTGGCATCATTGCAGCGACATTACTCATGCTGGCAGCCGCTACAAATTCAACCGCTGCAACCATTTCTGGCAATGGCCTTGGTGTCAGTCTCAACGATTCGGGCGCTCTCATCAAGTCCCTCACCTTCAATGCCAGCGAATACTTTGAGCTCGGGTTTGATACTTCAGATTGGGGACTTCAAGTCGGAACGGACACGGCAACGTTCAGAAAAAACAGCTCGGAAACTCTCTCGTTTCCAATTGCCATGAGCCTGTCATCAAGCACGGCCACAACCGCCAGCTATTCAGGAATTTACAATGTGGGAGGGACAAACATCACTTTGATTCGCAGTTATGAAATTATTCCCACGCAGGCAATCATTCGAGTGACGCTGACTCTCACAAATGCCAGTGCAACTCCATCCGTGGTGCGGGCTTTTGAAACCTTTGACCCTGACGGCGGGGGGAGCAGTACTACCCAGAATGATCGTTTCAGCTTGTCGTTTGGGGGTGGTTCCATGCTGGTTGGCCAAGCCGTTCGCCAGGACTCCACAACATTTGCGGTGGGGGCCTTGGATGGCGGAGCCATCGTCGCAGCCTCCTCGAATAATTTTGAGGGGATATCGTCGGGAGCCCTTCTCAATTCATTCTTCACATCATCAGGTGTCGACTCGAATGGAGCAGGTGCTGACGGATCTATTGATCTCGCAAGAAGTGTTTCCCTTGGTGCAGGTTCAACCACCATAATGACGACTTATCTGGCATTTGGTGCGACTGCCGCCAATGTTCAAGCTGCGCTCGCCACGGTCCCAGAGCCAACCGTCGGTATTCTTCTCTTGACTGGCATCGGAGGCACCGCGCTGCTCCGGAGGAAGGTCATTCGGGCATGATTTGTTTCAAAGAATCGATAAACATCCTGACATGAAAAACAGAAAAATAATTCAACGGAAAACTATGCGGAAACAAAACTCGCAGCTCATTGCGTTCCTGGGTGTTTTTGCTCTGGTGTCGGTCTCCTACACCGGTTGGGCGGCTACGACTATTGAGACCTTTTCGCTCTGGAATGGTTCTAGTGCTGTAAGTTCCTGGGGAGGAGGATCGACTCCGACGTATGGTCAGACATTCACAGCTCCCTCGGACAACTATTTAGAGAGTTTCTCCTTTTCCATCCGTAACAATAGTGGATCGAGTATCAGCTATCAGCCATTTGTCTACGCATGGAATGGGTCGACAATCACAGGTCCTGCGTTATTCACAGGATCCACGGCCACTCTTACCTCTTCCACAGATTTTCAAATCGCCCCGGTCAACACAAACTCAACACCTTTGGTTGTCGGCCAGCAATACGTGGCATTCTTCACCACCACAACAACGGCTCCCACCGCAGGATTCGCTAGCTGGGGTTTTTTTAATTCCACTAATCCTTACTCTGGAGGTGCTTTTGTTTTTTCTGGTAGCTCCACGTTTGCAGGTCTTTCACAGAATGGTTTTGGCGTATTTGGTGATCTGGCTTTTAGTATGACCTTCAGTAATGTCCCCGAGCCGACAAGCGCAATGCTTGCTGGGATGGGTGCCATCGCAATCTTCCTAAGGCGCCGGCGAGCCTCTGTGGCCCTGCTTCAGTGATTGAAGGACTGTCGTTGGTGAACGTGAGCCACAGGATTTTGTTCCATATTCCTTCTAATTTAGGAAGGGGTTTTGCGGCATCCATCGCTTCAGCAGCGAAGGAGCGGTCACATGGGCGAGTCACCTTTTTTATTGGGATGGCGTTCCTCCCTCGCCCTCTGTTGGATGAAGGAGAGAATGGGAGGGCAAGGGACGCGTCCTCCATAGCCTTGGCGAAAGAGGACTGCCGCACCCTACCTTGGAGAGATTAAGCTCTCGCAAGCGCGAACCTTCCTTAGGGTGGTAGGGATGGCGCTCCGTCGCCGTCCGTTGCATGACATGGCAAGGATTTAACGTGTCAAAAATATGATTTAATCGCGCCCGGCCGCGATCAAAAGAGTTCAGCAACTCCTTTGGTGTTATCCCGGATGGCTTTGATATTCCAAAGAATGTAGCCCCCCTGTCCGCGCGGCTGGATGGTGCGTTCCAGACGGAGCTGGGTGGCGATTTCCGAGGAGGCCCAGCCATGAGAGGTGAGGCGGTCCACGGCGATGCCCGGGATAATCAGGACGCCACGGGGGTTGGTGGCCGGGCTCCTCCACCACTTGAGTAGAAGGGAAAAACTCTGGGGTCCTCCTTCTTTCCAGTAAAGCTGGGGAGCGAGATAATCGATGGACCCCTCACGCATCCACCGCACGGGATCGCTGAAGAGTTGGCCGTATTGGTCCACGCCGGCTTTGGTGCCTTCGGGGATGCCCGGCTTATAAATGCCGAAGGGACTTACCCCAAACAGGGCACCGGATTTGGTGGCACGAACGGTGCGCCCGACCTGGCGGATGAGAGAACTGACGTTCTCCCGACGCCAATCGCCTTTGTCGAGCTTGCCACCGGCCGCCCGGTAACTGGTGAATGTTTTGTCATCGGGAAAATTTGGTAGCCCCCCTTTCTCGGTGGGGTAGGGGTAGAAATAGTCATCAAAGTGGATGCCCGCGAGGTCATACCGTGAGAGCAGATCACGCACCACGGCGAGGATGTGATCTTGCACGGGTTTGGCGCCGGGGTCCATCCAGAGCACCGAGCCGATGCGATAGGCGAATTGGGGGTATCGGCGGCTGATGTGATTGGACGTTCGGGTTGAGGAGGCGCTGGCGGCTGCCCGGTAGGGATTCAGCCAGGCATGGACCACGATGCCGCGTTTGCGGGCCTCAGCAATACAGAAGGCCAGCGGATCAAAGGCCGGGGCCGATCCCTGGGTTCCGGTGAGAAAGCGGCTCCACGGCTCCAGCTTGGAGGCGTAAAGGGCATCACTCTCGGGACGTGCTTGAAAAAACACCGCATTCAAACGCGCCCGCTTGGCCGCATCCAACAGCCGAATAATCTGTGACTTTTGCTCGTCCGCTGAGAGTCCCTGCTTGGAGGGGAAGTTGATATTGTGGACGGTGGCGATCCAAGCGCCGCGAATCTCCGCTTGTGCGGGCAAAGCGGGCAGTATCAAGGCAAAGAGGAGAGCGAGGTAGAGATTTTTCATGTTATGGAGCCACCGGGGTTTCTTCGGGCCGTGTCATCACACCCACCTTCCCAATGCCAACACGTTTGAGGATATCCATCACATTGATGAATTGTTGGACGGGAAGTTCTTTGTCGGGACGAACCACAACGGCCAATTGTGGGTCAGCGGCTTTGAATTCGGCGAGGAGGGCCTCCATTTCGGCT
>JBGTAR010000196.1:0-10113 GCA_041749815.1 Terrimicrobiaceae bacterium
GATTGCTTCACGGGAACAAGCTCCCAATTTGAAGGCATCAGCTACCCGGAAGTGGCCGTTGAGAGCCTGACCCGTCATGCCATGGCCTACGGCGAAGCCCCCGTGGAAGCTGGCAAACTCGACGACCCCGGCTACTACCGTTTTCGTCGTGGCGGGGAACTCCATGCTGTCACTCCCCCGGTGATCCAAAGTTTTCACACATTTGTTGGCATTAAGGGTGCTGACAAAGCCGGTCGCGCCGAGGACTACAAAAAGTATGTCGATGCGGTGCTGACAAATCAGCCACATTCCCTGCGCAACCTCCTCGATATTCTTCCTCTGGAGAGCGGCCCCGTGCCTCTCGACGAAGTGGAGCCGATCGATGAAATCCGCAAGCGCTTCACCACAGCAGGCATGTCGCTTGGCGCTCTTTCACCAGAAGCTCACGAGACGCTTGCCATTGCCATGAACCGCATCGGCGGCAAGTCGAACAGTGGCGAAGGGGGAGAGGACCCCGTTCGTTTTAACCGCCGTGAAAATGGCGACCTGGCCAACAGTGCCATCAAACAAATCGCCAGTGGTCGCTTTGGTGTCAGCGCGGCCTATTTGGCCAGTGCCAAAGAAATTGAAATCAAGATGGCCCAAGGAGCCAAGCCAGGAGAAGGCGGTCAGCTCCCCGGCCATAAGGTCAGTGCCTACATCGCCAAACTGCGCCACTCCGTCGAAGGAGTCACCCTCATCTCACCGCCTCCACATCACGACATTTACTCCATCGAGGATCTCGCAGAGTTGATCTATGACCTCAAACAGGTGAACCCCCGCGCCCGCGTCTGCGTCAAGCTCGTTGCGGAAGCCGGCGTTGGCACCATCGCCGCCGGCGTGGCCAAAGCTCATGCGGACATCATCCTTGTCAGCGGCCACGAAGGTGGCACCGGAGCCTCTCCCCTCAGCTCGGTAAAAAATGCTGGAAGCGCCTGGGAAATGGGTGTGGCCGAGACACATCAAGTCCTCCTCCTCAATGGTCTTCGTAACCGCGTGACCCTTCGCACCGATGGGGGAATGCGCAGCGGTGAGGATATCATTTATGCCACTCTCCTCGGCGCCGAGGAATACAACTTCGGAACAGCCGCCCTCATAGCCATGGGGTGCGTTTATGTCCGTCAGTGTCATCTCAACACCTGCCCCGTCGGCGTCGCAACGCTCGATGATCGCCTCCGCGCCAAATTTAAAGGCAAGCCGGAAAATGTGGTCGCCTTTTTTGATGCCGTTGCCGGCGAGGTCCGCGAAATCATGGCCCGCCTCGGCTTCCGCTCCATCGAAGAAATGATCGGTCGTGTGGATCGGCTCACCCAGCGCCACATCCCCGACCACCCCAAAGCCAACCTGCTTGATCTTCGTCCTTTGATTCTGGATGTCGTCAAAGATGACCCCACCGCCGTGCGCTACGCCACCCGGGATCGGAATGACGGGCCCGAGGATCAGACACTTGACGAAATTATTCTTCAAGACGCCAAAGAGGCGATCAATGACGGAAAACCAATTGTCCTGGACTACAAAGTCGAAAACACCAACCGCGCCATCGGAACGCAAGTCTCCGGGGAGATTGGTTACCAATACGGAGAAGAAGGCCTGCCCGAAGGTACCCTCAAACTCCACCTCTCCGGAAGTGCCGGACAGAGTTTCGGTGCCTTCCTTGCTCCCGGCCTGCAGATCACCCTCACCGGTGAGGCCAATGATTATGTCGGCAAAGGCATGAGCGGCGGGGAACTCATTGTTCGCCCCCCTGCCGAGCACAAATTTAATGCCCACACGTCCATCATCATAGGAAACACGGTCATGTATGGCGCCACTGGCGGAAAACTGTTTGCCAATGGCCGCGCTGGCGAGCGTTTCTGCGTCCGCAACTCCGGCGGCACGGCCGTTGTTGAAGGCGTGGGCGACCATGGTTGCGAATACATGACCAATGGCTCGGTGGTTGTTCTCGGACCAACTGGCAAAAACTTTGGAGCTGGAATGACCGGAGGAGTTGCCTACATCTTTGATGAGGAGGAAAACTTCGAAAGCCGCTACAATCCACAACTCGTGATTCCTTCGCGACTTGAAGATGAAGAAGACATCAATGCTCTCAAAGCCCTGATCTACCGACATCTCGAAGTCACGGAAAGTCAGCGCGCTTCCGAAATCCTGGCCGATTGGGCCGCCCACCAGCCCAAGTTCTGGAAGGTCTCACCCATCGCCCCACCGCCCAAAGCCCCGGTTGCCGCTCCCGCAGAAATCAAACCCAGCGAACCACCAGTCACCACTCAACCGGTGGTTTGATGACGCTTCAATTACTGGCCGTTTCGAACTTGGCATAGAGTGGTGCAAGACGAGACCGGGTGTTGATGCCAAGTTTGCGGAAGACGGAGCGAAGGTGCGCCCGCACAGTATTGACGGTGATACCCAGACTCGCTGCAATGTCTTGATTGTCATGTCCGCTGGCCGCCAGGCGGGAGACCTCGCGTTCGGTGGCGGTCAAAAGCCCAATGGCGCTCATCGCCTGGGCCGCTTCGCTGTGCACCGAGGTGGGAATAACGAATTGAATCACCAAGCCCGGCTCAAAAGATGCCGCCTCGGTCGGTAAAACCGGACGCACGCTGGCCTGCATTTCCGAATTCGCGGCATGTGTGAGCACCAGAGGCTCACCAAAGATTTCGTAGTTGTCTTCTCTCACAGCTTCCTCCCAGGACCTGCGAATTTGGGTTGTCGCTCTAACCAAATCCGGGGGCAACTCGACCACCGGATTGCTGGCGCGTGCCAGCTCCGGTCCTTTTCGCCAGATATGGAGTGCTTCCCGCCCGGAAAGGTTTGCAAAAGTGATGTTGAAGTTCCAGTCAAGAACCAGAAACGGAACGGGCAGCGCATAGAGACAGCTTTCCATGGCCAGCTCTTTGGAACGGGCATTCTGGGCGGCAAATATTCTGTTTAAGGCCGCCTCAACGTGGGGGTGAATCTCAGCAAAATTTTGTAACTCCTCATCAGTAAAATCCCCTTGGGCTTCCGTGCGATTTACCGCCAACGTTCCAAGTGGCATCCCATTGGGCGCCCTGAAAAAGGTGTTCACACAAAACCGCCAGCCCTCCGGCTCCATGAATTCCTCAAACATCATCCGATCCTTTTCGCGACTCAGGTCGAAGTGATCGGACATGCGGGCCACTTTCAAATCAGGAACGGCCATCATCACATCCGTCGCCCCCGCAATTTCTCCAAGCCTCCCCCAGTACGCCTCTCCGCGGGGATACCCGCTCGCCGTTCTTCCAAACACCGGATATGTGCCCAAAAATGGACTCGCAAAAAGCACATCGTGATAATTGCTCACCACAGCCTTCGCCACCATAAAATTGGCCTGCCAAAGAGTTTCAGGATCGTCCGCAGATTGCAGTGCGATGAGCGCCCCCTGAATTTTGTTTCCTGCCCAGTCAATCGCCATAGCGCGCGCAACATCCACAGGTTCCTCCCTATCGTCAAATGGGTTTCGTAATATTTTGCCCGCAATGACCCAGAGACGGATGCATTTAGTCCTGATGGACGATATCAGAAAAAATTCTCAATGCGTATACCCCTTCTATGAATACAATTTGTCGGTTCTTCTGGGTTAACAATAATTGTTCCTTCAAGGCTCAAGATGGACTCAGAAATCACGTCTCGCGAATCTCAGGCCTGGCCCTCTGGAAATCTTGCCTGGTCGGTGGGCTATTGGTGCTGGGAAGTCCCTCCCCCGCATTAGCGCAGGAGTGGAATGCGGTCACCGGAGATTGGAACACACCCGGAAACTGGACTCCCTCAGGACCGCCCAACGCTTCTTCACCCGCACTGATCAACAACGGTGGCGAGGCAACTCTGTCTGGAAGCAGTGGCGCATCCTCATCCCTTTCTCTCGGCTCCAGCTTGGGAAGCACGGGCAACACACTGATTCTCGAAAACGGCGCTGTTCTTTCAACCGGAAGCGTGCAGGTCGGCCAGGCCACCGGATCGAGCGGAGTTATTACCCTCCAAGGCGCGGATACCACGCTTAATTCCTCCATCAACACTTCGAACATTTCGGTATTGGGCTTCAACGGATCTGCCCTTCTGGAAGTTCTGGACGGCGCAACTTGGAACATTGCCACCGCCTCTGTGATCAGCCTCTACATGTCGGAGAACGGTATTGACTCCTCAACGCTCCGAGTTTCTGGCGCAAACTCCCTCGTGGCGGTCACCTCTAGCTTCACAGATGATCCAGAAATATTAATGAGTGGCGAATCGGCCATTGAGGTTCTGAATGGTGGGAGAATCACAGCAGGGGTCATCGGAACTGGTGCTTATGATCGCCCCATTCAAATCACCGTGGATGGTGCGAATTCGGAAATCCAACTTAGCCGTCTCCTATCGCTGCGAAACGACCTTGGCCCAGCTTCTGCGGAGGTCACCATTTCCAACGGCGGTCGTCTCGAGGCTCCGACTGTTCAAACAAGAGGATCAAATCAGGAGATCCTTGTGACCGGGTCTGGATCAGCACTCGCCGTGGATAATCTTAGTCTCTCCTGGGGCCAGTCCTCGAACGACAGCACCCTCACCATTTCTAATCTGGCTTCTGTCAATGTGCAGGCGTTCGCCGATTTTGGATCTGTGGGCACGGCATTGGTGGCCATCAACACGGGAGGGCTGCTAGTCACAGAGAGCCAGGTAACTCTGGGATTGCAGGAGGATGCTGTGGGCACGGTCACCTTGAATGACAGTCAGTGGAATGCCAACGGAACAGTGAGGGTGGGTGCTTTTGGAGAAGGAAATCTCTCTTTGGCAAATGGTGCCATTCTCAACTCCCAATCCGCAGTGGATATCGGTCAATCTGTTGGCTCAGTCGGAGAGGTGTTGGTGGAAGGCTCATCAAGCTGGACAGCAGCCGCCCCCATCTCGGTTGGAACTGCTGGCGAGGGCTTCCTTGGGGTCAGAACAGCATCGTCCCTTTCTTCCACAGGCATCGTGGTTGGAGAGCTTGGCACAGGAGAAGGCACCATGGAAGTGAGTGGGTTGGGGACGATCGTTGGAAACACAGGTAGTTTCGAGATCGGGCGGGCTGGGTCCGGCACCCTGAATGTTTTGCATGGTGGTGAGGTGGACTCAGGCAATGGAGCACTCACGATTGGAGGTTCCACGGCCCCGGCTTCCGGGAATGGCACGTTAAATGTCTCAGGCGATGGATCGCAACTCACAGCAGGCGGCATTATGGAGGTTGGTCTGAGGGGAACAGGGGAATTGAATATTGACGATGGCGGGACAGTGAGCGTGACGGCCAGGACGCGAGTGGGCGTCGAAGCTGGCTCCAGTGGGAGCATTAACGTGGAAGGGCTCGGGTCCGAACTCACCCTCTCAAAATCGTGGCTCACGGACATTGGAAGCAGCGGTCTTGGATCTTTGGCGATTGGCAGTGCTGGCACGGTCACTTCCGGGGCAATGACCCTTGGCTCCCTTGCCTCAGGCGATGGTTTTGTTGTGGTGACGGGAGTCAACTCCAAGCTTGACTTGGGGAATAGTGAGTTCAGGGCAGGAGACGCCGGTGATGGAACAGTCGAGATTTATGACGGAGGTCTGATTTCCAGTGGAAGGGTGTTTATTGGACGACAAAATGGAAGCACGAGCTCGGCCACCATCTCTGGAGAAGGATCGCTCTGGGCCTCAACCGCTCAGCTCACCTTGGGGAACTTTAACGGCTCCACCGGCACGCTTGAAATTCTCGAAGGCGGGACCATGACTGCCGATGGCACAACGATCGTTGGGAACGCAGGAAATGGCAGGATGGTTGTAGATGGTGAAGGATCCGAATTCTCAACCCTCAATACGCTTGCTCTTGCGGCGTTCACCACAGGAGTTGGAGAACTTGAAATCACCAATGGTGGAACTGTATCCAGTGTGGGTGCCATCTTTGCTTCAAATAGTGGGGGGCAGGCAACGGCGCTCATCGATGGAGAGGGCTCTGCTTGGGATGTGACCGGGGGTTCCTCATTTAATATTGGTCAAGGGGGGCAGGCGAAGCTGGAAGTTCTTAATGGAGGTCGTTTCAGCGCCGTCGGCTCATTCCGGGTCGGTAACGCCGCAACCAGTGTTGGGACGGTAACCATCAGTGGGGGCGACTCAACCGCAAGTTCCAACGGGGAAGTCACAGTCGGTGAATCCGGCCAGGGCATGTTCCTCGTTTTGGATGGTGCATATATGCAGTCCAACGCCTTGACCGTTGGTGCATTCTCCGGCTCACTTGGACAGGTTGATATTGATGGAGCTGGCTCCTTCTGGGAGAGTAGCACCTACACTCGTGTCGGTGTATTTGGCTCGGGCGCTCTGGATGTGCGCAACGACGGCTATCTCTCGACCGACAGCATGATGGTGGGAGAGGGTTCCACGGGCGACGGTGTGGTGGATCTCTCAGGGGCAGGCAGCACGATCTTTGTGGCGTCAGGGCTCACCGTGGGAAATTTGGGAACAGGCGAAGTCACGGTTGATCTTGGGGCAGAACTCAACACATCCTTTGCCGTCATTGGTGCTGGAGCGAACGGAATTGGCGAGGTGCTGATCCAAGGAATCGGCACGGATTGGATTGTCAATAGCAGCATCACCCTCGGTTCAGGCCATGCTTCGGCTGCAGGCCAGCTACAAGTATTTGATGGAGCCACGCTCGACACGGTGCAGATCCAGAGGGGAATTGGCGCTGGCAAAGTCGAAATTCGCGATAGCAGAATCCGCTTCAGCGGGAGTCAGGCGGCGCTCTTTGATGGTTTTCAGCCAGGAGATGTCGAACTAATTGCCGGAGCACCCAACGGAGCGGCAATCTTCGACACCAGACAACACCAAGTCGCCTCAGCCGCAAACATTGGCGGTAGCGGCGGACTCGAAAAGGTTGGTTCAGGAAAATTGATTTTCTCCGGCACGAATACCTATGAAGGACAAACAACCATCACTCAGGGCACATTTATGATTGATGACAGTGGTTCCATCAATGAAACCGCCGGGATCACCATCGATGGTGCTGAGTTGCAATATTCTTCTTCGGTGGATTATGAAGGTGGTGCCGTCGATTTTGTCAGCGGCACACTCAGTGGCACAAATTGGCAAGGGAACCTCACCGATCTCACGATTGGTCCCAGCCAGCGCATCAGCCCCGGCAACAGCGTTGGCGAGGCTATCGGCGAAAGTCAAACTTGGACCAGTGGAGGAACGCTTTTGTGGGAAATCAACAATGCCACTGGATTGGCTGGAGGTCCCTCAGGCTGGGATCTTATCTCATTCAACGATACGTTAAACATCAACGCCACCACGCTGACACCATTCGTCATAGAAGTGACCAGCCTTCAGTTGGACAATGCCCAGGGTTTGGCCACCAACTTTGATCCTGTCAGCAACTACCAATGGCTGATCGCCCAAACGCAAGAAGAGATCGCTGCATTTGATGGAGTGTTTTTTGTCAATCACGCCAACTTCAGTAATGCAAGCAACGGCGTGTGGTCTGTCATTCGCGGAGATGTCATCGGAGAAGGCACCAACGAACTCTACCTCACGTATGTCGCCGTCCCCGAACCCACCACCGGAGCTCTTCTGCTTGCCGGTCTGGGGGTTCTTCTCGCCCACCGCCGCTCCCACAGGAACCAAACCTAAGGCGCTCCACCAAGCCCTCAACGAGTCGGTCGCTTGATGAGTGTCCTTGTTTTGTTCCGTGGAGTTTTAGTTGCGATAGTCGATAATTTTTAGATCTGTCACCTGTGAAAAATCATTTCTTGCAATAATTGGCTATATGGCAAAGTATGCAACTATGACACGAGAAAAGCTCAGTCCGACCAAAGCGGCGCTTCGGGCGCATGTGATCAAGAGCCTTGCCCATCCTTCGCGCATCCAGATGGTTGATGCCCTGAGCGAAGGGGAGATGTGTGTTTGTGATCTCACCGAGTTGGTGGGTGCCGATATGTCCACGGTGTCAAAACACCTGACTGTGCTGAAATCGGCTGGTCTGGTGAGCGTGGAAAAGCGCGGACTGAATCAGTTTTACCGTCTGAACTGCCAGTGTCTGGCGGATTTCTTTTGCTGTGTGGACACCATCAATGCGCAACACACCCGCGCTCTTCAAGACGCCTGCTGCGAATAATTTTCCAAAAAACTTATGAGTGAATCAATTGCCAAAAAAATGTCATTTCTGGACCGTTATCTGACGCTCTGGATCTTTGTGGCCATGGGCTTGGGTGTGTTGCTGGGAACGTTTATGATTTCAGATCCCGAGGCCTTTTTCGCCCCGGTGACCGTGGGAACAACCAATCTGCTGATTGCCGTGGGTTTGATTCTGATGATGTATCCGCCGCTTGCAAAAGTTCGTTATGAGGAGATGCCGCGGGTTTTTGCGAATAAAAAAATTCTAGGGCTCTCACTTTTGCAGAATTGGGTGATTGGCCCGTTGTTGATGTTTGGGCTGGCGGTCCTTTTTCTTCACAACCACCCGGAATACATGGTTGGCCTGATTCTTGTCGGGATCGCCCGATGTATTGCGATGGTGCTGGTTTGGAATCAACTCGCCAAAGGCAGTAGCGAATACGCCGCAGGTTTGGTGGCCCTCAACAGCGTTTTTCAAATTCTGACCTTTGGGCTCTATGCCTGGGTGTTTGTGACATGGCTGCCCGGCGTCCTGGGGGTTGACCTGTCATCCGTGCAGGGTCTCGGCGGAAAAACCCTGGCGGATCTGACCATTGGTGAAATATTTGTGAGTGTCATGATTTACCTCGGCATTCCATTTGCCGCAGGAATATTAAGCCGCGTCGTGCTGATTCCTCTCAAAGGCCGGGCCTGGTATGACACCAGATTTTTGCCCGCCATCTCTCCAATCACTCTCAGCGCTCTGCTCTTCACGATTGTGGTGATGTTCACTTTCAAGGGCGAAAAAATTGTCCAATTGCCGGGAGATGTTTTGCTGATTGCGATTCCTCTCGTTTGTTATTTTGTGCTGATGTTCCTCGTCAGTTTCTTCCTTGGCAAAGCCGTCGGCGCCGACTACGCCCGCTCTTCCACGCTGGCATTCACCGCCTCGGGAAACAACTTCGAGCTCGCGATCGCGGTGGCCATTGCTGTGTTTGGCATTGGGTCAGGGGTGGCCTTTGCCGCCGTAGTGGGTCCCCTTGTTGAAGTTCCGGTCCTTATTGGACTGGTGCACGTGGCGCTCTGGTTTCGCCGCAAGTATTTCCCCAGGGAAGTCATCGAAGAAGCCACACAGATCGGAGCCAGTGCCATGTCTGGCCGCGACCAAATCTTCCTCAACTCCGAGGCCTGTCGGGTCACGCGTCAAACCATGGCGAACCGGTAAAAATTCCGCAATAAAACGTCAACGCCATCATCCATGAAACCCAACATCCTCATTCTCTGCACGGGAAATTCCTGCCGGAGCCACCTGGCTGAAGGCATCCTTCGCGCCGCTGCCGGCGACTTGGTGGAAGTGCACAGTGCGGGTTCCCAGCCCGCCGGGTATGTCCATCCCAAGGCCATTGCGGTGCTTGCCGAAATCGGCATTGATATCTCCGACCACTCATCAAAACACATGAACGATTTTTTGGACACAAAAGTCCATACGGTCATCACAGTTTGCGGCCGTGCCGACGAAGCCTGTCCGATTTTTCCGGGTCAGGTGAATCGTTACCATTGGGGATTCGATGACCCCGCGCATGCCACCGGCACCGAGGAAGAAATTTACGCTGAGTTCCGCCGGGTCCGTGACGAAATCAAGCGCGTTTTTGAAGCCTACGCTGCAGGACTCAAGGAAGTTGGCCCGCTCAATAGAGCACTTTGACAAGGCAGAGCCCGCCGGCCGGGGCCACATGTTCCCATTCTGGAGCACTCGGATTTTGCAGACGATCTTCGAGCGTGGAGAGTTCGTCCAAGCCTTGCGCCACCCGCACCATGGAGCCCGTCAGCATTCGTACCATGCGGTAAAGGAAGCCCTCCCCATGGAAGGTGATGGCAATCAGCGACGCCTTTTTCGTCACCGTGATCTGTGAAATGTGACGAATCGTCTGAGCAGGAGCCTTTCGATTCATCGTGAAACTCCGAAAATCGTGTCTGCCAACAAAGGTTGCTGCCGCTGCACGCAGA
>JBGTAR010000197.1:0-17249 GCA_041749815.1 Terrimicrobiaceae bacterium
GCATCAATCCGGCAGGCGGGGAAGGATCGGAACGGGAGGGGATAAATTTCCTTTTTGCCAACCATATCGGCAATCACCTTCAGGAGATCGCGGGTGCGGCCCTCATCCCCTCCAAAAATGGCGTCCATCGCCACCACATGAAACGACGCATTTTTGCGTAGAGGCCAAAGCGGAATGCGCGAGTTCTGATAGATGTCGCGTTTTCCGATTTCGATAAATCTGCCAAACTCGGCAAGGCAGGAGAGGCCCATGGGAATCGCTTCCGAGGCCAGAGAATTCAGGACAACATCCACGCCGCGGCCTTGGGTGATCTCCATCACAGCGTCTGCAAAATCGCCCCGCCGCGAGTCGATCACGTGTTTGACACCAAGCGTTTCCAACAGCCCGCGTTTGGCCGGACTGCCTGCGGTGGCAATAACTTCGGCTCCGAGGTGAAGCGCGATTTGGATGGCCGCCATGCCCACACCGCCGGCCCCGGCATGAACAAGAATTTGCTCACCGGGTTGGAGATGCGCCACGGTTTTTAAGGCGTGCCATGACGTCATAAATACAACCGGCATCGTGGCTGCCTCTTCAAAAGTCAGGCCCTCGGGAATGGGGAGCACATCGCCGGCCCTTGCCATCGAATGCGTGGCAAGGCCAAAAACAGCCAACCCGAAGACCCGGTCGCCGGGAGACACATGCGTCACATCACGGCCTACGGATTTCACGATTCCCGCGACCTCGTCCCCGAAGATTTTGGCATCCGCAGTTTCTGCGGGGTAAAGGGCCAGCGCCTTCAAAACATCCCGAAAATTCATGCCGGCTGCTTTGACTTCAATTTCCACTTCTCCTGGAGCGCAGGGGGTCGGCAGGAACGGCACCAACCGGAGTGAGTCGAGCAGCCCTCGCTCCCGTGACTCGAGACGGAGTTGGATGGAGGGATCCAGAACCTTGTCGTCCCGAATCAACCCACGGGCAATACGTCGCACGTAACGCGCTTCGCCACGAAAGACGATCTCGCGTTCAGTGGGGGGTTGAAAGAGTTCGCGGCTCAGAAGCAGGTCCTCACAAGGAGTGGCAACCGCGGAAAGATCAATCCCACAGCAGGAAATATTGGGGTATTCGTTAGCCACAACTCGCAAAAATCCCAGCACGGGAGACTGCCACACGGAAACGGCACAGACCTTTCCGACCGCTTGCGCCCCTCGTGTGACCACATCCAATCGCAGCTTTCGGCCAGGCCCCATTGCGTCAAGAGCCTGGGTGAGATGAAGCAGCCCATCGGTTGCCGTCCAGGGGGTGTCTTCCGAATGTTCGTCCAGAGACCACAAATACACCAATCGCTCTGGTGGGTCGTCAGCGCAGGCCGCAAGCAGATCGCTCCAGTCTTCGCGAACGCCGGGCCTGAGGGAGAAAGCGTCAGTTCCCTGAGAACAAAATTCCTGCCCGACATGAACGACGCGGCATCGAGCACCACCAGCCTGCACGAGCGACGCCAGTCGGTCTCCCAGCCCGGCCTCATCAGCCAAGATGAGCCAGGATTTTTCCGTGGGAATGGAATCGCCGCCTGGAGGCAATAACTTCGGCGCAACCCACTCTTTGCGAGCCATCAGGCCAATCAGGCTTTCATCGCCGTTGGGACGACGGAGACCTGGCAAAGACAGCACCTCACTGTAGCCCACTTCCCGAAGGACTTTTTCCCACTGAGCCCGGGTCAGCAGCGGGTGATTTGGACGCAGATCACGGTCCGAGAAACGCCACCACCCGCTCGTGAGACCAAAAACCGCATTCAACCAAAGATGCGGAGACCCCACATCCACAAAAACCAAACTCCCGCCCGGAGCCAGAAGGTCCTGAAGATTGCGAAGGGAATCCCGCACATCACTCACCGCGTGAATCACATTGGAACCGAGGATCAAATCAAAGGAGTCGGCTTCGAACTCTTGGGCTGCCCCCGGCTTTTCGAGATCGAAAATTTTGAATTCCACCTCGGGGAAGGAGGCAAGTTTCTGACGGGCTGCGGGAAAGAAGGAGGCCGAAACATCAGTGAAAACATAGGAGTGAAGCTCGCGCTCGAGCATGGGAAGGATCATGGAAGCAAGGCCTCCTGTTCCGGCCCCGACCTCAAGAATGCGAAGCCCACGGCCTTCGGGAAGTTGGGCGGCCAGTTCTCCGACGACTTTTCCAATCGCTGCCAACCACGGGCTAATAACCGGAGAATCCCCGTAAAACTGATCAAGAATATCGGTCGTGGAACTCGAAAACAGAACCTGCACGGCATCCCGCTCAGCCCTGAGGATCGGGCCGAGCTCCGCCGTGGTGGCCGAGCAAAGCATGGCTTCCGGAAGGTGGCCGGGATGAGTGGTGATGTTTTTGCGTAGCAGCTCCGTCATGGATTCCGCTGCCGCATGAAGAGCGGGCGTTGGAAGATATCCGTCCCTGGCCTTGATTAAGAGCTTGTTCTCCACGAGATCGTCCGCCAGTTGTTCAAACACCTGACGCATGGATTCCGCCACACCCAGGGATTCTGCCGTGAAGGGCCCGTCGGTACCGGCAATCATTTTTTCGAACGCGGCGGAAACCTGCGCCAGGGCCAAGACATCATCGGCTGCATTGGCGGCTTCCAGATGATCCCGTCCGCGCATGGTGAACACTTCATCCAGAGCCTCCATGGCCACTTCCCGCAGGCGCCCCAGTGGCAGGGGGTCCAGAGAAGAGGTTGGCGGGAGTTTTGATTGTTTCTCCCAAGCGACATGATACATCACGTCGCGGCCCTTACCGGTCCGGCTCGAACGCCGGGCCCCCTCGACACTGATCGCACGAAAGCCCTGGATGGATACGCAGGGGCGTCCTTCGTCATCAAAGATCTCAATGTTGCCTTCCACGAGTTCGTCGTTGGCATGAACCACTCCGGTCCGCACATGCCCGACAGATCCGGGCGAGCGCAAAAACAGGATTCTTGAAAACCGCACCGGAAGCCTGAGCCCGGCCGTGCGTCCTTCAACAGTCGCCGCGCCAGCAGAAAATATTTGGAGGGCCCCGTCAAAAAGAACCGGATGCAGCGGATATTCCCCTGCACGTTTTGCAACATCTTCGGAGAGAGAAACCTGTCCCACCGACTTTCCGTCGCCCACAGCAAGTTCCCTGATTGGTCGGAATTCCGGCCCGTAACGGAGCCCCATCTCGCTCATGTGGTCATAGAAGGCACCAACCTCCAGGGGCTGCAAATTTGGCGGGATGCCATTCTCCGGGCACGCCCCCGAAAATGCGGAATCGGTGCGTTCGCCTCGCAGGGATCCGATGACATGCACCGACCAGGACGCGCTGTTTTCGAAGCGGCTCTGAATGGTGAACGTGCGGGCAGTGGGATCGTAGGTTATCTCAAGCAGCAGTCCGGAAACCGGGTCGGGTAGAATGAGAGGTTTCCGGATCTCAAAATCCTCCACCACGAAGGCGGCTCCTTCAAAAAGCTGCACACCGATTTCGAGCGCCATTTCGACAAACCCTGCAGCAGGAAAAATCGTATGGTTCTCCACGCGATGGTCTTTGAGGAAGGCCATGTGCCGGCCATCCAGGCGTGCGATCCATGTGGGGGTGCCGCGCGAAAGCCGGACGTCCAGCAAGCCACGTCCTCCGCCGCCCAGCCGGCCTTCACGGGTTTCCGCGCACTCATTCCACCACCGCTCCTTATCCCAAGCATAAGATGGCAGATCCAAATATTTGCGGGAAGGAGTGATCGCTTCAAAGTCGAGTGCCACTCCAGCCATGTGAAGGTCCATGGCCGTTTCGAGCAGGGACTCCTGCTCGCGCTCGCGCCGCATCGAGGCCACAATGGTTGGTTTGGTTGACTCGGCCACCAGGCATTCCTGCAACGATCGCACGAGTGCGGGATGTGCCCCGATTTCCAGCCAGACATCCACCCCATGGTCGGCCACTGATCGGATTGCCGCGGCAAATTCCACGGGAAGCCGCACGCCACTTGACCAGTGCCCGGCATCGCAGGCCTCGCCGGAATGACGCAGCCCTGTCACTGTGCTGAAGAATGGAATGGTCTCAGGACCGGGCGTGAGGGCGGAGAGCGCCTCATGGAGAGCACTCGCCGATGGCTGCATCATGGCGTGATGAAAAGGATAGTCCACTTTCAAAAAGCGGGCAAAAATCTCTTCGGCTTCGAGCTCGGCCGCAATGGCTTCGAGGGAGCTCTTTTTGCCTGCCAGTGTGAGAGACTTGGGAGCATTATAGGCGGCAATGCTCACGGTGCGGTCATGCCGTGCAATCACTGCGGTCGCGGCTTCGGCCGTCATACCAACAGCCAGCATCCCTCCCCCTTCCGGCATGTGATCATCCATGCATCGCCCACGAAGCACGATAATCCGGGCGGCTTTGTCCAGGGTGAGGATTCCGGCCACGCAAGCGGCCGCAATTTCGCCGACACTATGACCCACCACCGCAGCGGGCTCAATCCCCCAGGATTTCCAAAGCGCCGCAAGCCCCATTTGGATTGCAAAAATGGCGGGCTGCGAAATCTCTGTGCGGTGCATTTGGGATGTCGCCTCCGGGCGGGCCAGTTCTTCGATGAGAGAAAACCGGGCATGGGGGCGCATGGCCTCTTCGCAGTCTTCGATCATTTTGCGAAACACGGGCTCCTGCGTCATGAGCTCAATGCCCATGGTTGGAGCCTGCGTGCCTTGGCCGCTCATCACAAAACCCACACGCGCCGCATGTTCCCGACGGGGCGTGAAGGACACGCGGGATTTGGTCAATGCCTCTCCCTTGGAAAACGCCAGGAGTTCTTGAGAAACCTCCGCCATGGAACCGGATGTGACCGTCAGCCGGTGGGAATGGTGATTCCGACGCGCACCGAGGGAATAGGTCAAATCTTCAAGAAGCGGGGAACTTCCATTTCTCATCGAATGGTGTTCAATCCAATGACCGAGCTGCAAAGCGGAGATCTGCAGCGCAGCCTCGGACCGCGCCGAAATCATGATGGGCCAGGCTCTCTCACCGGATGAAATTTCGCCAACGGAAGCAGACTCTCCGCGTGAGGAACCCATTTCCGGCACCTCGGCCAAAATGATGTGGGCATTGGCCCCGCCAAATCCAAAGGAATTCACTCCGGCCATGCGCGGGGAGCCTGGTTTGGCTGGGAATGGTTCCATGGCCACGGGAATGCGCAGTTTCAGAGCTGCAAAATCAATATGCGGGTTCGGAGTTTGAAAATGCAGACTGGGCGGGATTTGTTTGTGTTTGAGGGCCAGGACGGCCTTGATCAAACCCGCAATACCCGAGGCCGTTTCCAGATGGCCAAGATTGGTTTTCACCGAGCCCACAAGCAGGGGCTCGTCGGCGGGACGGTCGACACACAGGGCCTCGCCCAGAGCCGTGGCCTCGATGGGGTCACCAACCGCCGTGCCTGTTCCATGAGCCTCCACAAAACCGATCTGCGATGGCTCCACGCCTGCATCCACACAGGCTTCGCGAACGAGACGCGCCTGAGCTTCCGGACTCGGAAGGGAGATTCCATTCGTATGACCATCTTGATTCACGGATGAGCCCAGAATCACGGCATGAATGGTGTCCCCATCGGCTATTGCGTCAGAGAGTTTTTTTAACAGAACCATCCCGGCACCTTCGCCACGCACAAATCCATCGGCAGACGCGTCAAACGCCTTGCACTTGCCCTCGGGTGACAACATCCCGGCTTGGGAGAATCCGATAAATCCATCCGGCGTGATCATAACAGTCACTCCCCCGGCCAGAGCGGTCTTGCAGCGTCCCGCATGAATATGTTCGCAAGCCGCATGGACGGCGGTGAGCGCCGAGGAGCAGGCCGTGTCCATCGCAATGCTTGGACCAGTCAGATTCAGGCAATAAGAGATGCGGTTGGCCGCGATGCTGTGCGCACTGCCGATGGGGGTGTGGGCGCTGATGCCGGTGCGGTCTGTGGGGGTGTGCTGGAGGCCCTGATAATCATTGTGCGAAATTCCGGCAAACACACCAATATCGGTGCCCTTTTCGAAATCCAGAATCATGCCCGCGTCTTCAATGGCTTCCCAGGCGGTTTCAAGGAGCAGCCTCTGCTGGGGATCAATGTAAGGGGCCTCGCGGGGCGAGATGCCAAAAAACTGCGGGTCAAATTGATCAATCGCGTCCAAAAATCCCCCGCGCTTCGCAATGGACTTTCCTGTCAGCCCTGCCTCGGCATCATAAAAACGTTCCACGTTCCAACGATCCGCCGGCACATCACACACCCCCTCGCGCCCTTCGATGAGCAGTTTCCACAAAGCCCCGGCGTCATTCACACCCCCCGGAAACCGGCATCCTATGCCAATGATGGCAATGCCCTCTTTTTCGAGCTGAGTTGGAGGCGTGGAGATTGGTGAATCGGGCATGGATTTATAAAAAGGCAACATTGTTCCGGTTAAACCGAAGCTTATCAAGACAATCGAAGGGCAGGCTAGCACACATGAGTGAGAGGCATGAATGGGGCGATCACCCCAATAATCGTTTCCCGGGCTCTCAATTGGCGCAAAAATCTGGATCAATTGGCGGAAGTGCGCCACGCACGGTGTTGTTACAAGCGGATATGCTGCTCCCATTGGGACGACCGGCTTCCTGGAAGCCTTCTTAAGGCGAATTTTGTTGGCACGTGGGTTAATTCACCAGGCGAATGTGTCATCAGCATGGCCAGCATCTGGGAGGCATCCATCAAGATAGGACTGGGAAAATTAAAACTCCCGTACGATTTACGCTCGGATCTGCCTCGGTTGCTCGATGACAACGGGCTATCACTTTTGGACATCGACTTGGACGATGCATTGTCCGTTGTGGGCCTCCCCTTGCACCACGTTGTCCCCTTCGACCGCATCATGGTCGCGCAAGCCATGCGCCGCAATCTCCGCATTATCAGCCGCGATCCCATTTTTACCGCTTACGGTCTGAAGAGAATTTGGTAGGCTTCCAACCAGAGCGGTCGTGTCGCCTCCTCATCTGCCTCGCCACACTTCGAAGGCCCTCTGTCTCCCCCTTATTTGCAACTGCAGCCGGGAGCCTCCGTGTTTTTCAGGTTTGTCGAAACCTGATCGAACCGAATAAGGTCCTCAGAATCCGACGTCACGTTTATGGAAACACCAACAACTCCGCCGCCTCAGGATGGCAAGCCAACGGCCGCCGGGGGCCAGAAGCCTTTTCGAGTGTTTTCTTTTCCCGGGGCAGGTTTCGATACCGTGCTGCAAATGGGTGTGGTTCATGCACTCCTTGTGACGCGCCGGCAGGCACCTGACATGGTGGCGGGGCTTTCGGTTGGGGCGATCACCGCCGCCGTCCTTGGCGACGTTCTCACCACGGAATCAGGCTCTGGCAAGCCGGAGAAAGAGATCGAGGAAGCGCAAGTGGCGCGATTCAACGAGCTCCTGGAAGCGTTTCGCAATGCCCCTACCACGGTGCTGAAGGGATTTTTTCCTGATCCCCTTGAGACCAACTCCTCCCATGCGTTGAAGCCGGTTGAACTGCCGCGACATTTTCAAGAGGAGCGGGAAGGACGAGGGGTTGCGGTGGCCAGTCGGACGGGGTTGATTCGCCTGTTCGACCATGTGTTACGGGTCAAAGTGACCGTGAAGTTGATCGCGCAAATGACGCGGGTCCGGATGGGATGGAATGCCTCCGCTGAGATGACCATGATTGCGCGATGGCGCAAACGCGCGTATTTATTGATCAAGCTTTGGTGGCTGGTCGCGCGAAACATTTTTGCGCTGGCCATGCCGGTGAGCCTCTTTGCCGGGGTCCAACTCAAGGACATCCTTGGGATCAAGGCGGAGAAAGCCGCGGCCGGGGTTGAGGCAGGCCATATCATTTTCAACCGGGGCGCATGGTTCCGACAGGCACGGGATCTTGTGATCTGGCTGTTCCTCGGCTTTGTGCCACTCGTATTAGGCCTGACCGTCCTTCCGGCACTGCTCCTTGGCGCACTGGCAATTTGTGTATGGCCGGGTTGGACAAATATCCTGTGGGCGGAAGTGGGACTCTTCCTCGTGGGTGGACTTGCTTTATTGGCATGGGGTGCCCTTTTTCTCCGAAAAAATGCCTTTAGCAATGTGCTGAAGCACTTCCAGATATTCAGCGATCTTGGAGATTCGCACGCGCTCAAGGAGACGCTCGTCCAGAGCTTCGACCCCGGGTATTATGGAGAATTCCGGTTCGACGAGAGCGTGCATCGGGCCTTAAAAGGAAAAAGGCCGGGGCGGGGAGAAACTCAAAACAGAAAATCCCTCGCCGACTACAATCATGGCCATCATGGAGTGATTGTCTCCCCGATTGCCGCCAACCTGGGAACGGGCCAGCTCGAATCCCTGCCTGCCACCACCTCGGTTGTCGATGCTCTGATGTGTGCGTGTGCCTGGGCCCCGTTTTTCAAGGCCCAGACGATCCCGACTCAAAATGGACGCGCGACATTCATTGACGGCAATAGCGTTTCCAAGGATCCCATCGTGCCGGTGTTCGAGGAGGCCTGCCGGCAGGTCGCCAACCGCCCGGAGAAATGCTGGAACTCCCTCCGCATCATTTCTGCTCCGCTCCTGCCGGTGAAGCGTGACAAAGGATCGCTGAACTCCGAACCCATCACCGGCCTGGTGGATGTTGCCCTCCGTGCCACCGACCTTCAGCGCTATCAGGACATGCTCCTCGACAAAGGTCTCATTGATCGATTGAACCGCGCCCTGAATGGCAGGGCCGCCGCAATCACTGACCAGACCGCGGCCAGCGAAACTTTCTATCCCGCCAAGATTCGTCTCGTGGCACCGGACCGTCCTCCCCGTTTGAGTCTGCGCTTGATGCAGGCTGGCTCCGCCGCGAAACAACGCGAACTGGTCAACATGACCGTGGCCGACGGGTGTCGTGCGATGATTGAGCGTTTGGTCACCGATGCCTTGCCAGACACACGGACGCCGGAAGAGCGGCGTTTGCTCCTGGAGCCTGAGGAGGAAATGCCGGATGAATGGCCCCACCGTGACGCGACCCGCACGGCCACCCTCCGGGAAGCGGTTGAAACCCTGAGGCAATCCGGGCAAACCCTCAAGCGCCAGGACGGGGTCGAGTATGTCTCTTGTCGAAAGCTGCTCGCAGCCTGGGGGGGATTAAATTCTCTCCCCGGCAGCGCCCCGGCGGACAATCATCTTTCCGGACCCGGGGTTTCCGAGGTGTGCCGATTCTGCGTGGCGTGCCGGACGTCGTCACCAAACGGGGAGGAGGAATTGCGGCAGCACATTCGCCTTCCGCGCATCACCCCGAGTCCGTTTGTCTCGAGTCCGGCACCGACTGATACCAAGGAGGATCCCGCCGTTGTTTTCCTTTTCAGTGGAGGAGTTTTTCGTGGCGTGTTTCAGGTGGGATTTGCCAACGCAGCCAGCGAACTCGGGATTCAGCCCGACGTGATTGCCGGGTCCTCGGTGGGCACGATCGTCGGCGCACTCACCGGCAGGGTTTTTCAACGTCCCGCTGGACGGGACCTGCTCGAACGTCAGCACCAAATCCGCCGACTGGCAGCCACATTTCTCACCATCGACCGGTTTGTGCTCACCGATCGGTTTGCAGATTTTATCCGGCACTTTTCGATCCATGCGGCCGCTGCGGATTTTTCACCCCATGACCTCAACCTGATTTTCCGGAGGTACGAATTTGATTCCGCATCAGCTTTCAACAAACGAACCCGCCGCGTTTTTTCTGGGCTCGAACGGCTATTTTATTTGAGCCCCTTTGAGGTGATGGAACTGACCAAAACCCTTCGGGCCGGAAACTGGCAGGAGGCGGCGCAATTGATCAAAAGCCTGGCACAAGAAGTGGTTGACCGCTACGGAGTCGGGCTGGAGATGCTGGGGCCGGAACCTCTCCAACAACTCATTGACGGATTTGTCTTTGATGGAAAGCCGGTGGCTGATGCACGGTTTGACCACTTTGGTTTTCCTCTGATCGGCACCACCACGAACCTCACCCTGGGTCAGCTGGAAATCTTGCGGAGCACGCATCCCGGCGATCCGCGCTTCACGCAGAGCCTGCTTGCAGGCAGCGCGTTTCCGGCGTTGTTCCGGCCCCGCTGGTCATGGGAGGTCTACCGTCAACCCGGTGCTGTGGCCCAGTACTCGGATGGAGGAATCATGGACAATCTGCCCCTGGGGGCCGTCGTGGAGTATTTGTGGGGGAAGGACGGGAACGCGGTTTATGCACGGCGTCCGAAGATTCCTCATTTGATTCTCACCGCCACCCTGGAAGTGGACAAAGCCGATTGGTCGGACCGGAAAGATTTGGATGCCCTGAGTTGGACCGAGATTCGTTCACGGGCCGCACAGCTCCGGTATAATGGAAAAATCCGCAAGTTCCAGCAGGGTCAACGCGACATCCGCCGCATCATCGCGCAGCGTCATGCTGAAGGGGACCCGGATATTCGGTCACACGACCTACCGCTGAACCTCGATGTCCTCGCCGTGAAACCAAGCTGGACCTGCGGAGAGTTTGCCTTTCACCCGATGCTGGGGTTCAGCCGTCAGAACCAAACAAAAAGCATTGCCCATGGATGCGCATCAACGATCTGCGCTGTGGCTGATCATTTTCAGCCCGATAACCAGGCTCATGCGGTTGACGGAGATGCTTTGCGGAAATGGGCGCGGGGCCGGGGAATTGCCATTGACCAATTGCCCGAACGCACAATGCCCAACAAGCAGGGCATCCTGGGCTTTGGCCCGGCTCCGCTTTCCCCGGTGGAACGGGAGGCGGGGTGCTGTTGGTTCCGTCGTGAGGACCCAAAAACCGGGAAACGCCCCATCTGCCCGTTCCACCCCAGAAGCCCCGCCGCCTCCACAGATCAGGAAATCAGTCCAGAGTTGCAAAAGATCTACTTTGCGTGTGGAAATCCTGAAACGCATCAAGCTAGCAGCCGCTGAAAAATTCCCGATGAAACACAGATCTCTTTTTATTGTTCTCGCATTAACCGCAGCCGGGGTCGGCACGGGGTGCAAAAATTACGCCACTGTTCGTGAAAAACAGCCCCGTTACCAAGAAGCCTCACCAGCGGGCTTGGCCATGGTCCGGGCCCTCAAAAAGCCTGCCAAATCCCACGAGGCCCAAATGGGCCGCTTCATCGACGCGGCTTTCCTTGCTTCGAAGGAGCTGGAAAAAAATCCGAAAAATCAGCAGGCGCTCCGGGACTATAACTTCGCGGTCTCCCGGCTTTTTGACGCTCTTCACGAATCCGGCTTGCAGCCTTGGAAGGCCCCTGTCGTTTGCCCCGGTCAAAACGGCAGCTGGAACTTTTCGATTTTGACTGACGGGAAACCCGAACATGATCCATCGAATTTCCGCATCCTCCCGGCTGACCGCTTTCAATTTCGTGGCACGCTTGTGAGAGAGCGCGCCGTGAAAGAAGGCCTTGGTGCCCCCATGGTTATTGCCAGCAAGAACTTTGACCCCACCAAATACGACCCCTTCATTCAGGGAAAAAACGTCTATTACGGGATCACCGAGATCTTGCGCTTCCAGGGGAGAAACTGCATTGCCGCCTTTGTGGACCCTCTGTCAACAGAAGACACCAAATTTGTCGGTCACAGCTTTCCCGTCGCGGCGGACTTCTCCGTCCCGATCTCACTTGCCCTGGCAGAACTCCGGCCCCGCAACATCGAACTCAAACGCATGTTCAACCCCGGCGCATTTGCAGCCACCACCCGCATTGCCAGACTCCAGCCTTATGACCCCAAAAAAATCCCCGTCCTCCTGATCCATGGGTTGGGGGATTCCCAAGCCACATGGGCACCCATGATTGAGCAACTGCGGGCAAACCCGGATTTCCGTAAAAACTACCAGATCTGGTTCTATAGCTATCCCACCGGATTCCCCTACCCCCTGATGGCCTCAGTGCTCCGAAAAAAATTGGATGAAATCAGTGCGTTCTACCCAGGACACAAACCCATCGTTGTCATTGGTCACAGCATGGGCGGTATGATCTCCCGTGTGCTGATCACCGATAGCGGTCGCACCATTTGGAACACCTTTTTTAAAACACCCCCTGAGAAAACCCCCCTCACCTCCAGAGCCCGTGAGGTCATCACTGACGCCCTCATCTTCAAGCCTCGGAAAGAAGTCTCCCGGGTGATTTTTGTCTCTGCATGCCTTGGAGGGGCCGACATGGCCATTTCCTTTGTTGGCAGGCTGGGCTCCATGATCATGGACGGACCCTCCCAGTTTACCCCGGTTGGCCGCGAAATGGCTCAACTCATGGAGGCCCGGCCGGATGGAAAAAAGAAGTTCCGAGGGTTACCCACCAGCATCGATGCCCTCGATCCCGACAATCGCTTCGTCACCACGGTCAACAAGATTCCCGTCACACGAGGGGTTCCCTACCATTCCATCATCGCCGACCGCGGCAAAGGAGGGCACCGGGACAAAACCAAACCCCAAAGCACCGATGGTATCGTTCCTTACTGGAGCAGCCATATCCCCGGAGCGGAAAGCGAGCTGATCGTTCCAAGTGGGCACTGGTCGAATCAGCACCCGCAGGCCATTGCCGAGGTGGATCGGATTCTCCAGCTTCACATAAAAACCTCGTCTCGTTAGCAGCCTCACATCAGAGGCACCAGGACACAGAGGGAAACCAGCCCCATGCCATTCTCTGTGGCTCTGCGCCCCGGTGAGGAAATGGATTGGTCTCTGTCTGGAATCAACCCGTTCTCTCCCTAAAGCCAGCAACCCGCACAGAGATTTCGGACTCAATAGACCTTCAATAAACGGCTCATCCCTGCAACGCCACGCTGGGTGAGAGGCGAGATCCCCGCCAAGCCGGGTAGAGTCCGCTGGCAATTCCCACGCAGACTGCGATCAGGATGGCCTTCAGAATCAGGTCCGCACTGAGGTCGGGTTCCAGGAGGCCCCTCACTTCAGGAAGCGTGCCGAGGATGGCCAGGGTGGCGGCACCGAGAAGAACACCCATGATGCCGCCCAGCACGCCCATCACCGCGGCTTCCGCGAGGATCAGGCCAACAATCATGCGTTTTTTCCAGCCCAGCGCAAGGAGGATGCCAATCTCGTGGGTCCGCTCAAACACGGTCATCAACATCGTGTTCATGACACCAAAAATCCCGACAATGATGGCAAGAATCGACGTACTCCAACTCATGGCTTTGGCAATTTTGAAGCCCTGACTTGTGCCCACAACCTCCGAGGCTCGGACAGCGCGCAAGCCTTCAAACGAGTCCTCGATCTTGTCGCAAAGAGCTTCAATCCTATCCGCTCCGGCATCCGACGGCACGCGAATATCGATAAAATTCACCCGATCCTCAAAACCCGAAGCCGCCTGAAACAGGGGGAGCGAAAGGATGATGGCCCCATTTTCGACCAGAGAATGACCGTCCACGATCCCCACCACGGAAAATTCCTCGGTCTCGATCTGGACTGTGTCACCGACTTTTTTTTGCAACATCTCAGCGGCCATCGTGCCAAGCACAACCGCGCGCTCATTGCCATCAAGGGGCATACGGCCCTCGACCACCGTGAGTTTTTCCCATGTGAATCCGCCCCATTCGCGCCCGGAAACCATGATCATCGGTGCATCCTCCACGCTGAGCATCTGCATGAGGACTGTCGTGACTTCCGCCGCCTCGGGAAGGGCCGCAATCTGATCTCGGATGGATTCATCAAAGGCCTTGGGCATGAGCCCGCCTTCCATGTTGCTCACAATGACGTCAATGCCAATGACATCGAGCTGTTTGACAATGCCTTTTTCATAACCCGATGCCATGCCGACCAGTGCAATGACCGCTGCGATGCCGATGGCAATTCCGATCATGGTGAGCGCCGTACGAATCGGACGCCGCCAGAGATCACGAAAGATGATGGTCAGAAATGTCATGTGGTGACGGAATCCGAAATGATCCGTCCGTCACGCATGGTGAGCAGGCGGGAGGCGAAAGAAGCGACCTCAAGGTCATGAGTGACCAAAACAAGGGTCGTGTTATGTTCGCGATGCAATTGCGAAAGAAGCTTCATCACCTGGGCCGCGTTGTGGCTGTCGAGATTCCCGGTGGGTTCATCAGCCAGCAAAACGCCGGGGCGGTTCGCAAGGCTCCGGGCGATGGCCGCGCGTTGCCTCTCTCCGCCGGAGAGCTTGACCGGCAGATGGTTCAAACGGTGCGAAAGCCCGACGGAATCCAACAATTCCGCTGCACGGGACCCGCGGGCCTTCGCTGACAGGCCCTGGCCAAACATGGGGATTTGCACGTTTTCAGTGACGGTAAAGGTGCCCAACAGGTGGAACGATTGAAAAATAAAACCGACCTCACGGGCGCGGTAGCTGGCAGGATCTGGCAAGCCAACCATTTCATGGCCACGATATTTTAAGCTGCCTGAAGAGGGCGAATCCAAGAGCCCAAGCATATTGAGCAATGTCGTCTTTCCGGAACCGCTGGGGCCCACCAGTGCCACAAACTCTCCTCCAGAAATTTTGAAATCCACGCCCTGCAGGGCCGCAACCCGTCCATCATCAAATTCTTTGGCCAGCCCGGATGCTTCAAAAATGACGGGAACTGGCTGGGAGATCGGTTGGTCTGGCATGCCGTGTTGGGCTAAACTCGCGTAGGAGCCCTGGTAGAATCCCATTGTCGGCCAACCCGGGGATCGGGCAGGCAGCGAAGCAAATCCAGAAAGGCCGATAAATAGCTCGGAAAGGGTTTGGTATCACCGTCCTCGGAAGCCTCCAACCACTCAATATGCGTCGGCATTTCAGAATGCGGCATGGAACTCTTGATGTGATGTATTCCGTGGAGAGGCTCGTGCAGAAGTGTGAAAGAAACCAGTTTTCCCGCCCAAGTGTCAGCAATAATGCTGCGGGTGGCGCTTCGAGCGGAGTGGCCGCTGAGTCCCACATGCTCGATAAACTTTCTCCAGCTCTGCAGATTGCCCGCAATAAACGCCGGAACAATGTAGTTTAACCAAAGATAGGCCCACAGGTCAAAAACGTCCGTCAGTCCCAACACGATGGCCCAAACGGCAACACCCAATCCCAACTCAATCCAAATCCGTCGGCGAACTTTCGGGCTTTTGATGGGGGAGGACCGTGAGAAGAAAAGCCTCCAAAAAAGATAAGGGGTATAAAAAAGACCAAAATTCAGCTCAAGAAATGCCGCCAACCGGCGTTTCCAGCGCGGGCAGCGGGGATCAACAAACGGCCAGAGCTCGATGTCTTTTTCAGAAGCAAGATGGGCGTGGTGCTTTTGATGGAGGGCCCTGTAAAGGGTGAAGCTGGTCAGACTGAAGGTCCCCATGATGATGCCATCAACCTCATTGAGCAGTTTGTTCTTCCGCAGAAGCCCGTGAGCGGCCTCGTGGAATGCAATGAGGTATCCGTGCATGAAGTGGCTGACGAGCAGCACCAGCGGAATGACAAGCCAGATCCAGCCGTTGTGAATGCTAAAAGCAAGAAGCCCCTGACTCAGAAAAAAACCAGCGGCCAGCAGAGCAAATGCTGCTTTGGCCGGCCATGGGGAAGAAGGGGCTTCTTCTGAGATGACTGTCATGTTTGGAATAAATTAATTTGGATGAATTTGCGCAGGAAGGAAGTCTGAATTCCGGCCGGCTTCCTCCAAAACGGCGCTAAGCAGCCGGTCCAGATGCCCGATTTCTTCATCGTTGACGAGCGGGCAACGATAAAGCCAGACGACTTCAAGTGCGCTTGCATCTTCGGTCAACTCACAAGCAATGTCAAAGCGGGATGTGCCGGTTGAGATCGTTCTCAGGCGCGTGGAGATTCCCGGGAGTTCGATATCTGGCACCGGGTGGTTCTGGAGGGCAAAACGCACGTCAAAAACCTGATGCTGCTGAGCCCATCCCGCGGGGACGACGGTCTTGGCCAATTCGGCGAATGGCATCGCATGGGCAAAATCCTCAATCTGCGCCGCATGATTGGCCTGGAGGGTCTGGGCAAAAGAATTTTCTGGTTGGAGGCACATTCGCAGTGGCACCACGCCAGCGAAGTAACCCATGGTGTCCCGTGTCTGGGGCCTCGACCGATTGGCATGCGGCACACCAAGGACCACATCAAGAGCAGCCTTCCAACGAAACAAGGTCACTTGGAACGCAGTGAGGAGGACGCTGAAGAGAGTGACCTCAGCCTGCCTTGCCAAAGCACGAGCGGCATCAACAAGGGGGGACGGAAGGAACGAGACCCGTTTCCTCAGTGGCTCCAGAGGTGTTCCGCTGCGAGAATGATCAAACAGAAGTTTGGAACCCGTCAGCCTTGCGCGCCAATAAACGGCTTCGCGCTCGACCTCATTGGGCTGCCAGCGCGCTTTTTCAGCCGCTGCCCATCCGGAATGGGTCATCTCCGGGGCCGGGAGCCCCTCTTTGATGCCCTGGATGTTGGCAAATGCCCTGCCGGAGTTCTTGAGGGCAAGGATATACGCCGTGGTGAAATCCCCAACAAAAACGCCCAGTGTCCAGCCATCAGCAATGGCGTGGTGGAAAACCAGGGAAAGAATGTGATGGTCTGCCGCCAAGCGAAGCATTTCTACGCGGTACAGAGGGCCTCGGGCCATCTCAAAAGGTTCGGAAAAAACGGAAGCCATAAGCTCCTTGTGATCTTCATCTGACATGACATCGCGGCAGCGCAAGATCGTATCGGCTTTTGCCAGCACAATTTGTGCGGCTTTTCCGTCCCCTGAGAGAAAGCAGGTCCGGAGGGCTTCCTGGCGTTCAACCACGGCGCGAAGCGCTTCCTCGCACAGGTCAAAAGAAACGAGGCCCCGAATCTCGATGGTTGCGCAGATGTGATTTGCCGGGTCACCGGGTGCCACGGGCGAATTCTCCCACAGCTCCCTCTGCGGCAGAGTGAGGGGCAGGAGCCTCGCCTCCCTGCTCGCAATCAAGGCTTTGAGGCGAACCCGGGGGTCTTTGTTGAGAGATGGCCCGGTCACACCTCGGGGGTCTTCGCCTCTTTTTCGCGAAAGAGGAGAGAGGCCGAAACGGAGGCAGCGAGCATCACCACCACGACTGCCAGAGATTGGCCGTTGCTAATCGCCCACGGCGTGCCGTGTAGTAACATCTTCACACCAATAAAAATCAGGATTCCTGAAAGCCCGTAGTGCAGAAAACGAAAGATTTTCATGATCCCTGCGAGGGCAAAATAAAGCGCCCGCAGGCCAAGGATGGCAAAGACATTGGATGTGAAAACAATAAAAAAGTCGCGGGTGATTCCCAGCACAGCCGGCACGGAATCAATGGCAAAAATTAAATCC
>JBGTAR010000198.1:0-41827 GCA_041749815.1 Terrimicrobiaceae bacterium
CGTGGTTGGACGAGAAATCATCGCCTCCAAGCTGCGTTTCTGTTCCGGGCTTGCTGCGAGAATGCGGATTGGACGGGCCATCCGCCAATCGTAACCGCCAATTTGTGTTTTGTATAGCTATTTAACAACCAGCACACTAGCCACCCCGAGCAAACCGCCATCGCCGAAGTGCTGACAGAGATGGACGCAGAGCTCACAGCATTGCATCAGCGTCGGGAAAAAACTCTCGCCCTCAAGCAGGCCATGATGCAAGAACTCCTCACTGGCCGCACGCGCCTTGTATGAAAGAGCACCAGCAGATTGAGTGGAAGGAGACTTGGCGGGACGAGTTCCTGCGATGGATCTGTGGCTTTGCCAATGCGGAGGGAGGCTCCCTGCATATCGGGCGCGACGATCAGGGCACGATCGTCGGCCTGTCGGATGCGCCGAAATTGCTGATGGACCTCCCCAATAAAATCCGCGATCTCCTTGGCATCGTGGTGCCAGTCAACCTTCATGAAAGTCAGGGCAAGTCTTGGATAGAGATCGCAGTGCCTGCCTATCCTTCCCCTATCAGCTACCGTGGCCACTATTTTCAGCGGATCGGCAGCACCAATCAGGAACTCAAAGGAGCCTCACTCGACCGCTTCCTGCTCCGGCGTTATGGACGCACCTGGGACGGATCGCCGCTGCCTGGTGTCACCGTGTCCGACCTTTCTCCCGATGCCATTGCCCGATTCCGGCGACTTGCCAAACAGAGTGGACGCCTGGATTCCAGCGCACTCCGCACCACGGATGTGGAGCTTTTGGAGAAACTCAGACTTACCGAGGACGGGTATCTCAAACGAGGAGCCGTCGTTTTATTCCACGCCGACCCCCTTGCGTTCGTGACCGGGGCCTTCGTGAAAGTCGGCTTTTTTCGTTCCGGTAGCGACCTTGTTTATCATGACGAGATAAACGGCGATTTGTTTTACCAATCCCAGCAAACGGTCGATTTGCTACTAACCAAATACCTCAAGGCGGCAGTGGACTACGAAGGCATTGTGCGAGTGGAGCGCTTCCCAGTGCCACCTGCGGCCATTCGAGAGGCCATCCTCAATGCACTTGTGCATCGTGACTACATGGTTCCGGCTCCGGTGCAGATCCGAGTTTACGATGACCGGCTTATCGTCTGGAACGCGGCCGTTATGCCCGAAGGCTGGACAGCGGAAACCTTGCTCTCCCCCCATATTTCTCACCCCTACAATCCACAAATTGCCAATGCCTTTTTTCGAGCGGGAGAGATCGAAGCATGGGGGCGCGGGATTGAGCGCATCTTTAGCGCATGTCGGAATGCAGGGACGCCAGAACCCCTCTTGCGGTTTGACACTGGGGGGCTTTGGACAGAATTTCCCTTCGGCCAAACGTATCTTCGCCTGATTCAGGGCACAAAAGTCACCGGGGAAGTCAAAAGGATGTTGCCTCCTAGGGAGAAAACTAGGGAGAAAACTAGGGAGAAAATTCTGCGTTTGGTTGGCGAGCAACCTGATATGACTACCGCAGACCTCGCCACGATCCTGTCACTTACACCAAAAGGCGTGGAGTGGCAAATTCGCAAGCTCAAGGCGGATGGAACAATCCGGCGCGTCGGCCCGGACAAGGGCGGGCGATGGGAGGTTTTGCCTGGACCATCAACGAATTGAAATATGCCTGAAATCCCACGCTCCGAACGAAAGACGCAGAACCGCGTCATTGGCTTGTTCACGGACAAGGCCCGACCCGATTGCCTTGGCTACCGCTATCTCGGCGAGTGGAACAAGCGTGCGAACAACCGCCCCATCGAAGGGGAATTGCTGAAAGCAAATCTGAAAGAACGCGGGTATTCCGATGCCCAGATTTCCGCCGCATTGCAGAAGCTCCTATTGGCAGCTGATGCCACGGGAAGCACACTTTATCAGGCCAACCTGCGTACTTATCAACTTCTACGCTACGGGGCGCAGGTGCAGGTGTCCGTCGGGAAGCCCAATGAGACCGTCCACATCATCGACTGGGACCACCCGGAGAAAAACGACTTCGCCCTGGCCGAGGAAGTGACCTTGAAGGGCAGCTACGAGCGCCGCCCTGACTTGGTGCTCTACATCAACGGCATTGCCATCGGCGTGATCGAACTCAAGCGGGGGTCGGTGGAAGTGGCCGATGGGGTGCGTCAGCTCATCACCAACCAGGAAGCAATTTTCAATCAAAGCTTCTTTACCACGGCTCAACTCGTTTTTGCCGGGAACGATTCGCAGGGCCTGCGTTATGGCACCGCGACGACAAGGGCGGAGTTTTTTGTGGAATGGAAGTCGGCGAATACCGACCCGCTCACCACAGGTGCGCTGCTGGACCGCCCTCTGGCGGAGATGTGTGAAAAGTCCCGCCTTCTCGATCTGATCCGCAACTTCATCATCTTCGACGCCGGCACGAAGAAGGTGCCGCGTCCGCATCAGTTCACCGGGGTGAAGAAGGCTCAGGAGCGCATTGCCAAACGTGAGGGGGGTGTCATCTGGCACACTCAGGGCAGCGGCAAAAGCATTCTCATGGTGTTGCTGGCGAAGTGGCTGCTGGAGCACGACCCCGAGGCCCGCGTTCTCATCGTCACAGACCGGGACGAACTCGACAAACAGATCGAGGGAGTAATGCGCAACTCCGGGGTGATCGGAGGAGACTCCGCTTCGCCCCGCATCACCTCCCGGAAGGAGTTTGTGGAGAAACTCACCTCTCCCACTCCAAGGCTGCTCTGTGCGCTGGTTCACAAGTTTGACCCCGCGGACCTTGCTGGCCCGCCGCCGTCGATTCACGGGCGTTTTTACGTCTTCGTGGACGAATGCCATCGCACCCAGGGCGGAGACATGAACAAGCAGATGAAACGCTGGTTGGAAAATGCCCTTTTCATCGGCTTCACCGGCACGCCGCTCCTGCGCAAAGACAAGCAGCTCACGCGGGATGTCTTCGGGACCTACATTCACACCTACAAATTCCACGAGGCCGTGGCCGACAAGGTGGTGCTTGATTTGAAATACGAAGCGCGGGATGTACCCCAGCGCCTCACGTCCCCAAAGGCCATCGAAGAATATTTCGCACAAAAGACCAAAACGCTGAACAATTTTCAGAAGGCGGTTCTGCGCAAACGCTGGGCGACGATGGAGGAATTGATGAGCTCCAGCGAGCGGAAGCAGAAGATCATCTTTAGCATTATCCATGACTTCGATACCAAGACTCGGCTCAACAACGACCGCGGGACCGCAATCCTTGTGGCAGCATCCATCTACGACGCCTGCCATTATTTCCGCCTCTTCCAAAACACGCCATTCGGAGAATATTGCGGCATCATCACCTCCTACGAGCCGCAGGCGGGTGCCATCGCCCTCGAACCACCGAAGAGTGACGAGCGCTACAAATTCGACACCTATACGAAGCATGTCCTGAAACAAGGCCAGACCACCAAGACCTACGAGGATGAAGCCAAGCGGCGGTTTATTGAGGAGCCAGCCAATCTCAAGCTCCTGATCGTGGTGAGCAAACTGCTAACGGGTTTCGACGCGCCGAGCTGCACCTACATCTATCTCGACAACGAGTTGCGCGACCACAATCTCTTCCAAGCCATCTGCCGCACCAACCGGCTTGATGGGGACGACAAGGATTATGGCCACATTGTCGATTTCAAGGAACTCTTCGGGGACGTTCAACAGGCCATCGCGGTCTATAGCTCCGACGAACTGGATATCGACGAAGGGGGCGGCGGAGAAAATAACGTCAATCTCAAGAACTGGCTGGTCGAAGGGAAGAAGGTCCTCGATACCGCACGGGAGGCGCTGTCTTACCTCTGCGCGCCAGTGTCGCTGCCGCGTGAGATGGAGCAATATCTCCGGTATTTCTGCGGCGACGCCAGCAACCCCAATGCCCTCGGGGAGACCGAGGCTTTGCGAATTTCGTTTTACAAGGCGGTGGCATCCTTCGTTCGCGCCTACGCCGACCTCTCGCAGAATCTCGCCGAAGCCGGATATTCCGAAGCCGAAATCGCGGCACTGGCCAGAGAGGTGGAATTCTACAGCGACACCCGCGCCGCCATCAAAAAGCACTCGGGCGAGGAACTGGACATCAAGCCTTACGAGGCAGATATGCGCCACCTCATTAACACCTACATCCAGGCGGACCCGGCAGATCCCTTGGGCACGGCGGAAAATTATTCGCTGGTGGAACTAATCATCGAAACGGAGATCAACGATGCCATCGCGAAAAAGCTCAATGAGAAAGGCAAACTCTCCCGCAACGCCATCGCAGAGGGCATCATCAACAACGTCCGAAAAACCATCATTCGCGACCAACTCACGGACCCGAGATTTTATACGGAGATGTCGAAGCTGCTGGAAGACCTCATCAAACAGAAGCGGCAGGAAACGAAGGATTATGAAAAATTCCTCGAACGTGCGGAAGCGCTGGTGATGCAACTGGGCAAGAAGATCTCTGCCGATGGCGTTCCGTCGGTCCTCCATGGCAAACCCGAGGCCACGGTGATTTTTAACAACCTGCCATCCATTTTGGCGGAAGGATCAGCCATCGTAAAAGAGCCCAGCCCACTGGACGCATTAGAACGAGCGACACTCGCCCTCCAAATTGACCAAGCCATGCGTGAGCACGCGCCCGCAGGATGGAAGGGCGATGACACGCGGGAAAAACAGGTACTCAATGCCTTGTTCCCGGTCATGTCGCGGAACCGGCAGGCCACCCAAGCGCTTTTCGAAATCATCAAAAATCAACCGGGTTATCTATGATCGAAGCGATCCAACTCGGGGACCTGTCCATTCGGGTGACCCGCAAGGCCATCAAGCACGTCCATCTTTCGGTGCATCCTCCAAGTGGACGAGTGACGCTTTCCGCGCCAACGGCCACCCGTCTTGATGTGGCGCGGGCCTACGCCATTTCTCGACTCGGATGGATTCGGGATCAACAGTCAAGACTACGCAAGCAGTCCCGGGAATCCCCACGCAGATTCGTCGCTCGGGAAAGCCACTATATTTGGGGCCGCCGCAGGCTCCTGACAGTGACCCATAGTGAGGCGAAGCCCGCCGTATCCCTTGACCATAAGCGCATCACCCTCACCGTGCGTCCCGGAAGCGATCTCTCCAAACGGGCCGAGGTGATCCACGATTGGCACAAATCGCTTCTGCACGCTGCTGTCCCAACACTCATCAAAAAGTGGGAACCCAAACTGAAGGTGAGAGTCTCGGGATATTTCCTTCAGCGGATGAAAACAAAATGGGGAAGCTGTAATCCCCGCATGGGGCACATCCGCCTCAACACCGAGTTGGTAAAAAAGCCAAAGGACCTCCTCGAATACGTCATTGTCCACGAAATGGTTCACCTCTTGGAGCCAACGCACAACCATCGGTTTGTTGAAATTCTTTCCCGTCACTACCCCACTTGGCACGAAGCCCGGGCCGAACTCAACGAACTCCCGCTCACAGCGGAGGCATGGAAGGAGTGAGCAGATCACCTGTGGACCATCATAGCAAACATCCCCTGCATGGAATTCCTCAGCCAATCAAAGATTTCCACACCACCGAGAAAAATTGCCGAGAAAAACGCCAGTGTGGCCAGAAAAAGGAAACCTCCCACGCATAGCATCACGCCATCCCGCTCAGCCACTGAGGCGGCGAGCACCACCACGGTGATTGCGGGAAACAAATTACTGAAAGGTATGGGAATTGGAAGCAGGAGCAGGAGTCCGCACGCAAATATCGTGGCACCAGCCAAAAATTGGGTGGCCCGATAATCAAAAAAGAAGACATACCGCGGGTGGAGCAGCTTTTCCAGGAATGCCAACATCTTGGCACTTCCTTTCAGAATGCTTGGCAGGACCTTGGAGGGAATTTGGACGGACCACAAGCGTCTGGGAAGCCAAGGCTTCTGACGCAACGCAAACCGCAGACCCAGCAGGGCTATCACCACACCGAAAGGTGTCGAGAGACCCGGCAGGGAAATGGGCTGACAAAAGGGCAGAGGCAGCAGCACCAAAAGCAATGTGTAAGCACGCCCCTGCAACCGTGTGATCAACTCTCCCAATGTCACCCCGGTTTCTTTCGCGGACCGGGCAATATCCGCCAACTCCACGGACAACCGGGCCGGTTGCCGCCCATGGGGGAATTCGGGAGAAACATCCGGGGCTGGGATCACGGGGCGATGCATTTTCCTTGGTTCACGGGTGCCATTATTTCCAGCAAGGGCGGGATGAACCAGAAGGAATTCATCCTAAAATCACCAACCCAAGAGGCTCAAAATAGTGTTTGTTCGACATGTACCACTGTCCCCCAATGTGGCGACTTGCCAACTGGGAATTTTTTTAATGGGAAGTCCTTCCTGAAGATAAAATTGGTCGGGCCGACAGGATGGCCTTCGAGGACTCAGGCTCCGCGTTTTGAGCTTCGCTTTATGGGAGGCGCTATCGCGCTGGCGGTCGAACGGCGTTCGAACCCTGTCGTGGCTTTTGAAGATGGTGACCTGCCCGTAAATTAAGCTTTTTCCTCGTGGAATTTATTAAATTGGTCGGGCCGACAGGATGGCCTCCGAGGACTCCGGCTCCGCCTTTTGAGCTTCGCTTTATGGGAAGCGCTATCGCGCTGGCGGTCGAACTGCGTTCGAACCCTGTCGTGGCTTTTGGGGATGGTGACCTTCCCCTAAATTGAGGCTTTCTCCTCGTGGAATTTATTAAATTGGTCGGGCCGACAGGATTCGAACCTGCGACCTCTTGAACCCCATTCAAGCGCACTACCAAGCTGTGCTACGGCCCGCCAAAACGTGAATATCTGCTATCCGTTCCTTTCAATCAAGCAACTTCGGGAAGAAGAATTTTTTCTAATGTGGCGATCACGAGGGACATGGAGGCCCGCAATGATCATTTATTTGTAGCCAACGCGCTCGAGGTCAAGGTGAAGGCTTTCGGAGTCGGATTCGCTGGGGGCAAAGGCGGGAGGGTAGTCCATGAAAAGAAGTTCATGACGTTGGAAAATGGGGCGCTTCAACGGTTTTCCCGAGCAAATGTTGTGAGTGGTCTTTCAAACCATCGATCAGGGCTTGGGTGATTTCGCCGGGCTTTCCTCTCCAAAAGGCTCCGATGGGGAGAGGGGGGAAGCCGGCGAGTGACAGGACTTTCAGGGTGGGGTCCATTGCGAGGTCGGGGGTCGTGACAGCAAGACCGGCACCGAGCCCATTCCGCACATAGATGGCGACAAGATCCTGCGAACTGGTCTCCAATTCGGTTCGCCAAACAATTCCACGCTTTGCCAACTCTTTGTGAAAAAGGCGGGGCAACATTTCATGAGGCGGGAGACTGATCAGAGGCATTTGGCCAGCGGCCCCAGCCTTGAGCAAACCCCCAACCTTCCGCCAGGGTTGATCTGCTGACACAAGAAGGCACAGAGGCAGCCGGGCAAGGGTCAGGGATCGAAAACCGGGCGGCAACCGGGTTTCCAGAACGGTGATGGCGAGATCGGCTCCTCCCTGGCCGATAAGGCGTTCGGCCCCGCGCTGATCGATCTCCTGAAGGGTGACTTTCAGGCCGGGGAAACGCTTTCGGAGTCCTGCCAAAAGCACGGGGACATGTTCGCGCATCACTTCCGTCAGGCCAGCCAAACGGACAACCCGCGAGACCTTGCCACGGATCAACTCTTCCATTCCTCCGAGATGACCAAAAAAGGGGCTGATAAAATCATACAGCACCCGGCCGGAGTCGGTCAGCCGGAACGGGCGCCTCTCAAACAGTTTGGTCCCCAGGTCAGCTTCCAAGCGGGCCACTTGGGCACTCACCGCGGGTTGTTGGACGCCGTAAGGCATCTGACGGCAGGCAGCCACAATTCCTTCAAACCGTGCCACGTAATAAAACAGTTCGAGATGATGGACATTCATATATCGTTATTATCAATGTTATATCATAAACTATCGATTATGTAAATTTCAACAATGACGGCACTCTTGCCGCTGATGAATACAAAACAGCAAAGTGTCAGCCTTGGTCGCCTGCCTATTTGGCGGTTGAGGGAATCCCATCAAGAGTCAACGAACCCGCCCGTCCTTTTGGGACTGATCCGAAAAATCGCTCTCTGGCTGGCCGGCTGGCGTTATGATGTGAAGGCATTGGGGTTGGAAAATTTTCCTTTGAAGGGCGGAGTTCTCATGGTGTGCAATCATGTGAGTTATGTGGACACGGTGGTTCTTTCGCTGGCGTGCCCGCGTCCGATCCGCTTTCTTTCCTATGAGGGGCTCTTTGGCGTCCCACTTCTGGGAACGATCCTGCGAATGGCTGGTGCGATCCCGGTTTCGCCAACCCGCGCCACGGAGGCCATCCGCCGTGCGGCTGAGTGTGTGAAGCGAGGGGAGGTTGTCTGCATTTTTCCCGAGGGACAACTCACACGCACGGGATGTTTGATGGAGTTAAAAAGCGGTTTTGAACTGATTGCACGTCAGGCGGATTGCCAGGTGGTGGTGGCGCAGTTGGATGGGTTGTGGGGATCGATCCATTCCTTTGAGGGGGGGCGTTATTTCACCAAATGGCCGAAGGGACTTCGGCGGGCTGCAGCGGTGTCATTTTCCACTCCACTGCGGGCGACTGAGGCCACCAGCGAACGGGTGAGAGAGATCCTTCTTGATCTTGGAGAAAATGCTTTTCGGGAGCGTTTGCTGACCTCCTCCCTGCCCCAGCGACTGGTTGGTGCTCTCAAAGCCCGGGCGCTCCGAACTGTCATCGTCGATCCTTCCTCACCGATCAAAAGACTCCGTGGTGCTGAACTGCTGACAGGGGCATGGTTGCTTGCCAAAACATGGAAGCAGCTTCCCGGGCGCCGGATTGGCATTTTGCTTCCTCCAGGAATTGCGGGAACCCTGGCAAATGTGGGCGTGCTCTTTTCGGGAAAAATCCCAGTGAACCTGAATCCTACACTCACTGTGGAGGCGGCCGACTCGTGCTTACAACTTGGTGGTATCAAAACGGTCATCACCGCAGAAATCCTCGTAAAAAAATTCCCCACCTTTCCATGGCCGGAGGATGTTATTTTGATTGAGCGCGCGTTGAAACAACCGTCCCACATGGAAGGCCTGCTGTCAGGGGCGGCGTGTCTGCTTCTGCCCGTTGGAGTGTTGAAACATTTGATGCGAATTCCTGCGTTGGGACAAGAGGATGAAGCTCTCCTGCTGTTCACAAGTGGAACGAGCGGACTTCCCAAAGGAGTGGCCCTCACCCATCGCCAGGTTCTTTCCAATTTCGATCAGGTCAGTGAGACGGGATTTCTTCAGCAGGATGATCGGATTCTCAGCGCCCTGCCGCTCTTCCACAGTTTCGGGCTCACCATGGGGCTGTTCATGCCCCTCTTGTCCGGACGCAAGCTGGTGACCGCCCCTTCCCCCTTGGATTGCGAAAAAGTCTCCGTGGCCGCCCGCGATGGCAAGGTGACGGTTTTGCTGACAACACCAACTTTTCTTCGAAACTATGCCAAACGCATTCCTTGCGACGCCTTCTCGACCCTTCGCCTCGCAGCCACAGGTGCCGAACGCCTTCCTGCCGAAACGGCAGAACTCTTTCGCAGTCGCTTTGGTTGCGAGGTCTGTGAAGGGTATGGACTGACCGAGGCCTCGCCGGTGGTGAGTTTTAACATGCCTCATCCGGTGCGGGGTTTGGGAGCTCAGTCGGATCAGAGTGGATCGATGGCGGGTAGTGCCGGCCGCCTGCTCCCCGGCATGACGATGCGTTTGCTGGACCCGGAGACGGGAAAAGAATCACCCGGTCTTTCCTGCGGAATACTTGCCCTCCACGGCCCCAATATCATCAACGAATACCTGAATGACCAGTGCCCGGAAAAATTCGAAAACGGTTGGTTAATCACAGGCGATATCGTTCGTTTGGACGCCGAGGGCTTTCTCTTTTTGGAGGGCCGGCTTTCCAGGTTTTCGAAAATCGGAGGAGAGATGGTTTCTCATGCCGCGGTTGAGGAGGCGATTGGCAAAGCCTTCCCTGACGCCTCGGTGCAGGATTGTGTGTTGGGGCGGCCCAGCGGGGATAAGGGGGAGGAACTCGTCTTGCTGACGACCCGCAAAATCACGCGAGAGGATCTGCGCCGCGAACTGGAGGTTCCGAATCTGTGGATTCCCCGTCATGTGCTCTGCGTGGAATCCATTCCGACCCTTGCCACCGGCAAGCTTGACCTTGCAGCCAGCCGTCGTCTGATCGAGGATCAAATCGCGACCGCATGAAAACCTATATCCTTGATGGCATCTGGGGCTGGCATAGCCGGTGGGAGGGATTGCGTCAGCGCATTGAAACCTCCCTCGGTCCCTGTGAAATCTACCGGTATGACAACTCAGGCCGCACGTCCTTGGAGGTCATCGGAGCCGGTCTTCGTGAGGAATTGGGTCATATCAAGATGCCAGTAAACCTTGTGGGATACAGCATGGGAGGGCTTGTGATCCGGGAAGCCCTTCGGGGAACCGAAGATTTGACCGTGAGGCGGGCGGCGTTTTTGCATTGTCCACACCGGGGATCCCTTGCAGCTCATACCCTCAGCCTGCCGGCCTGTCGCGAGATGAGGCCCGGAAGCGCTTTCTTAAAGCGATTGAACGACTCCCCCTGGTCGATTCCCACACTGGCCACGTGGTGTGCCTGGGATGCGGTGATCCTGCCCGGGCATTCAGGTCGCTGGGACCGCGCCACGACCCTGCTTCAGAGCCACGTGCCAGCGCATGCCTGGCCTGTCATTTCCCCGGGTCTGCACCGCGCTGTGATTGGTTTTTTGGGGGAACCGGATCCGATTCGATCTGGGAGCGCCAAAATTCAAGGCGTTCTTTGACGCGCTTTTCGAGGCCGTGATCGGTGGGAGTGTAATAGGTCCGGCCTTCGGGGAGATAGGCTTGGGGAACAAACCCTCCTTCATAGTCGTGCCCGTATTTGTAGCCTTCCCCATGGCCAAGTGTTTTTGACCCGGCGTAATGACCATCCCGTAAATGACGTGGAACCGCCAACGTGCGGCCCTTGACGATGTCCTCTGACGCAGTTCCAATGGCGACAGTGCAACTATTGCTTTTGGGGGCTGTCGCGAGATAAACGACCGCATGGGCCAACACGAGCTTTGCCTCCGGCAGGCCCAGAATTTCGGAGGCCTGATGGGCAGCGACCGCCACTTGCAGAGCATTGGAATCGGCCATGCCAATGTCTTCACTGGCAAGGATCATCATGCGCCGGGTGATAAATCGTATATCCTCCCCCGCATGTAGCATTTTTGCCAACCAGTAGAGCGAGGCATCCGGGTCGCAGCCGCGCATGCTCTTAATGAAGGCGCTGGCTGTGTCGTAATGCGCATCGCCATCGCCATCATACACAATCGCCTTTTGTTGGATGCTCTCCTCAGCAACGGGGAGGGTGATGACTATTTTTCCATCAGCATTGGCGGGAGTGGTGAGGGCAGCAATCTCCAGCGCATTCAGACAGCGTCTGGCATCCCCATCGCTGATGGTGGCAAGGTGAGTGGCGGCCGCCTCATCGATATGAATGTTGAGGCCACCCAGACCACGCTCTTTGTCGATAAGGGCCCTATGGATGAGGTCAATCAGGTCAGCGACGGTTAGCGGTTCCAGTTGGAAAACCTGTGAGCGGGAGACGAGGGGGCTGTTGACGTAAAAGAACGGGTTGTGGGTGGTGGCTCCGATCAGCCGGAGGACACCACTTTCCACATCGGGCAAAAGTATGTCCTGTTGGGCTTTGTTGAAGCGATGGATTTCATCAATAAAGAGAATGGTCTTCTCTCCCGCATTCGCGAGCCGGTTGGCTGCCATGGCCGCAACCCTTCGGATGTCGGAAACATTGCTCTCGACTCCACTGAGCCGCTCAAAACGACTGGCCGTGGACGCTGCAATAATTTGGGCGAGACTGGTTTTTCCCGTTCCCGGAGGTCCGTAAAGAATGATCGATGAAATCCGGTCCGCCTCAATCGCCCGACGAAGAAGCTTCCCCTCTCCAAGAATGTGGGTTTGCCCGATGTAATCCGCCAGGGATCGTGGCCTCATCCTCGCAGCCAAGGGCGCTTCCGAGGAAACGGCCCCGACAGCCGGCGTTCCAAAAAAATCATCCATGATCGGAATTATACATGACTTGGTGGAAAATCGCTCTGCCATTGTGTCTGCCAAGTTGACCGACTTTTCCATTTATGGGCCATCCGAAGCAGTGATTGATCGTCTGAGAACTTGTCCATGTTTGATATCTCAATCCAAGACAGGTCATACGATTCCTCGCTCACGACATATTGTTCGTCTCCCGTGACCTTGAGGGCAAATCTGACGTCATAATGAAAATGTTCGGAGATTTCTTTCCTTGCAGGGATACGATGGATGTCGAGATCGAATATGTCCGTGCTCAATGGCTCGATGTTCTCCAACCCGGACTCTTCTTGGACTTCACGAAGCGCCACGGCCAGGACGTCGGGGTTTCCGTCTGCATGACCGCCCAATTGAAGCCACCGATTCAGTTTGCGATGGTGCGTTAACAACACATGAGTTCCCTTTTGATTTACCACCCATGCCGAACCAGTAATGTGCCCAATCTCCAGATCTCTGCTAAAATAGTCCGAATGTGAGCACACAAAATCACGAAACCGCTCAACCGTCACCAATTCCTCCGGCCAACACTGCGCATAGTCCTCAAGGAGCGAGTTCATTTCTTTATTCATGGTTGGACAGTCTTATTGCACATTTTGGGGTCACAAGGCAAAGTAACGCGTTTGCATGAAGCCATACCACGACCTTCTTCGCCTCGTTCTTGAAAAAGGAAAATTCAAGGCTGACCGCACCGGCACGGGAACGTATTCGGTGTTTGGGGCTCAGGAGCGTTTTGATTTACGGGATTCCTTTCCGCTTGTCACCACCAAGAAACTGCATCTCCGCTCGATCATTCATGAACTGCTTTGGTTCTTAAAAGGGGACACCAACGTGGCGTATCTGCATGACCAGAAGGTGACGATCTGGGATGAGTGGGCCAATGAGTCGGGCGACCTTGGCCGTATCTACGGAGCCCAGTGGCGGGACTGGCGGGGGCCGGATGGATCTCAGGTGGATCAGATCGCGCGGTTGGTTGAAGACATTCGCAAAAATCCCGACAGTCGAAGGCTGGTGGTCTCGGCATGGAATCCCGCAGAGTTGCACCTCATGGCTCTTTCGCCCTGCCATGCCTTGTTTCAGTTTTACGTCCAGGAGGGGGAGCTGAGTTGTCAGCTTTACCAGCGCAGTGCGGATCTATTTTTGGGGGTTCCCTTTAATATCGCCTCTTACGCGCTGCTGACGCTGATGGTTGCCCAAGTCTGCGGGTTGAAGCCCGGGGATTTTGTGCACACCTTCGGAGATCTTCATCTGTACGCCAATCATTTGGAGCAGGCCAAAGAGCAACTCAGACGCGAACCAAGACCGATGCCAGTCATGCGACTCAACCCGGATGTGAAAGAAATTGATGCGTTCAAATTTGAAGATTTCGAACTGCTGGGATATGACCCCCACCCTGCCATCAAAGCTCCAATTGCCGTATGAAAAGAACCCAGCACCCATCCGCGGCATGATTGCCATCGCTGCGATGACGCCGTCCCGCGTGATTGGCGCCAATGGGGGGATCCCATGGCACTACTCGGAGGACTTGAAATTTTTCAAAAGAACAACTTTGGGTCATGTGGTGTTGATGGGTCGCACGACGTATGAATCACTTGGCCGACCACTGCCTGGCCGGGACAATTGGGTCTTGTCCCGCGGTTCCGAAATTCCCAATGTCAGAACCTTCTCCTCGCCTTCGGAAATCCCACAACCGCCGGCTGACAAAACAATCTTCGTGATTGGTGGAGCACAGATCTACGAGCTTCTCCTGCCGTTGTGTTCGGAAATCCTGCTCACAAGAATCCATCAAAATTACCCGGGGGACACCTATTTTCCGGAATTTGAGAGCGCATTCACTCCGGCGCAAATTCTGCTGGAAAATCCCAACTTTACTATTCAACGGCACGTGAGGCGTATTCCAGAGGCGTAAGAATTATGCCCGCCAGCCTTTCATGAAAACCCATCTACTGCTTGGGGTGTTGACGGCCGTGTTGTTGGTCATCGTGATCTCAAATCGGCATGAGGAGCCATTCACCTATGAGTCGGTGGTGGCCATGGCCGAGGAGATGGCTCAAGAAGGCTACCTGAGTGCAGTGCCGACTCTTCCCCTGCCTCTGCGGGAGTTGAGCTATGACCAAGTCCGCGACATCCGATGGAAAGACGCGCTGACCCTCTGGCGCAAAGAAGGGTTGCCTTTTCAGGTGAGGTTTTTTCACCCGGGAGGCCTGCACGGGCGCCCGATCGAGATTTTTCAAATTGCCGATAACGGTGTGGAGCAACTGCGGTATTCCCCCGAGTTTTTTGATTTTGGAAAAACCAGCCTGACGGGGCTTCTGCCACAAACCTTGGGATATGCTGGCTTTCGGATTCACCACCCGCTGAACAAGGCCGAGGTCTTGGATGAGGTCCTGTCATTTCTTGGAGCCTCCTACTTTCGGGCCGTGGCAAAGAACCTTCAGTATGGCATGAGCGCAAGGGGCCTGGCGATCAACACGTCCATGGAAGACACAAAAGAAGAGTTCCCGGTTTTCACCAAGTTCTGGCTCAAACGCCCGGATCCCTTTGCGAATCATATGTCCATCTTTGCACTGCTGGAGTCGAGATCGGTCGTGGGGGCCTATCAATTTGATGTCTGGCCAGGAGCGGAGACCCACATGATCGTCAAAGCGACACTTTTCTTCACGCAGAATCCGCAGAGCATCGGTTATGCCCCTCTGACAAGCATGTTCTGGTATGCGGAAAACACGAGCAACACATTCGGGGATTTCCGTCCTGAGGTTCATGATTCTGATGGGCTCCTGATGGAACGCTCGAACGGGGAGTGGGTTTGGCACCCCCTCTCATGGTCCCAGCAAAAACAGCACAGCGTTTTTGGAGATGAGAACCCGGCGGGATATGGCCTGATGCAACGGGACCTCGACTTTGCCCACTACCAAGATCTTGAGGCTAAGTATCATGAGCGCCCAAGCGTTTGGGTTCAGCCAATTTCTGGATTTGATGCCGGTGCTGTTCACCTTATCCAACTTCCGACGAAAGACGAGTATCTCGACAATGTGATCGCGTATTGGTCGCCAGAAAAGCCACCGAAACTCCTTGAACCGGTTCGTTTGGAGTATCTCCTGCGGTGGCTCGGCGAAAACGCCGAACTCCCGCCGCTTGGCCGAGCGATCTCGACCCGGGTGGATGACCAGGACAAACCGTACTACCGACATTTTTTTGTGGAGTTTGCGGGCGGTCCTCTCCAGGGGCTCAAACCCGGGGAAATCCCCGAGGTGGACGTGACATCCCTCACAGGAGCAAGCATCTCGGAGTTAAAAATCGAATGGAATGACTTTAATTCCTCGTGGCGAGTCAGTTTCTACGCAAGCACGCCCGAAACCCGCAAACCCAACGAGTTCACCTGCCGGTTGAAGTGGCAAGAGGAGCCAATCACAGAAACCTGGAGTTATACATGGATGCCATGAGCAGTCAATCGGCTTGGGATGAAGCACTGGAGCGGCTTCTGCTGCTTTTTGAATCCATGGATCTTGGCGGAATCGAACACCGAAATCGCACGGCCCTGGAACTGATCGGACATGCCAGGCAGCGTTTTCAACCAGATCTCGGGCTCTCGCCAATGGAGGTGACCATGGATGTGGTTGAAGAAGGGCTTGAAAATTGATTCACAAAAGCTCTCGGCGAATCGGCCGACCGGGTCAGGAATCGCACGGCTGCAGGTTTGCTTGCGTGGAGGGTCACGGGCGGATCCCAGCGCTGGGGAGATGTCCTATTGGCAGACGACCTGCCGAACGACCTGCGACAAGCGTTTGAAAATGTGCGGGCCCAGACAGGCCCCGACCTTGCTTTTTCCAGCATGACCCACCGGGAAATGGATTATGGGCCCCTGGAAAGCCTTGCTCAGGAAACCTGGCATCGCTTCGCTTGGGCACCTCTTTTGAAGGCCGTTATCTTCTGGACCGCCATCTTCTTTCTAGCACTCGCGATCCACGATCACTTTTACCTCCCGTGAAACAAGCCATTCAACCAGAGCAATTGACACCGGATTTTGTCGGATTTCGGCGGGCATCCTTTTTTGGAGCCATCCTTGCCACAACCGGTCTTGGTCTCTGGCTCTTGTGGAGGTCATTCCTGCCTGAGGGAATCTCCGCCTTGGAGTGGGTCCAATTGGTGTTATTTGCTCTCCTCTTCCAACAAATCGCAACCGGGTTTTGGCTGGTCACCTTTGGGTGCCTTGTGCTTCTAACCGGCGGGGACCGTGCAGAAATCGAACACACCATCGATCAGGAGAGCAGTGTCTCAAATGCACCGACCGCCATCATTTTGCCAATCTTCAATGAGGATGTCGCAAGAGTCTTTAGAGGAGTCGAGGCCATGTGGCAGGGTTTGCAAGATGCCGGTGGCACCGAAGGTTTTGATTTTTTTGTGCTGAGTGATTCCAATCGCCCGGAGAACTGGATCGCTGAGGAGATCGCATGGTTGGACCTCTGTCGAAAATCCAATGCGTTTGGCCGCATTTTTTATCGCAAACGGCGGGTTCCCAGAAACAGTAAAAGCGGCAACGTGGCCGATTTTTGCAGACGCTGGGGTGCGCGTTATCGCTACATGATCGTGCTTGATGCGGATAGCATCATGACCGGTCAACTCATGCGGCGGTTGGTGGCCATGATGGAAAAAAACCCGCGGGTTGGGATTATCCAAACCGCTCCACAACTCGCACTCGGACGAACCCTCTTCCGACGCATGCAGCAATTTGCCGCCAAAGTCTATGCCCCCCTCTTTGCGGCGGGCTCCAATTATTGGCACCTCTTTGCCGGAAACTACTGGGGACACAACGCCATCATTCGCGTCCGCCCCTTCATCGAACACTGCGATTTGCCCGAGCTTCCCGACCCCGATGAGAAGAAACGTCATATCTTCAGCCATGACACCGTGGAGGCCGCCCTCATGCGCAAGGCTGGTTTTGATGTGTGGTTCGCGACCACGGAGAAGGGTAGTTATGAGGAGGGGCCTCCAAATCTCAGTGACAGCCTTGGCCGGGACCGGCGCTGGTGCCTCGGCAACCTCCAACATTTTTGGTTCCTTTTTGCGCCAGGCATTGATTTCGCCAATCGATTCCATATTTGGACCGGGGTGATGGCTTATTTGAGTTCTCCGCTCTGGCTTATATTTTTGGTGACTGGCGTCGTTGATCTGGCTTTCAAAAATCGCTTTTCCCTGCTCTCCGCACTCCCGGGCTCCGAGTTTTCCTACTCAGGCGGGGCCGTGCAGGTCCTCATTTTGGCCACATTGGCGCTTCTGTTTGTGCCAAAAATTCTCGCACTTCTAACAACTATCCCACGATCCAGACCCTTTGGAGGGCCACTTAGACTCACAGCAGGCGCGCTGATTGAAACCCTGACATGGACGCTCCTTGCACCTGCGATCATGCTTTATTACACCCGCTTTGTGATCTCCAACATGCTGGGCATCACCGTTCACTGGAGCAACCAGAACCGCTCGGATGACAAGGGGCTCGGATTTTTGGAATCCTACAAAATTTTCTGGCTCCCCCCGGTTGTTGGGTCAGTTGCGCTTCTGGCGTTGATTGTTTGGTCGCCTGTCCAGATCGTATTATTGAGTCCGATTCTGGCGGGGTGGCTCTTGGCACCGCTGATTGCGTGGGTCACAAGCCAGCCATGGCTTGGAGATTCGACCCGTAAGGCAGGGCTTTTTGCGATTCCCGAAGAGAGCCCGGAGACCTGCCCTGCGGAGCTTCATCAGGCCAGTCAAACAGAGACGCAGAAAGCAGCGTTTGGGCTTTATCCACATAGCGGGCTCGCACGAGCTGTGATTGATCCGGTTGCCCATTCCCTGCATGTGGCTCTCCTTCGGGAGCGGGAGCCAAACAAAAGCAAACCCGGCGAGCTCCGTGCCGAGACCATGAACCAGCTGCTCGAAAAGGGCCCCGATGCCTTGAACCACTCCCAACGGTATGCCCTGCTCTGGGATGCTGAGTCTCTTCGCCTGCTTCACCACGAAGTCTGGAGCCGTCCCTCCCACCGTTTGCACCCTTGGTGGCAGGCCAGGCTGAAGCAATTGTGATCTTGGCTTGCAAGCCAGGAGCGTTATAAAATCTTCCTGTTTTGAGTAAAAAGATCCCAGTCTCCGGGGCGCAGACGCCACTGCAAAACCCCTTTGCCGCATTGGAACCCTCCGTGTTCCCTGACGTGGTACCAGCACTCACAACCACTCCCCAACCAAGCAAAGAGAAACGTCATCGCGTGGTCATCCGTCGGGAAAAATCCCAACGGGGCGGCAAAACCGTGGTTGTGGTCAGTCAGATTCCCACGCATCTCTCTCCTCCAGAAATCGAAAACCTGCTGAAAAAAGCCAAAAAGTCCCTGGGCTGCGGCGGCACAATCGCCGGTCGTGAGGTCGAACTCCAAGGCGATCAACCCGACCGCGTGAGACAGTTTTTGGAGGGGCAGGGATTCAGCGTGGCAGGGCCCTGAGTGCCACTGGCATGTTGGTGCCCGTCACCCAAGCACCACAGCCCCTTCCTGGATGGCTGAAAAGGAAAAGGCCTCTTCCAAAGATCCTTGAGGGGGGACGCGGGCAAAAGGAACGCCATGACTCCTCGCCGTCGTTTGCCACATCATGAAATGATTCCGATAAGCGTCCCGGTATCGGCGCAGATCTTCGGCTCTGAAAAAATGATCGGCTTTGACTCCGTTTTCCGCATCGAGCAGCTCGGTGTTTCCCAGCCAATCAGGATCCTCTTCCGAGGCAGAAAAAGGGATCAGAAAAATGACACGTCCTCCCGCAGCGAGAAGCGGCATCAAAAGGGAGGATGGGGCAGCCGGAAAAAGCAGATCACTCACAATTACCCTCAAGGATCCCGGGCGCCAGGGGACCCGTTCCACCACAGGGGGGCCGTCTTCGGTTGGAATGATGAGGGATTCGGAACCCGCTTCAAAAACCGAAACCTCCGCACTCCCAACCCAATAAACCCGCAGTGCCGCTCCCGCTCTCAATGCAGACTCCGAGCAGAAGTGGACCAGCTCCATGGCACGTCTTGCTTTGGACTCTTCAACAAACATGGAAGCGGAAGCATCCACGGCCACATCCACCAGCGGTCGCACCTCTTCTCGATAGAGCTTCATCGTGTATTGGCCGCTGCGTGCGTATGCCTGCCAGTCAATGTGCCGGGGATCATCCCCCGGCACATAGGGTCGGTGATCTTGAAAATCAATCGAAGATCCGGCATTGGAACTCGGGACGTTTCCGCTGGTACGGCGCAATCCCTGACGCAAAGGCAGTGAGAGTTTTTCTGAAACAACCCGGACCCTTGTTTTGTCAATGATCGGAAGTTTCATGGCAGACGTTTTAATGTCATGAGGTAGCTGTTAAAGGGAGTGATCCCCCACATCGGAAAAATCGCCGCCTGCATTCCGGATTCAGCCGCCAAGTGATCCAACTCATGGCGATCGGGGAACCCCACCGATCGAAAGGGAATCCAGCCGCTGGCACCCACAAACCATTCTTCAAGACAGGTGGCTTTGTAGCGCCACGAATGATCTTTTAATGTCACCCTGAGGATTCCGATGCCATCGGGCGCAATCCTGCTGGCGAGATTATCAAAAAGCTTTTTGCGATTCTCTGGAGCGAAGTAGTGCAGCACGTCCAACATCACCACGTCACCGAGGTGGGCCGGGAGGGCCAGGGCATCTCCCAGCGCAAATTCGCAGCCAGGCACCACATCTTGAGCAATGCGAATTTTGGGTTCATCAACATCAATTCCCAAAATGGGGGCGTTGTGGCCAGAGGCACGCAGATAGGCTGCCAGTTGGCCGGCACCACATCCAATATCCAAAAGAGGACGGGGCGAGGACGCCAGGGTTTCCGCCACCCAGCGATAAGCGGGGTCCAAACTAATTTTGCTCCTGGTGTAGAAATAGAGACTTTTATTCTTCCAATACCTGCTTGCAGCAGCTTTTCGGGCAGCCTGGTGATTGGTCATTTGCGCGTCTCCCGTTTGAAACCGGGAAGCACAAGGACTCCCAGGCACCCCCAGAGCAGATTCAGCACGGCTCCAGCAAAGGAGACAGAAACCGCCGCGGCTGGCGCCACCCCGCTGAGCTGTCCCAGTAGAGTGACAAAAGCCCCTTCCCGCACACCAAAACCTCCCACGCTGATTGGCAGGGCCGCCAAAATATCCACGGCAGGCATGATTGATAAAAAGTCCAGCACCGGCACAGGAACTCCGAGTGCCAACGCACAAAAATAGAAAGTTAAAAAATAGGCCAAAAGCATTCCAACAGAAATACCAGCGGCCACCAAGGTCATCTGCCATCGTGTGACAAACAAGAAGTAAGTCCCCGAAAACTCCACAATCACATCCCGACCCGGCATCTTTTGTGGGATTCTCGCAAGGGCTCCCTTGGAGGCTGCTAGGAAGGAAATGGTCAGCAACGCCACAACAACCACAAGGTAGAGGATCACGAGATGAATCATGGCCGAGACCACCGCACTCTGCATCAGCCACTCGAAACGCACTCCGATAAAAACAGCCGAGCACAAGACCAGGGCACCGATGCCACTCATGCGGTCCATCAAAATAGATAGCAGGGCATCCTTCATCCGCGCTCCACGAGCCACCAGCCAGCCAGCCTTCACGGCATCTCCTCCGATGGCTCCCGGCAGGAAACTGTTAAAAAATAGTCCGACAGCCCCCATTCGAAAAACCTGCCAGGCAGAAACTTCAATCCCGACCACTTTTAAAAAAATCCCCCACCGCACAAAACCAAGCACAATGCCGAAGCCTGCGACAGCAGCAGCAACCCCGACCCACCTCAAGTCTGCTTGCTGAAAAATACCGATGACCTCCTCACGAAAGACTGGTTCACGAAAAATCCACACAAGCAGACCGACGCTGACCAAGACTTGTACAAGCAGAACAACAGCTTTCTTCATTCCTTGTCCGAACGTCCCTTGCCTTGACTGACAAGCCGCACGGCCAACTCGGCCGCCGCCACCAAGCTTGAGGAGGACGCTTGTCCCTTCCAGGCAATATCAAAGGCCGTGCCATGGTCCACCGACGTGCGGACAATGGGCAGCCCCAGCGTGGTATTCACTCCGTCTTCGAAGGACAGCATTTTGAAGGGAATCCCCCCCTGATCATGATAGAGGCAAACATACCCATCATATCGAGTCAGGGCCTCCGGCAGAAAGGCCGTGTCTGGAGGGATGGGGTCAGAAATTTGAAACCCTGCCTTCCGCGCGGCTTCGACCGCCGGCATCAAGATCTCAATTTCCTCCCTTCCAAAAAGCCCGCCTTCGCCAGCATGAGGATTCAGAGCGAGAAGTCCCATGCGTGGTGATTTCCCGCGAATGGACAGGAGCGCCTCATGGAGAAGTCCAATCACTTCCAGCACCCGCTCTGTGGTCAAACTCCGTGGTACGGAGGCCAGCGATTGATGGCAGGTCGCAAAAACACATGTGAGTCGTTCGCTGGTGAGCATGAGGGCGTAGCGTGGGGTGTTTGTGGCTTTGGCCAAAATCTCAGTGTGCCCATTCTCATGGATGCCGGCAAGGTTCAGGGCCGCCTTGTTGATTGGAGCCGTGACGATGGCCTCCACGTCCCCACAAAGAGCCATGTCCACCCCGCGCATAAGGGATCGATAGGCGACCAAACCGCACTCGGCTGAGACCTGCCCCCGAACAAAACTCTGATTCAATCCCCCAACGTCTTCGATGTTTGAAGGAACCGAAAATCCCAGCAATTCGGAGGCTGCCTGCACGGCTGTCAGGGCTCCAACCAGCACCGGTTCGCAGAGGTTCGTCACGCGGGGATCCTGGATGGCCTTCACGCAAATCTCCGGACCCACGCCCGCAGGATCCCCGACCGTGAATGCAATTTTGGGTTTCATCGTTCCTGCCATCATGCGGCAGTTTCCTCCACTCGTCGACTCTTCGGTGAAGGGAATCAGGTGCCGGGAGTGAACGTTGCCGGGCCCCCGGCCATGCCATCCTTCCAATCCAGATTGAGATCCACCTTTTCCGTCGTGCCATCCTGCCAACGGATTTGTAATGAGAGTTGATTCTCGGATTCGCTGATTTGCGCGGTGGGGGGCTTTTCATCTGGGTCCAGCGGAACAAGAAGGTTGATGAATCGGGTCTCGCCCGTGGGTTCTTTTGAGCGCAGCCCCAGTTTGTGACCCCGTTGCTGAGGAGTGCCCTGACCTGGTGCCAATCCAGAAACCACCATGGTTGGTTCGGGTTTGACTTCCAATCCGACCGGAGCAAGTGGCAGCACCGCAAGGCCGGCGTTGGGTTGCCGTGAGACAAAGGCTCCGCCTTCCTTCTTAAACTCGGCAATGGAATGGCACAACCACGTCAGTCGCCGGGGTTCATCAGCCTTCATGTCATCCACAATAAGAAGCCAGCGTTTTGTCATCAGCACATTGCGACTAAGAGCAACACCTGGGACTTGATTTTTATAAACCGCACCAAATTCCCCGGTGGCAAATCCGAACTCCTCGGAGAGGAACTGGCGGGTGATCCTCGCCTTGTCGAGATCTCCGTAGGGAATACCACGTGCATTCCAGTAGGAACCATCCATCCCCTGCCCTTTCTCGTCGATAAGAAGCGTGTTGTGATCATGGGTCCACTTTTCTGCGGTATAGCCGGTGTCCACGGCCAAATAGGCTCCTTTGGCAAAGATCCAGAAGGCCCCGATATCGGGATGCACATGGCCGGTGTTCATGATCCAATCCTTGAGTTGGCCGAACTTGGCTGTGGCCTGGTGCCCAAGGGGTGGGCCGCTCCGGAAAAGATAGCTGGTGTCATCCGCCCCCCAGCCCGACCGCCAGGCAACCACGCCGTGATCCGGGAAATAATGATATGGCTCGATCTCCTCGAGCTTTGTGGGTTCGACTTTGGGATTAAACCAAAGGAAGGCCGTTGCCGGATAGTCCCTTTCTGGCAATCTGGCATGATAGACATTGCCAACGGTCTGACTTTTCCCGTTTTCGGTCTGGGCAGCAATTTCCCAGAGCATGGAATAATTTGTTATTTTGAGGTCACTGAGTTTACCATCCTTCCAACTGCTCACATCTCCAACACCAAACGCCCCCGGTGTTCCAGGCAAACTGAGGTGAAGCCCAAAAAGCCAGGTGTCGCGCAAGGCAGGTAGATCGAAAAGTTTTTCGCCCGTGGCACGTGCGAGCAACTCGGCCCCGCGCGTATGCCAGTTCAACGCATAACTCCAATAACCGAAACCCTCGTAATAAAAACCGTCCTCACTGAGCACATATCGGGAGCGCCGAAGCACCGCATAACTTCGAGTGAGCCAATACTCTGCTTCCGGCACATCTTCAAACAAGGCCAACCCCGCAGACAGAAGGGCCACGGTCGGAATATAAGTGTGGTTTTGATCGTATCGGATTTTCTCCTCGGTCTTGTGAGGATCGAGGTCCGAGTAGATGGCTCTGGCGTGCTCGGCAATGCTGGTGCGGATCAGATCACGATCCCCGGGAGTCATCTCCGACTTCAGAATATCGTAGGCGACAGCCATGTGATAAAGATACCATGAGGCCACCAAATCGAGATTGGGCCGATATTTGTCGCCCCAGACAGACACTTTGCTATGTGCCACCATCCAGCGGATGGTACCCTCACTGAACTCTTTGTCGCCAGTCACAAACCATGCCAAGGCGGCTGATTGGATTTTTTCGCTGTGCCAATATTTTGAACCACTGCGGATCACATCCTCTGCGGGAATACGCTCCGGGCTTTTCACCCATTGGGCACTGGCCATCACGGGATCCCAAAGATCAGGGCGCTCGGCGGCTCGTTTCGCCAGGTCCTCCCGATCGTCGGCAAAAAACAAGAGCCGGGGGTGCTGGGACGCATAACCTTCCACGAGTGGAATTTTCAGGTTTTTCAGGTCATCCAACAAGGTCGGCCCGGGGACAAATCGTGTCATTTTACCCATGACCGGAGGTTCACTGGATTTTGCGGTCTCCTCCTCAGGGGCCGGACCTTTTGTGGCTTGTGGTGAGGGGGGCGCTCCCGGCTTAACTGCCATCGCCGAACCCGGTTTATGCGTGATGTCCGACAGCTCGTCAGCCCAGACGTTGGCAGTTGTTGCGGCTATGGCAATCCACAAGAAATATTTCATAGTTATTATTGGGGGGAGTGTGTGACCGAGCCCACATCAGGAACGACCTGGATCCATGGATCGGAAACTTTCTCACGTTTCACCAGGCTTTGGTGTGTATCTCAATGCGATATATCAGCGCCAAAACCTCTATTAGCTGGGATATTTTTAATTTGCGCCTTTGCCACGTGAGATTCCCACTCAATGCCGTTTGGAATTTGATCTGCTGGGTAAATAGTCTCGGACTTTGCAGCACTCGTTTTGGCCTCATCATGTCTTTGATTTTAGAGCTCGATCATTTGGACTCTTCAGCGAGATAAAAGCGGTTTTTCTCTTTCTCCGACCATCGGGTGATATGAAGCAAAATTGCCGGAATAAGGGGCAGTTACAGGTTCAAAGACCGCCATGTTTCCAGATGGAGAGAACAAGGCGCAGGCACATATAGGCCCCAAACCCAAGACCGATTGCCCCGAGAATGGGGACTCCACCCAGCTTGGGAGGAATGCCTGATAGAACAAGAATGCTTGAGCAGATGAGCACTGATGCGGTGAGGATGGCATTCGTCAGCCGGTTCGCAATGGAGTCCAGGGTCTTACGGAGAGGTTCAAAGCCCTCTGGATCAATTTTGTGTTGAAGAGGGATGTTGATGTTCCCGGCTTTGATGCGCTGGTAGAGATTACGAAAGTCGTGGGGGAAATCTTCCAGAAAATCGAGGCTCTCTCCGACGATCCCCCGAAGGACGCTAAAAATGCGACCGGGTTCGAATTTTCCACGGATGAGGCGGGTGGCGTAGGGTTCTCCGAGAACGATGAAGTTGAGTTCAGGGTCGAGCGCCCTGCCGATGGCTTCCACCTGGGTGAGGGCTTTGATGCCAAGGTAGAAGCTGCCTTTCATGCGCAAGTGATTGTTGCGCAGGAGGTCGAGGAGGCTGTTGAGGACCTTACCGAGATTGATGTCGCGGAGCGGGCGGTTCAGGTGCGCTTCGCAGAATGCCTCGACATCGCTGAGCATCGGTCCCGGAGCTGCCGTGTAGCCTTCCTCGCTCATGTTGAGGATGGAACTCATGACTTGCTGGAGATTTTTCTCTGCCAATCCTGCGATGAGGTGGGCAATGCTGGATCGGAAAGACGGACTGAAAGACCCCATCATCCCATAATCCAAGAGCGCGGTGACGCCATCGGACTGGATCAGCATGTTCCCGGGATGGGGGTCGCCGTGGAAAAATCCATGCTCGAAGATTTGTTCGTAGATGAGTTCGGTGATGTGTCGCGCGAGTTCCTTGGGGTCAATATCCAACGACGCAAGCATCGTGGAGTCTTCAACCCCAACTCCCTCCAAGTAATCCATGGTGAGCACCCGGGATGTTGAGAAATCCCGGTAGATTTGTGGAACCCGAATCCAGTCATTGCCTTCGAACTGCTTGGAAAATCGCTCGGCATTGAGTGCTTCATTCTTAAAATCCAGCTCCTTGAGAAGCGTACCGGAAAACTCCTGAACAACACCGACGGGGTTCAACCCGGACAGTTCGGGAACATGCCTGTCCAGAAACCGTGCAAAATCGAGCAGGATCGCCAGATCAAGTTCGATGGTTTTTTCGATATCAGGACGCTGGATTTTAACCGCCACCTCAGTCCCATCCTGCAGTCTGGCCCGATGAACCTGGGCCATGGACGCGGCGCCGATGGGTTCGTCATCAAACCACGAAAATGCTTTCTCAACGGGAAGCTGGACTTCCTCGGCAAAAATTTTGTGGGCCTTTTTTGCGGGGAAGGGCGGTACGCCGGCCTGCAATTTGACCAATTCGTGATAGTAGTCATCGGTCACCAGATCACGTCGCGAACTCACAATCTGCCCGAACTTAACAAAGGTGGGACCAAGTTCTTCGAGAGCAATGCGGGCACGTTCAGGAAGTGGTTTGGACAAAACGCCGGTTTCATGCAGTGTGATGGTGGCATCCTCAATGCCGAGAAAGCGCTGAAGCGCAACCAATTTCAACACATCCGCGAAGCCGTATTTCATCAAAATCCCGACAATCTCGCGATAGCGAGGGATATGGGTGGCGAATTCCACCGCGCTTTTTATTTGGTCAAGGATCACGGATCGGAGCATACCCAAGTCATGGGTTCCGCCAAGCTCATTGCTTGGGCTGCTCAAGAAAACGCACACGCTTGTCCGCCCTGGGAAGACGGATGGTGAGGGCCAGCCCACGGCCCTGGGAACTTTCAATGGCCAACTCGCCGCCGTGGGCCCGGACAATCCTGCGCACGATCAGCAACCCGAGTCCGGAACCGGACTCCTTGGTTGTGAAGTAGGGCTCAAACACCCTGCTGATATTCTCAGGAGCAATGCCACCGCCGGAGTCTGAGAAGGAGACACAGACATGAGTTTCCTCAACCCATGTGCGCACGCGGAGGAATCCTCCGGACTTCATCGCTTGGAATGCATTACGAATCACATTGTAAAGCGCCTGCTTGATTTGGTCATGGTCCAGATCCAGGAGAGGCAGGGTGCTGGAAAGATCCACTTCGACAAGAATGTCGCGATCCCGGGTTTCTGCCGCCAAAAAGGCCAGCGACTCATCCACAATATCATTCAAGTTGGATGGTTTGAGTTGAAGGGATTGCGGGCGAATGGCCCGAAGGAATTGGGTGATGATGTGATCCAGCCTGCCAACTTCCTGACGGGTAATATTCACCGAGTCTTCGAGCTCTTTGCGGGACTTGGCGGGAAGCTTCTTAATCCGTCGCTGCATGAGTTGGAGGTGGATATCCAACGAATTGAGGGGATTTCCAATCTCATGCGCGACCCCTGCAGCCAGCAGGGTGAGCGCTGAGAAGCGCTCGCTTTCGATGGTCTCTTCCGTCGCACGGCGATTCTGGGTGATGTCGCGCAGGATCATGGCCGCACCCACTGGACCGGTTCCTCCCTCCGTGTCCAACAACGGAACAATGTAAAAATTAAGCAAGCGGTTCTCGGGGTAAAAAACCTCCAGGTCCCGGCTGATGACTTCTCCTGAGAGCTGATTCCAATCCAGGCCGCGGACAACTTCCCCCAATTCGCGACCAAGACTTGACGCAGGTTCCACTCCAAAAAATCCCCCCGCAGCGCGGTTCATATAAACAACCCGGCCAGTGAGATCAGTGACAAGAATTCCCTCCAAAATGGCATTAAAAATTGTTTCAAGAAACCCCTTCTCTCGAGCCAGTTCGGCAAGATAGTTCTGCACATCTCCCGGCTGAACCAGGCCAATGCGACCGATGAGTTTTTCAAGGAACGCCCGGGTCATGACTTAGGACCGCCACTGGACGGCTTGTTCATGGGCGACAAACCGCGCGAATCCCCGCCCGCCAGGCTTCCCATTGCCTGCAAACAGCATGCCACCAAACGGCAGGGACGACGGCGAAAATGTGGTTGGCAAGTTGCGGTAGAGATTCCCGACTTCCAAGTCTCTGGCAAATTCAGCAAACACAGATTCCGACCGTGTGAAGATGGAAGCGGTGAGGCCAAGGACATCGCTGCTCTGAAGGCTGATGGCTTCTTCAGTGGTCGAAAACGTTTCCCATGTGGCGACGGGCGAAAAAAACTCTTCATCCCCCAGAGCTTTTGTGCTGGTGGTTTTGAGGATGGCGGGGTGGACGAAGTAACCGTTGGAGTCGTCTGATCTTCCGGGGATGAGCCATTCACCCGGCACCGAAATAAGGCGCTTGTATCGATCAAAAGCGCGCTTGTTTGCAAGCGGGCCGAGCATGGTTCGTTCCTGCGTCGGATCTCCAGGCACATATTTGGTGAGTGCGTTTCGGAAATATTGTAAAAAATCGGCTTCCACGGATTGGTCCACAAGGATTCTGGCGGTCGCATTGCAGCGCTGACCGGCTGTGAGACAGAGGCCATCCGCAGCAGCCTCTGCCGCGGCAGGAAGGTCCGCATCGGCACAGACGATGAGACAGTTTTTTCCGCCCAGCTCGAGCGCCAAAGATTTTGAAATATCCGAAGCCAACTCCTGAGCCAGCGAGAGTCCAACCGGCAGTGATCCTGTGAAACACACCGCGCGGACCCGGACATCAAGGCAGATGACACGGGCCGTGGAGCCCCAGCCTTGAACGATCTGAAACACCCCGGGAGGGAGAAATTGATTCATGATTTTGCCATAGGCGGCTGCAACATTTGCTGCCAGCGGAGAAGGCTTGAAAAGCACGGGGCTTCCAGCGAGGAGGTAAGCTAGGGCAGCGCCATGTCCCAAGTGGATGGGAAAATTGAAGGGAGCAATCACGGCGGCAGGCCCCCTCGGCCGGGATTTCACCATGGCCGGATGCGGACCATCGGTTACCTCACGATCTGCCAAATGAAGATCAGCATCCTGAAAGGCAAATCCAAATTTTAACACAACCGCATCCAGCTCCAAACGGGCCTCGCGGAGGGGCTTGCCCACTTCCTGGGAGATGAGCAAGGCAAGCATTTCCTTGGATTCTGCAAGAGCATCACGACACATTGCCAAGGCTTTTTTCCGGTCATCAAGCGACATGTCCCGCCACTCCCGAAACACCCCACATGCCCGATCCACGGCCTTCCCGGCATCATCGGCCGCCACCACTTCGAAACGTCTTTCGAAGTTTCCCGGAAAGATATTTTCCCAGCGCATGGGATCTTCGCTCATTTTGCAAGCAGTTCCGATAGCTCTGCAACCCGGCGGCTGAAAAGGGAGAGGGCCGCATCCACCGGTTCCGAGGATAACATGTCCACTCCAGCTTCCGCGAGCGTCTCAATTGGAAACCGACTTCCCCCGCTGGAAAGAAATGCCATGTAACGTTCCGTCTCTCCGGACTCAAGAACCTGCTTGGCAAGCGCGGCCGCAGCCGAGATCCCGGTCGCGTATTTGTAAACGTAGAAGGCATTGTAAAAATGGGGAATCCGCAGGCCTTCCAGCTCAAGTTCCTCATCAATCGCAAAGTTCGGCCCGAAATACGCATCAAGCAGCCCACGATAAATCCGGCGAAAGGAATCCAACGTGAGCCCCTCCCCCGCTTCCTCGGCCGCATGAATGGCCCGCTCAAATTCCGCAAACATCGTCTGACGGAACAGGGTTCCCCTTAAATCATCGATCTGACGGTTCAGAATCATCGCCCGCCTCTGGGGATCCTCGGTGGTGGCAAGCAGGTGCTCGGTGAGCAGAATTTCGTTAAACGTGGAGGCGACCTCCGCAAGAAAGATCGGGTAATGGTAATTCTGAAAAACCTGCGCCTTCCGCGAAAACCAGGAATGCATTGAGTGACCCGCCTCGTGTGCCAACGTATAAACATCGGAAAACACGTCCTGTTTATAGTTCATGAGGATGTAGGGCGGGCCTGAGAAGGTGCCATAAGAAAAGGCACCACTGCGTTTGCCCTTATTTTCATAACGGTCACACCAACGCCCTGCGCCCAAACCGTCTCCAAGGATGTCCGTGTAGTGCTTGCCAAGGGGATGAAGCGCCGCCGTGACCAACCCCACGGCCTCATCCCAAGGGATGTTGCTCTGGACCTCGGACACCATGGGCACATAAGTGTCATAGTGATGGATCTCCTCCAACCCGAGAACCTGCCGCCTCAGTTCATAATATTTATAAAGCTCGGGCAGGTGGTTCCGCACACTGCCAACCAACCCATCATAAACTCCCACCGGAACATCATCAGAGAAAAGCGAAGCTTCCATGGCTGATGGAAAATTCCGTGCCCGCGCGTGGAAGACCCCAGCCTTCACCGAGTTCGCCAAAGACGCCGCCAAAGTGTATTTGTGATCGGAAATCTCTTCATAAAATTTGTGGAAGGCTTCCCGACGGACTTTTGGATCTTTTCTTGTTAAAAATGACGAAAAGGAGCTCTGGGTTAGTTCCTTTTCGGAGCCATCGTCATCGATCACCTTGCCAAACTTCATGTCCACATTCATGAGCTGGGAAAACGTTTCTGAGTGCCCATGCACAGCGGCTGACCCAAGGGCCAGCAAGCGCTCCTCCGGGGCGGACAGCGTGTGGGGTTTCATCCGTTGGAGTTTTTTGAGTGTGATCCCCCAGTCCGCCAACTCAGGGGCCTCGAACAAGGCTTGAAAAGCTTCGTCAGAGAGCTCCTGCAACTCAGGAGAGAGAAACGAAAACGCCTCACCCACACGAAGAAGAACACCCTCGAGCCGGGCTTCGCGAGAAAGAGATTCCTCGTTTGAACTGTCCTCACTGGACTTCAATCCTGCGAACTGTATCAATCGTTCGGCGATGCGACTCACCTCGTTATCCAGCAACAGGGCTTGGTGTACCATGGCCGTACCTTCCACCAATCGGCCCCGAAATGCGGTGATTCCAGGAAACAGCTCCTGCAACCGAAGGAACTCATTCTCCCATGCCGCCGCATCCGGATAGAGCAGCGCCAAATCCCATGTGTCCTCAACCCGCACCTCCGTGCGGATCGGAATTCCAGAGGCGGCGGCTTCGGTGTGAAAAAATTTGTTCATTGCGGGAATCTTAAGCGAGGCGTGGAATTTCTTCCAACTTAAACCGAATGCCCATGCCCACGCAATGTTGCGTGGGAAGGAAGAGGAAATGCCAGTCGACATGGCTCTTTTTCAGCCAACCTGAATAAAAAGCGTTTCAATCATGCGCGAATCATAAATAGTCGCACGACAGCCCGGATGGCGAAATTGGCAGACGCGCCAGATTTAGGATCTGGTACCGCAAGGTGTGTGGGTTCAAGTCCCTCTCCGGGCATTTCTCTCCTCCGAACGGCATGTTCGAAGATCACCCCTGCAAGAATCCTAAAATTCCTTGAAAACACTCGAAAAATTCACGTTTGGCATTGGCGATCGGTTTGGAAAAGAGGGGCCAGCGCAACTGGCCGCCCTTCAGCAAGCCGCAGACAAAGGTGTTGAAGTCATCCCGGTCTGGAACAAATCCAACAGGGAACACAACCTCATTGGCAGCGGCCCCGCTGACACCCGGAAAGCGGCTGACGCCGCCGTGAAGGAATCCGGATGGCAGCATGCGTATCATTTGGATGCCGATCACATTGGCTTGCAGACCGTGGACCGCTTTCTCCCTCACTGTGATTTTTACACCATTGATGTCGCGGACTTTATCGCCAAGTCCCCCACACCCGGGGATTCGGAGGCCGTTCGCGAATCCCTCACCCCGCTCCTCGGAAAATCGCTGCCTCTGCTGGGGCTGGACAAACCCCTTGGCGAGGAGGAACTGATTCCTTTCATTCTTCAGTATGCCACCGCAATCCGTGAAGCCGGCAAAATTTACCGTCATATCGAACGTGCTCGCGGCCAAGGCGAGTCCATCGCGGAAGTCTCAACCGATGAAGCCGAAACCCCCCAATCTCCACTTGAGCTGTTTCTCATTCTTGGAGCTCTCGCGGGCGAAGGGGTACAAGTCCAAACCATCGCCCCCAAGTTCACCGGTCGCTTCAACAAAGGCGTCGATTATGTGGGGGATGTTGCTCAATTTGCCAGCGAGTTCGAGCAGGATCTTGCGGCCATCCGTCTGGCTGTGGCGGAGTTCGGTCTGCCTGAAAACCTAAAAATCAGCGTCCACTCAGGGAGTGACAAATTTTCGCTCTACGGCCCAATCCGCGCTCTCCTGCAAAAGCACAACGCCGGTCTGCATTTGAAAACAGCTGGCACGACGTGGCTGGAAGAAGTGATCGGGCTTTCTCTCGCGGGAGGGGATCATGCCGCCATGGCGAAAACCATTTACACAAACGCCCTCGAGCGCATCGACGAACTCTGCGCTCCCTATGCCACCGTCATCGACATCAACAAGGCCAGCTTACCAGATGCCTCCACGGTCGCCGATTGGAGTGGTGAACAATTGGCGGCAGCCCTAACCCACGAACCTGCCAACCCACAGTTTAATGCCTCGATGCGTCAACTCGTGCATGTCAGCTTCAAAATCGCAGCCGCCATGGGCTCAGAATATTTGGAGGCATTGGATTCCGCCCGCGTGACCGTGTCAGAGTGTGTTACAAACAACCTCCTCACACGCCATATCGGACCCCTTTTTGGCACCTCGATCGCAGCAAAATAAAAAGAGGTTTCGCGCAAAGATCCCCTTATGACGAATGTGATGGTTTGCGATTAACTCCCGCTACGCTCGGGGATTTCCACAAACGCAGTTAATCTCATTCAGCGCAGGTGGATGGCAGATTGCGGGTCAGGATGTTTGTTTGAGCTCTTCGGTCCGCAAGAGAACCCGCTGACGCATCACCTTGCCGGCTTTAAATTTGACGGTGGCCCGGGCTGGGATAACAACATCTTTCTCGGGCTTGTGGGGATTCCTGCCAATGCGGGATTTCGTCAGTCGCACTTCAAAAACACCAAAATTCCGAAGCTCCACATCCCGGCCATTCGCGAGGGCATCGGTGATCTGATCCAACGTTTTTTGGAGCACCTCAAAAACCTGCGATTGGACCAATCCTGTTTCTTTGCTGATGGAAGTGACGATGTCCTTTTTAGTGAGGTTTGGCATGGAGGATTGAGTTGGTTAACGTGGCAGGTGACCTTTGTAAGCAAAATGTGGACCATCGGGCAACTCTCAAGGAGAAACTTTCTTGCGAAAGAGGGGAGGTTTTAAATTTTTGGTTTTGCGTGTAGAATGATGAAGAGAGTTCAATGATCTAGATCATTTGAAGAATTGCTCAAATTCAGGGAAACAGGTCGGATGAGTGTAGTCACTATTACCGGGCCAGACCGAGGAATTCCCCTCCTTGCCCACCAGCAGGGAATCTAGACCCTCGAGTTGTGCAAAAAAAAAGCCCGAGGGTTAGTCGGGCTTTTTTAGGGTTATTGGAACAGAGATTAGTTGGCCAAGGCTGGCTGGTTTGTGATGAGTCCAACCGCATTGGTATTCGTGATGAAGCGTTGCTGGAAGACTTGGCCGTCTCCGCCCCTGCGCATGACAACAACTCCTTTATCACCGTAAGGGGATGCCGTAGCGAGCGGGGCCGTGCCCGGCGTAGCTGCATTCCAGTTTTTTGTCGTAATAAAAACAGCACCACTGTCCTCAATGTTACCTACCTGATAAACGTTAAATGCAGTGCCGGCCATGGCGACAGTCAGAGCATTCGTCACAGAAACTCTGGGAGCTGAAAACATTTTTCGCAGATCGGATTCGGTGAGGATGTTTGTGAGGGAGTCACGCCAATTTGCGAATGTAATAGGACCATTGGTGCCAGGCCAGACACCCGGTTGACCAGCTGCCTCATTTTCGAGGTTGATGTTAAATGTGGCGAGTTGCAACTGACGGGCGTTGTTCAACGTTCCTGTCAGCTGGCCTTTAACCAAGGCACCGGCGACGGCAGGAATGGCAAGAGCGGCAAGAATTCCGATGATCGAGATAACGACCAAAAGTTCAATGAGGGTGAAGGCGAGTGTTCTGAGGTTGCGCATAAGATTGTGTTACGTAGGGAAATGTGGCGCGTTCATTCGTTTTTGTCAACGCGAATCCTAGAAAATTCCTCAGTGAAATTTGGCGGGAGTGAAAGCCTCCATGATATTTCCGATCCGCATTTCTGATGCATCAACTCGAAATTCCATAGGGAAACCATCAATTTATTGATCAGATATTCCCATGACTCGGTCAGAACTCGCTGGAAACAATGATGATCGGGAGATAGATGGGGGGATGACTATGAAATCCGTTCGATTGATTTTGGATACCGACATGGGAGCCGATTGCGATGACGCCGGAGCGATGGCGCTGTTGCATCATCTGGCAGATCTGGGCGAGGTGGAAACCCTGGCGGTGATCCACAGCTCTGCGGGAAGAATGCCGTGGGGGGTGGGCGTCTGTGCTGCGATCAATGCCTGGTGTGGTCGCCCCAACCTCCCTCTGGGTGCCTACACGGGAGATGATGTCGGGGATCCTGTTGACAAAATTGCTGCGGAGGCCATCTCAAAAAACACGGAGAGGCATGGTCATCAGATCACGCGGGCCGATGAGGCAGAAGACGCGCTGGCCCTCTACAAGAGGATTCTTGAAAAGGAGGAGGATCACTCGGTTGTCATTGTCACCATTGGACACCTGAAGGCCTTGCGGGATTTGTGGGAATCAGCGCCAGATCTCGTGCGGACCAAGGTGAGCAAGCTTGTTGTGATGGGCGGCCATTTTCCGGAAACCCCCGGCAAGCCCGAGTGGAACTTTGGTGCCAATGACTCCGGGATTCACACGGCAGCAGCCCTCTCTTCATGGCCAACTCCTGTGGTGTTCACCGGATACGAAATCGGCATTCGCATCCTCACGGGCGGGGAATACGTCGATGTGGCAAACCAGAGTCCCGTGGCTTGTGCCTACCGGGGTTTTGAAGTTGCTGGCAAATATGACATGAAGAATGGACGCCCCAGTTGGGATCAGACGGCGGTTCTTTATTCAGTGCGCGGCGCAGGGCATCAGGGCGAGACGTATTGGGAGCTGAGTGAGCCAGGAAGGGCGGTCATTGATGACAGGGGATGGAACTCCTGGTCATCTGATCCGAGAGGGAACCACCGCTTCCTCAAGGAGGCCATGCCGCCCGAGGATCTTGCATCTGTGATTCAAAATCTCATGGACCTCGCGACCGGGGATGGTGACTGATGCGGGATGGCGAAAAAAGTGGGCGGAGACTGCCCAGCCCTACCGTCAAAGGAGCGCTTCGCGCGTGCGCCAGCTCGATCCTATATGGGTAGGGCGCGGCAGTCCGTTGCCCGCAGACTTCATGGGATGACATACTAAAAAGCGGATTAACCTGGAAAATTCCGCGAGAGAAAGATCGACAGACCGCAGCCCAATTCGCAACGTTCAATGGATGTCTGATCCATTCCAACAAGGGCTTGCTGAAGCATTGCCGGCTTTGAGGGCTCTGAAAGGCAGTGGACGCAAGGCGGGTGCCACTCGGGCTTCCTTGGAAGCGCTCCAATTGGCGAAGCCCCGCAAATCACTCAAAGCGGCCAGCACCTCAGCCGTTTCTCCAGCGTCTTTCAAAACATTGGCGGCACTTCGCGAGGCGGCGCTCGTCTGCACAAAATGCCCCCATCTCGTCACTTCGCGCAAAGGCGTGGTGTTTGGCGTCGGCAATCCTTCTGCGGATTTGATGTTTGTTGGTGAGGCTCCGGGAGCTGATGAAGATGCGCAGGGCGAACCATTTGTCGGCCGCGCCGGCCAACTTCTCACAAAAATCATCCTGGCAATGGGATTCACTCGTGATGACATTTACATCGCCAACGTCTTAAAGTGCCGGCCTGACATGCCCGCCGGAGAGAGCGGGAACCGCAAGCCAAAAGTGGCTGAGATGGAGACCTGCCTGCCATGGCTGGAGCGTCAGATCGAGTTGATCCGCCCCAAGGCGATGGTCGCGTTGGGCGCAACAGCCGTCGAGGGCCTCCTTGGGCTGACGGAGCCCATGGGCAAGTTGCGCGGACGGTGGCTCGATTTTCATGATATTCCCGTGATGGTGACCTATCACCCGGCCTACCTGCTGCGGAATCAATCCATCTCCGAAAAACGCAAAGTCTGGGAAGACATGCTCCTTGTGCTTGAGCGACTGGGCCGCCCCATCAGTGCGAAGCAGAAGCGCTTTTTCACAGCCGCCAGCGAATGAAAAAAATCCGTATCTCCCACAAAACCGAATACCACTACAGGTCTCCGGTGCAGTTTGGGCTTCATCGGGCGCTGGTTCGACCCCGTGAGGGACATGACCTCCACATCGAGAGCTCGATTTTTAATATCGAGCCAACTGCCACGGTCCGCTGGGTACGCGACACGTATGGCAATTCGATTGCGATTCTTGGATTTTCAGACGCGGCCAGCCGGCTATCCATTCGCAGCGAAGTGGTTGTCGCCAATTATGAGGGGAACCCGCTCAATTTTGTCATTTCCCCCGATGCAGCCCTTTATCCTTTTCAGTATCCCATGGATGAGGCCCCGGAGTTGATTCCCTACCGCCTTGCCAGCTACCCGCGTGACGGATCGGTTCTTCGAGCATGGTTGGAGGACCTTTACAAGCCCGGGCAAGTGATCGGCACGTTCGATCTCCTTGCGTCCTTGAATGCCAGAATCAACCAAAACTTTGCCTATCAGCGGCGGGAAGAGCCGGGGGTTCAAAGCCCGGCGGAGACCCTGGCGCTTGGGCGCGGTTCCTGTCGCGACTATGCGGTTCTGATGATGGAGGCTGTCAGGCATTGGGGGTTCGGAGCGCGTTTTGTCACCGGCTACATTCAGATGAACCAGAACCAACATGGGGCCACTCATGCGTGGACGGAAATTTACATCCCGGGGGCAGGGTGGAAAGGGTTTGACCCGACGACCAACAAGGTCACTGGGAATGAACACGTCTCGGTGGCTGTGGCCCGGGATCCGGGACAGGCCTCGCCCATCTCCGGATCGTGGAAAGGTCCGGCCGATGCCTTTGATCGTTTGGAGGTTGAAGTTCGGGTTGTCCAGGTATGACGGCAGAACCCAGCCGCCCGTGGAGATCCATGGGGCGGGCGATTTCCTATCACACCACCGTCGGCAGCTTGCGGGGCATTCTAACATTTAGTTCCCGCGTCAAAGTTTTTAACGGTGAAAATTTCCCTGCCACCGGGCCGGTGATTCTCGCCAGTAACCACATCAGTCACTTCGATCCCCCCTTCCTTTCTGCCTATTCCCCAAGGCCGGTGGACTGGCTTGCGATGAGTGAGCTGTATGCCACGGGGTGGGGCAACAAATATTTCCTGTCTGTAAATGCCATCCCCATTCGTCGCGGAGCTCCCGACCGGGCGGCGTTGCGTGAAGCCGTGGCCCGACTTCAGGATGGCAGGGTTGTTGGCATCTTTCCCGAAGGCGGGATTCGGGATGGTGGCGCTTCCGTCCTCGCGGGAACTCCTCCGCAGCGGGGGCTCTCGATGCTGGCCCGGCTCTCGCGAGCCCCGGTTCTTCCTTGCGCAATCTTGGGAAGCGATAGGCTTTATAACATCAAAAATTGGAAGCCCTGGAAGAGAGTTCCAATCTGGATCTGCCTTGGCGACCTCATCCCTCCGGGACTTGAGGAAGAGGCATTCTCACAACGATTGGCCGCCAGCTTCATGCGGCTCCGCGATGAGCTTCTCAGCAAGCATGGCGCCACCACGGACGACCTCCCCCGCTCCCCCCAACAGCGGATGCATTCAGAAAACTAAAATTGCGCAACGGACGGCGAGGGACCGCCGTCCCTACCACTCCAAGGGGCGCTTCGCGCTCGCGCCAGCATACTTACCATGGGCGCGTCAGTCTCCGCCTTCGTAAGGCCTATGACGTGACAAGCCTTGACCACCGACTTCCTCCGCTTCATGCGACGGCGGGCAAGGGACTGCCCGGCCCTACCATCCAAACGGGCGCTTCGCGGCGCCAGCTCGTTCCTCCCATGGCAGCGCGGCCGTCTGTTGCCCGCCGACTTGGCTCCGATTCCTGATCAATTCTTTTGCACCTTGTGTGGGAAGAGTGCCATGCTGACGCCATGACCAAATCGCCTTTTTCCCCGATCCCCGAAATTCTCAAAGAGATTCGGAGGGGGCGGATGGTGATTGTGACCGACGATTTGGACCGGGAGAATGAAGGAGATCTTGTGATTGCTGCCTCCAAGGCGACGGCAAAAACGGTGAACTTCATGGCTTCCCACGCAAGAGGCCTGATTTGTGTTCCAATCACCGAAGAGCGGGCACGTCAGCTCGGCCTTCAGCGAATGGTGGCCCACAACCGGGAAATCTACAAAACCGACTTCACGGTCTCCGTGGACGCGGCCACCGGCGTCACGACAGGAATCAGCGCTCGTGACCGGGCCGCCACGATCAAGGTCCTGGCGGATCCCAAGGCGGATCCTTCGGACCTCGTGCAGCCGGGTCATGTTTTCCCCTTGCAAGCCAAGCCGGGGGGAGTGCTTCGCCGGGCGGGCCACACCGAAGCCGCGGCGGACCTTGCCAGGCTGGCCGGCTTGGATGCGTCAGGTGTGATCTGTGAAATTTTGAACCCCGATGGATCTATGGCCAGGCTTCCCGATCTCCGGAGATTTGCAAAAAAGCATGAATTAAAAATGTGCTGCATTGAAGACCTGATTGCCTACCGCCGCACTCGCGAGCGGCTGGTTGAGCGGGAGCAGAAGGTTTCGATGCCAACGGACTTTGGCGACTTTGACCTCTATCTTTATTTGTCAAAAGTCGATGGGGCGCATCATTTGGCCCTTGTGAAAGGGGAGATCGACCCCGAGCAGCCCGTGCTTGTTCGTGTTCACAGTGAATGCCTGACCGGTGACGTTTTTGGCTCACGCCGGTGTGACTGCGGGTCCCAACTTCACCACGCCATGAAAAAAATCCAAGATGCCGGGGTTGGGGTGTTGGTTTACATGCGTCAGGAGGGTCGGGGCATCGGGTTGGGGCCCAAGATCCATGCCTACAAACTCCAGGAAGAGGGTTTGGACACTGTGGAAGCCAATGAGCGTCTTGGGTTTCCGATGGACTTGCGCGATTATGGACTGGGAGCTCAGATTCTCGCTGACCTGGGGGTCAAAAAAATCCGCCTCCTCACAAACAACCCCCGCAAGGTCGTGGGACTGGAGGGGCACAATTTGGAGATTGTCGAACAACTCCCGATTGTCTCCTCACCCAATCCCCACAACGCCCGCTATTTGGCCACCAAAAAGAAAAAGATGGGTCACACGTTGTGATCCGTCTTACTCGTCGGAATTCCTCAGTTTCGCAAGCACGCTGAAGTCTTCCAGTGTTGTGGTATCGCCGGTGATTGTGGTACCGGCGGCTACTTGCTTGAGCAGGCGTCGCATGATTTTTCCACTGCGGGTTTTTGGGAGACCTTCGGCAAAACGAATTTCGTCCGGTTTGGCAATCGGTCCAATGGCCGCAGCAACATGCTTGCGGAGTTTTTCAGCCAGCTCCTTGGTGGCAGGAACTCCGGTCTTCACCGTCACAAAAGCCACCACGCCCTGACCTTTGATTTCATCAGGACGCCCGACCACGGCGGCCTCTGCCACGGCCTCATGGGACACAAGCGCGCTTTCGACTTCTGCGGTTCCAAGTCGGTGACCGGCCACATTTAAAACATCGTCGATACGGCCCACAATCCAGAAATACCCGTCCTTATCGCGGCGGGCCCCATCTCCGGTGAAATAACACCCTTTCACCTCGCTCCAGTATTGTTTTTTGTAGCGGCCCCTGTCGCCATAAATGGTGCGCAGCATGGAAGGCCATGGCTTGCGAATGACCAATTTTCCACCCTCATTGGGTCCGACCTCCTTGCCTTCATCATCAACAATGGCGGCATCAATCCCAAAAAACGGGAGCGTTGCGGTTCCGGGTTTGAGGGGCGTTGCTCCCGGGAAGGGGGTGATCATGTGGGCACCCGTTTCGGTTTGCCACCATGTGTCCACAATCGGGCATCGGCCACCGCCAATTTTTTCGTGATACCACATCCATGCTTCGGGGTTGATGGGTTCGCCAACTGTGCCAAGAAGGCGCAGGGAGGAGAGATCGTGTTTCTCCGGCCATTCGTTGCCCCATTTGATGAAGGCGCGGATGGCGGTGGGTGCGGTGTAGAGAATGGTGACGCCATACTCGGCCACAATTTTCCAAAACCGGTCGGGTTCGGGCCAGTTTGGAGCGCCCTCATACATGAGAACCGTGGCCCCGGCAGCCAGCGGGCCATAGGTTAGATAGGTGTGACCAGTGATCCATCCGACATCCGCTGTGCACCAATAGACATCATCTTCACGCAAGTCGAAGATGTACTTTGTGGTGGAATTGGCCGCCGTGAGGTATCCACCCGTGGTGTGGAGGATCCCCTTGGGTTTACCCGTGGAGCCACTTGTATAAAGGATGAAGAGCGGGTGCTCGCTGTCGAGAGCCTCGGCCGGGCACTGGGCACTCACATATTCCGCTTCGCGGTGCCACCAGACGTCGCGCCCCTGCTTGATGTGGATCTCGATGTTGGTGCGGCGAAAAACAATGACCTTACGGACCGATGTGTTCCCCTCAAGCGCGTGATCGACGTTCTGCTTGAGCGTGACGATCTGACCCCGACGGTAACCACCATCCGCGGTGACGACGAGTGTGGCTCCACTGTCGAGGATGCGATCTTTGATGCTCTCACTACTAAACCCGCCGAAAACCACATTGTGAATGGCCCCAATCCTTGCGCAGGCCAACATCGCAACCGTGGCCTCCGGGATCAGTGGCATGTAAATCAAAATTCGGTCGCCTTTTTTTGCGCCATTGCGTTTGAGAATATTGGCAAAGATACAAACCTCCCGGTGAAGCTGGTGGTAGGTGATTGTTCGGCGCTCGCCGGGTTCGCCTTCCCAAATGATGGCGGCTTTGTTGCGGCGGGGACCGGTCAGGTGACGGTCCAGACAGTTCTCGCTGGCATTGATTTTTCCGCCCACAAACCACTTGGCAAATGGCGGTGTCCAATCCAGAACCTTCGTCCATTTCTTTTGCCATAAAAGATCCGAGGCCTCTCCTGCCCAAAATTTCGATGGGTTGCGGATGGAAGCCGCATAAATTTTTTTATACTCCGCCAGCGAACCGATACGGGCCTTTTTGGAAAAATCTTTGGAGGGTTTAAAAACGCGTTTTTCGACGAGATGGGACTCAATATTGTTGCTCATTGGGGTAGGGATGAAAACGTGTGACCGTATCTTCCTTGAATGGGGAGTTCAACCTTTTTGCATGGATTGATTTGGTGCAAAAAGAGACAAGTGGGCGGGCAAGGGACTTCCCACTTATTTCTTTCTGTGGGATAGATAACTTTCCACCAGGCGAGAATCAATCCGGCCCATTTTTGGTTGCTCCAAATTCTGGCAAAACGACGACCTTGCAATACCGAACCAGAGCCCTCATAGTGCTTGGTCAATTTATGAGTAAGACGTTGTTGGACAAAGTGTGGGCTGCGCATGCGGTGAAAGAGTTGCCGAATGGATCGACGCAGCTTCTGATTGGCACCCACCTCATTCATGAGGTCACCAGCCCGCAGGCATTTGGCATGCTCAAGGATCTCGGCCTGAAAGTGAAATTTCCAAACCGAACCTTCGCCACCGTGGATCATATTGTCCCCACGGACGAGCGCGAGGAACCGTTCTCGGACGGACTGGCGGATGACATGATCAAGGCCCTCCGCAAAAACTGCGAGGAAGCCGGTGTGAAATTTTTTGATCTTCCAAGCGGGCAGCAGGGAATTGTCCACATCGTTGGCCCTGAACAGGGGATCACCCAACCGGGCACAACCATCGCCTGCGGGGATTCCCACACCTCGACCCATGGCGCGTTTGGAGCCATCGCATTTGGTATCGGAACCAGCCAGGTTCGCGACGTTCTGGCCACTCAAACCATGGCCATCCGCAAACCGAAAGTCCGCCGGATCAACGTGGACGGAAAACTCGCGCCCGGCGTTTATTCCAAGGACGTCATCCTTCACATCATCCGCAAGCTCGGTGTGAATGGCGGCCTCGGTTACGCCTACGAATACGGCGGATCAACCTTCGATGGCTTCACCCAGGAAGAACGGATGACGGTTTGTAATATGTCCATCGAAGGCGGCGCACGCGTCGGGTATGTGAA
>JBGTAR010000199.1:0-7168 GCA_041749815.1 Terrimicrobiaceae bacterium
GCGTGCCACCAAAGGCTGCGGCCATGGCTTCGATGCAGGTTCGGGCGATGTTGTTGAAGGGATCCTGTTCCGTGAGGCTCCATCCGCTGGTCTGGGAGTGGGTGCGCAGCGCCATGGATTTCGGGCTTTTGGGCGAGAAGCATTTCACGATTTTTGACCAAAGGACGCGGGCCGCCCGCATCTTCGCGATTTCCATGAACATGTTTTTTCCCTGCGCCCAAAAGAAGGAGAGACGTGGTGCAAAAGCGTCGATGTCCAAACCCGCAGCAATGCCAGTGCGCAAGTATTCGAGCCCATCGGCAAGCGTGTAAGCCATTTCAAGATCGGCGGTGGCACCGGCTTCCTGCATGTGGTAGCCACTGATGGAAATGGAATTGAATTTTGGCATTTCCTTTGACGTGAATTCAAAAATGTCTGCGATGATGCGCATGGACGGCCCCGGGGGGTAGATGTAGGTGTTGCGCACCATGAATTCCTTAAGCACGTCATTTTGAATGGTGCCTGCCAGTTGCGGAAGGGTGGCCCCCTGCTCAAGGGCTGTGACGATATAAAAGGCCAGCACAGGCAGAACGGCCCCGTTCATCGTCATCGAAACGCTGGTGCGATCCAGAGGAATGCCATCGAAAAGAATTTTCATGTCCAGCACGGAATCAATGGCGACCCCCGCTTTACCAACATCCCCAACCACGCGGGGATGATCGCTGTCATACCCCCGATGCGTCGGCAAATCAAAGGCAACAGAAAGCCCCATCTGACCCGCAGCAAGATTGCGTTTGTAAAAAGCGTTGGACTCCTCCGCTGTGGAAAAACCGGCATATTGACGGATCGTCCATGGGCGCTGGACATACATGGTAGCGTAAGGGCCTCTGAGAAATGGCGGAAGGCCGGCAGAAAAACCGAGGTGTTGGCAGGTTGCCAGATCCAGGGGCCCGTAGGAGGGTTTAACGGGGATGCCCTCATTGGTCAGCGTGGAGAGCTCCTTGAGTTGGCGACCAGACTCCTGGGTGGCGTGTTTTGCCCATTCGGAATCCGTTCCGCGGAGGGAGGGATGAAAATCAATTTTTGTGAAGTCGGGGAGTTTCATGGAGATCAAGAGGACAGGCCAAGGGATTTTTGAAGCTGACCGAGGAGATCCAAACTATCCGATCTGACGTGAAGAAAATCGTCCACTCCAGCCGACCGGAATTCTGTGAGGTGGTCGGTGGGATATCCGGCAAGCAGGATTGTTATTTTCGGTTTCAGCGCACGAAGTAAGGAAACAAATGAAGGCACCAGAGCCGGGTAGGTTTCATCGGTGGAGCAGATCACCACAATATCGGCACCGCTTTTTGAGGCGGCTTTGGCAGCCTCCTCAGGCGAGGAGGCCCCGCGGCCTTGATGGATTGCGAATCCCCCGGCGGCCAGGAGTCCCGATGCAAAATCTGCACGGGCTTTGTGTTGTTTGGGGGGGCCAAAATTAGCAAGCCAGACTTTTGGCAGGTGGCCAGTGAGTTTTTTAAAATGATTGGCCCGGGAGCGAAGCGTTTCGAAGCCTGCAGCAACCCGGAGAATTCTCACCCTCTCAATGGTAGGGTTACTGATTGGAGACCGGGTCAAGGATTCAGAAATTTGACCTAGAGTTGCTCCCGCAGCAAATGCTCCGGAGATGGCTTCAACCGAGCGGCTGTTTTTTGGATGGGTGTGCGGGCGAAGTGCTTCGATGGCTGCTGCGCGTTGGGCATGGGTCGCTTGGGCATCCTGAGCAAGTTCCTCAAGGGGAGACTCTGCAGGATTAGGAAAAAGATTGACCCCGATCTGCGCGTCGCGGCGGGAGGAAACAGCGGCCCGGCGTGCCTCGGCAAGTTGGGTTGTGAGGCTTTGGGGATAACCCTCCTGAAGAGCGGCCAACATGCCTCCCCGTCGCTCGATCTCTTGAAAGATGGCCCATGCTTTGGAGGCAAGTTCCGAGGTGAGTGTCTCCACATACCAGGAACCCCCGGCGGGATCCGAGGTGGTGGCAAAGTCACATTCCTCGGCGAGAATGGTGTGAATGTTTCTTGCGATCCTGCGCGAGAAGGTGTCCGGCAGCCGGATGGTGTCATCAAATGGAGCCAAATGCATGCTCTCGACCCCGGCCAGGCAACCGATCACGCCTTCCGAGGTGGCCCGCAGAATGTTGGTGTGGGGGTCGAGTCGGGTCTTGTTAAGCACCGAGCTTCTCCCATGAATATGAACGGGAGTCGGCGGAATTTCACAACTCTCAAGAACCCGGGACCACAGACTGCGCGCAGCGCGGATTTTTGCGATTTGCAGAAATACGTGCGAGCCAAGAGTGTAAGTAAAGAGCATTTGTTTGGCGACCTGCTCACCCGCAACCCCACGGTCTGAAAGTTTCCGCAAATAATACACACCGGTGGCAAGCGCAAAGGCGAGTTCCTCGACGGCGGACGCTCCGGCATCCGCCCAAAGACTCGCACCAACCCCCACGGTGCGAAGGCGGGAACCGTGATCCGAACTCCATTTCACACAAACAGCCATCTCCGCAAAGGCATCCTCCAAATTTAGGGGCAACTGACCATCCCTTGCGTATTCTGTGAGAGGATCTCCCAAAATCCCCCCTCGCCACTCAAGTGAGTGGGCGGCAAATAGCGATAGCATCGGCAGGGCCGAGGCCCCCGCCCAAAGAAAGAGCGGGGTTTGGGCAGGCGAGATATCCTGAAATGACACATTCGCATCATCCAAACTCGCAAGCGACAGCCCACAAGCCGCGACCTCCGAGGTTTCGGCTTCCGAGGGGTCCACTCCGCGGCGTGAGGCCACATCAAGTTGGATCGCCAGAGCATTCTGTCCACGCTTGAGTTCTTCGCGTGCCACTTCGTTAAAAGTTTTTGGAGTGCCAAAAGGCAGTTCCTGCGCCACCAAAGGGGGGGTTGGCAGTGATCGATTGCCTCGTCCAAAAGGAGACAAACCGGGCCAAAATCCCGTCAGAGAAACCGCCAGCTCATGATCTTTTGTGTAGATAGGCTGGAGGGTGATGCCTTCGTGAGTTCGGGTCAGCAGCTTTTTGTCAAAGGAAGCTCCCTTCAGGGATTCCTCCGCAGCAGCCCGCCAAGCTTGCGGCGTGGTGTCGGAAAATTCGGCTAAGGATAAGGACATGGGTTAGGTTTCCTCAATGAGGATATCGGAGGCGACTCCTTCAATGGACAAACGCATGCGGGTCATCCGATGCGTGAGAGGGCTGGTCGAGTGATTGGGGTGGGTCGTTGATGGTGCCTGCGGCTTGACGTCTGCGGGAGCATGCAGCTTTTCAAATTCGCGGGGAAACATTTCAAAGAGCACACAGGCCTCGTCGTCTGTGGGAAGGCCCCTGGCTGCGAGGTCCTTGCGAATGCCAGCCATGCGGGGCTCAATGCCGTCACCGGGGCGTGTGGAACAACGCTCTTTGCCCGTGTTCTTCTCGGCAATCTTAAGGACTTCCACGTCAATCGGGCCGGGAGTTTTGCCGTATTTGCCCAGCGCAATATCCATCGCCTGAGGCGAGAAGTTTTTCCAGCGCCCGAACTTGACGTTCAGCATGGCCTGGGTCCCCACGATCTGAGAAATGGGAGTCACCAAAGGCGGCCATCCCAGCGCTTTGCGGACAACAGGAATTTCTGCCAGAACGTCCGCGGTGCGGTCATCCATTTTCATTTCTTTAAGTTGGACGCGGAAATTGGAAAGCATACCACCAGGCACCTGGTAGATCAGCGTGTCGCTTTCGACGACTTCATTGGCATGAGAGGTGAAGGCCGACAACTCCTGATAGATGGTGGTGAAGTAGTCCCGCAACTCCGCGAGCTTTTTGCGGTCGAAGTCGGGTTGACGAGCATGTCCCTCCAAGAGGGCCAGCATGCGGAGTGTGTCGGGTTGGGATGTCCCATTCGCAAAGGGACTGATTGAGGTTTCGACAGCATCCACCCCGGCGTCGATGGCTGCAAGGTAGGAGGAGGCGGCCAGACCGGCCGTGTCATGACTGTGCAAGGTGACAGGAAGACCGGTCAGTTTTTTGATTTCCCTCACGGCCTGGGCGGCAGGCACGGGAGCAATCACTCCCGCCATGTCCTTGATGGCAAGTGAATGACAGCCCATTTCCTTCAACTCACAGGCATACTTCACAAAGGCTTCGGTGGTGTGAACCGGGCTTGTGGTGTAACAAATTTCGCCACGGGCGTGTTTGCCGGACTTTCGGACGGCATCAATGGCCGTGGAGAGGTTTCTTGAGTCGTTGAGAGCATCGAAAATTCGAAAGACCTCCATACCCGCAACTGCCGATGCCGCGACAAAGGCCTCAACCACATCATCTGAAAAACAACGATACTGGACGATATTCTGGCCTCTCAGAAGCATGCCCTGAGGTGTTTGAGGGGCCACGGCCTTCAATTTCCGAATACGATCAAAAGGCTGCTCCCCCAAAAACCTTAACGCCGAATCAATGCTGGCCCCACCCCAAGTCTCAAGCATCCCAAAACCCATGCCATCCAAAATCTTCGCCGCAGGAAGCATCTGGGCCGTGGTCATCCGCGTCGCGGCCATTGATTGGTGGCCATCTCGCAAAACAGTGTTGTTAAAGACGATTGGCTTCATATTTGTGCATAATATAAGTTTTACTTATTTTTGTCAATAATATTTTCCCCGACATAATATTTTCCTCGATCACGACTGCCCATAGCCCAAAAAAACGGGCGAGGTCTTTACGAGAGGAGAAATATCTGTAGGCTGGCGTTTCACTGAACAATTATTGCCATGAAACCTCCCTCCCTATTTTCAATCACAACCGGCTCCCTTGCCTTGATTCTTGGGGTTTGGCTCCTCGTGGCCAGCTTCGGGAATACCTCCAAGCAAGCGCAGTTGCTTGCGCTTCAGGAAGAAGTGCAGGCCAAAACCGCGATTGTGCAAAAGCAGCAGCGCGACCTTCAAATCCAGCAACAGGCCATTGAATCCGGTGCACAGCTTGCCCAGCAGACCGGCCCCTCGGTTCTCAGAGATCTGGCCACCCTCCAGGTGGAGAATAAAAACCAACGCATTGCTGAACTCCTTCAGAAATATGGCTTGGAAGTCAAATTGAACAACGATCCTCAATCCCCCACCCCCTGATCCCATGTCCAACGAACATTCCGACACCAGCCTTCACTTCGCGACCGGATTGGTTGCGCTTGCGTTATCCCTCTTTTTTGCCGCGCAGATTGGAAGCATTGCCCAAACGGCAAAGATCATCAACTGGCAGATTTCAAGCAACACAACCCAGAGCCAGGCTTTGGATGATACGGAAAAGCAACTTCGCGAACTCTCCGTCCAGCGGGAAGCTCTGGTGAAACAATCCGAGCAGGTCAAAAGCCAGTACGTGGCTTTGTTAAACGACGTTTTGGAGTTGGCGAAGACCGATGACGATACCAAAAAGATTGTTGAGAAATGGAATATTCGACAACAACAACCTGCGGGAGAGACGACTCCAAAAACCGACCCTTGAGGTCGCGGGTAAATCTACAAAACCATGGCATGGTTTGTTCGAATATAATCGGCAAAGCCCTTTTCGCCGCGCCGATAGGAATGGACGAGTTGGCCACGATCGAGAATCAGAAGAAGATCAGCTTCCCGAACGGTGGACAAACGATGGGCCACCACAAAACTTGTCCTTCCGGTCATGAGCTTTTTTGTGGCATTTTGCAGGCGGACTTCGGTGATGGTATCAATGGCGCTGGTGGCTTCATCCAAAATTAGGATCCTGGGATCGGCGAGCATCGCACGAGCAAAACACAACAATTGACGCTGTCCCAGCGAGAGCCCGGCACCCCGCTCTCCCAACTCGGTGTGGAGGCCATCGGGCAAGCTTTCAAAGAGGTCATCACAGTCCAGATTGCGAAGGATCTCCGCGACCTCGCTCTCCGTGGCCTCCGGCTTGGAGAAACGGATGTTTTCAATAATCGAGCCTGAAAAAAGAAAGTTTTGCTGAAGGACCATCCCAATCTGTCGCTGCAGCGACTGTGATCGGATTGTGAGAATGTCATGGCCATCAATGAGAACCTGGCCACTGTCCGGCAGATAAAATTTGGCAAGAAGGTTGATAATCGAGGTTTTGCCGCTTCCCGTGTGACCCACTAGAGCCACGCTCCAGCCCGGCTCGACAGAAAAGGAAATACCATGAAGAACCGGTTCCCCCGGCTTGTAGGAAAACGTCACGTCCTCAAACCGCACATGACCGTCAATTCGGGGAAGGTCGGAAACATCCTCCGGCTCAACCCAATCCGGTTTCGTGTCCAGAAAAGCGAACAACCGTTCCGCGCCAGCCAGGGCATTCAGCGCATTGTTGTATTGATTTCCCAAACTTTGGATCGGGCTGAAGAAAAGATTCGCAAGAAAGAAAAATTGAATCAGGTCCCCGACTGTCACCGTGGTGTCCGTGTGAATGACCTGCCAGCCGCCAAGCACCAGGAGAATGGCGATAAAAATCTGGCTATTGAATTCCAGGAGAGGAATGAAGGTGCCAGAGGTTTTGGCGACCTTCATGCTCACCCTGGCGTGGTCCTGAACGAGTGAGGCAAAAACCGCCGAATTCACGTCCTGGCGAACAAATCCCTGAGTCACCCGGATCCCATTCACGGCTTCAGCCAGGCTGGAGGTGATACGGCTGAAGCTCTCCTGAACCTCCCGGTGGGCCTTGGCCAGGCGGTGACTAAACTGGCGGTTGATGAGCCAGTAAACAGGCACAAGCACCAAAATCACAAGAAACAGCCCGATGTCGTAAAAGGCCATCAGAGCAGCAGCAACCACCATCTGCCCACCTTGGACAAGGCTGACAAACAACACATCCTGAATTCCGACCCGCACGGCCTCGGCATCCGAAGTGAAGCGGCTGATGATTCGTCCGACCTTCGTTCGATGAAATGCCGCCATGCGCATACTTTGCATATGACGAAAAACCGCAAGCCTTAGATCCCGGATCACACTTTCCCCAAGATTCATCGCGAGCACCATGCGAAAGCTGAACGTCACATCAGTAAAGACGGCAAAAGCAAGGAATCCGAGACAGGATGCAAGCAGGAGGTCCACTTTGCCATGCACCACCACTTCGTTGATAATGGCTCCCGTCATCCATGCCAGCAGGGGAAGCTGGATGGATCGCAGGACCACCAGACAAAACAGAATATTCCTG
>JBGTAR010000200.1:0-11329 GCA_041749815.1 Terrimicrobiaceae bacterium
TGCCGACCGGGAGGAAACATGGATTGATGGGCGCATCTTTGCCAGCTACATGGAACTCCACCGAAGTGGGCAGGCCCATTCGGTGGAGGTATGGCGGGATGGCCAGCTGGCTGGTGGCCTCTATGGGGTGAGTTTGGGGGCGGCTTTTTTCGGGGAGTCGATGTTTCATAACCAGTCGGGTGCCTCCAAGGTGGCTCTGGTCGCTTTGGTGAATATTCTGAAAATCGGAGCATTTCAGCTTCTCGACATCCAGTGGGTCACGCCACACCTGCGCCAGTTTGGAGCCATCGAAATTTCGAAACAGAAATACCTTGGGGCCTTGCAGATTGCCGTTCAAAGCGACGGTCTCTGGCCTGCTGCGGGCAGGTTGACAAGGGATTGATTAATCCAATATCTCGCCGTAGTGCTCCCGAGCCACCTGCTCGCAGCGAGCTAAGATTTCTGCACCTGTGTCCAACTGAAATGCCTCCTCTGCGAGCGCTTGGCAGATCGAAAGATTCAGAGATTGCACAGCTTTTTTGACGCGGGGAACCAGGCGGCTTGAGGCGCTCAACTCATCCACCCCGAGGCCAACCAGCAGAGGGGTCAGGATCACATCGCCAGCCATCTCGCCACACACCCCTACCCAAATCCCTGAGGAGCGGGCAGCGTCAACAACCATCTTGATCAGACGAAGCACTGCGGGGTGGGTTGGGTCAAAAAGATAGGAAATGGCATCATTCACACGGTCAACCGCCAGCGCATATTGGATCAGGTCATTCGTGCCAATACTGAAAAACGAGACCTCCCTGGCCAGGCGCTCGGCTGAGAGGGCCGCACTGGGAATCTCAATCATAATACCCACCTCAATGTCCCTATTAAATGCCACCCCCTGCTCAGCAAGCTCAGTTTTGCACTCTTCGAGAAAGGCATTGGCTCGCTGAAGTTCTCCAATTCCCGAGATCATGGGATACATAATCCTGACATTTCCAAATGCCGAAGCTCGAAGGATTGCCCGAAGCTGAATTTTAAAGAAAGCCGGACGTTCCAGGCAATAGCGGATGGCGCGGCACCCAAGAAAGGGATTTTCCTCTTCTGGCAAGTCGAGGCTGTCGGAAAGCTTGTCACCGCCGATGTCTAGGGTCCGGATGATAACCGCATGGGGAGCCACATGCTGGGCCACAAGTCGGTAGTTTTCGAATTGTTCTTCTTCCGAAGGCACATCCTCACGATTAAGAAACAAAAACTCCGTACGGAACAAACCGACCCCTTCCGCGCCATACTCCATGACATCAGCAATTTCGTCAGGGAGCTCGATGTTGGCGGAGAGGATAATATGACGCCCATCCGAAGTTGTGGAGGAGGTCTCCCGGATCAGGTCGAGTTCCTCTTCGACCTTCTCACGGCGTTCCTCGATCCGACCATACTCCGCCAGGGTTTCCTGGCTGGGGTTGAGGATCAGAAGGCCCGACGTGCCGTCCAGGAGGACGTCATCTCCAGTCTCCAAACGATCAAAAATCTCATGCAGGCCGGCCACGGCTGGGATGCCCAACGAGCGGGCCATGATGGCGGCATGGGAGGTTTTGCTGCCCGACTCGGTGGCAAAAGCAAACACCTTGGATCGGTCGATGAGGGCGGTGTCGGACGGAGCCAGGACCCTCGCGGCAAGCACATGGGGGCGTTCACTGGTGGCAATATCCTTGGGGCCTTTGCCCAGAAGATTCCTGAGAATCCGCTTGGCGACATCTTCGATGTCAACAACCCGCTCCCTCAGATAAGGATCATCAATTTGTTCGAGGGTTTTGCAATATCTGTCGGCCACCTTCGAGAAAACAAAATCAATGTTTTTGCGACTCGACTCCAATGATCGCAATACCTCATCAATCAAAGTGCGGTCTTCGACAACAAGCAGGTGCGCATCAAAGATACTTGCATCCTTCGTGCCGATGGCATCGGCGATGCGCTCTTGAATTTCAAGCAACTCGGCACGGGTCGCGATCAAGGCGGCCTCAAATCGCGCAATTTCCCCCGGAAGGTCTGATGTGGTGATTGTGCGCTCGGGAACACTTTCATCGTCCTCCCAATGCATCACGATCGGAGCATGGGCAATCCCAGGCGCCACACCAATCCCACGAAATCGGGCTTCGACTTTGGGGATGGTGTCTGGTTCGCTCACGCGGCGGATAATAATCTGCAAATTTCATAGATGTAAATCCCTGAGCCATGGATGGTTCGATTTTTCATCGAACTGACGGGCACGATTTATGCTTTTGGTGTTTTTCCAATGATCTGGCCGTCACAAATCCTCTCGGTCACAACCTTTCACGAGGTTGGACATTTGTGGCTGGCCGGAGGAATTTTTCCAAGCTAGCCTCGGATTTCACCAATCAAATCACATCATATTATGAGTCAATCAAAGTTTCGTGCAGGAGTTCTTTTTGGGGCGGAAGTCCGTGAAGTTTTAGAAGATGCCAAGGCCAATGCCTACGCGCTCCCGGCCGTGAATTGTATTGGTACGAGTTCTGTGAATGCCGCCCTGGCAGCGGCTCGCGAAGTCGAGTCACCAATTATTATCCAGTTTTCCAATGGAGGGGCTCATTTTTTTATTGGGAAAGGCATTTCCAAAGACGGACAGAAGGGGGCAATTGCCGGGGGAATTGCGGCAGCTCAGTACGTGGCCCATGCTGCGGAAGCCTATGGCGTGCCGGTGATCCTGAACACCGACCATTGTGCCCGCAAGTTCCTCCCATGGGTGGAAGGCATGTTGCAGGCGGGTGAAGCGCACTTTGCCACCACGGGCAAGCCCCTTTACAGCTCTCATATGCTGGATCTCTCCGAGGAGCCTCTGGAGGAGAATATTGCCACCAGTGCCGCTTATCTGGAAAGAATGGCGAAGCTCGGGATGACCTTGGAAATTGAATTGGGTGTGACCGGCGGAGAAGAGGATGGGGTGGATAATTCCGAGATCGACGAATCCCGGCTCTACACACAACCGGAACATGTTGCCAGTGCTTACGAAGTGCTTCAAAAGATCAGCCCGGACTTCACCGTGGCCGCCGCCTTCGGGAATGTGCATGGGGTTTACAAGCCGGGGAATGTGAAACTCAAACCCGCGATCCTGGACGCCTCTCAAAAACACATCGAAAAAACCTTCGGCACAGGACCCAAACCCGTTAACTTTGTCTTCCACGGCGGCTCCGGTTCCACCCGGGAGGAAATTCGTGAAGCGATTGGCTATGGTGCCATCAAGATGAACCTGGACACTGATCTCCAATGGGCCTACTGGGATGGAATTCGGGCCTACGAGGCCAAAAACCATGACTTCTTGCAAGGTCAGATTGGAAACCCAAGTGGAGCGGATTCTCCCAACAAGAAGTATTATGATCCACGCATCTGGCTGGGATCAGCAGAAGACAGCTTCACAAAACGCCTGATTTCATCCTTCGAAGATCTTAACAGCCTGGGAAGGAACAAGGGGTAGGGGAGCCGACTCAGTCATCCTAAAACCAAAGACCAACGGCCGCAGGATCATTCCATTCAGCGGGGAAGGCATAGGGAAAAGGGGCCTCGCCCAAATAAGCAGGATCATTAAAGTAAGGGTGTTGATCCCATTGGGAGCCCCCCGTTTGTGCTCTCTTGGTGGCTTCATAATACCCCACCGATTTGCCGAGATAATTCACCAAATCCGACCCTGCGCCGGCATCCGTGAGCTGTTCGAGTTGGGCTGTTGTCAGACGGTAAGGGGCTTTGGTGCTCTTGAGATAAGAGACGATGGCCGCCTCAGGGACATCCGCTTTCACCAAGTTGAGAATGTCCGTGTATCCGAGTACCCGCCCATTTTCAATTCTTGCATAGGTCGACGGATTGACTCCCTTGGCGGCGATTTGCTTGAGAGCCATGGGTTGATTTGTGGCGCACGCTGATAGAAGAATGACAGCAAACAAGAGGGCAGGGATGAACTTCATTTCGGATGTTTAAACGGTCTCCACGCCTTCGGCGACAATAAAATAGTGTTCGGAGGGGTGACACGCTCATTCCGCAGGCCGCAGATGTCATCGTGTGCGAGCAGGGACTATCCTTGCTCCTGGGGCCTGTGCCACATACAATCAATGCATGGTGAAAATCCCCTCCCTCCTTCCATGAAACCCGCACTCATAATAACAACCATTGCCGGCTTTGCCGTTGGGGCAGGGGTGGGTTACCTTGTTGGCAATCAGTCTCCTTCTGCCAGCGCACCAAATCTTGGCGGCTCCTCAAAGTCTGCCACAGTTGCCAGAGCGACTCCCATGGGACCCAGTGACTCCGGGTCGCCCGAAGCGGCAGCTCAGAATGTCTCACAGGGATTGGAACCCATCACGGCTGAAGAGTTTCTGGCAGAAATCGAAAACTTCCAAAACGGTGTGTGGGGGAACATGAAATCGATGAGGCGTTGGGCTGATCTCAACGATCGATTATTACTCTCGAATCCGGCGGAGATCGCCGCCAAGCTGCAGGCCTTGGGCATGAAGCCCGGGCAGGATATGGGCTGGAACCTCGTGATGGCAGCCTACTCTGAAAAAGACCCTCAAGGGGCATGGAATTTTGCTCTGACCATGCCGCCTGGCACCAGTCGCCAAGCGGCGCTGATGGCCATTGTCTCCACGGTGGCTGGCCAGGACCCCGCACGAGCACTAAGCATGGCCGACTCGATCGACGATCAGCAGCTGAAACGTCAGATGCGATCCATGGCCATCATGAACATCGCCCAGAAAGATCCTCAAAGAGCTCTGGAACTTGTCACCACGGCCGGCACTGACAGCATTGAAGATCACTCGATCTCGATGATCTTCCATCATTGGGCAAGAAAAGACCCTGAAGGAGCCAAGGCGGCTTTGTTGAAACTCACCGGACGAAATGTCGACCAAGCACGCATGTCTCTCATTTCCTCAATCGCTCAAAGTGACCCTCAGTCGGCTTGGCAATTTGCCAACTCTCTCCCAGCAAGTTCCATGACGCAGATGGATCCACGCCAGCAGGTCATTCAAACCTGGGCACAATCCGACCCTCAAGCTGCACTCAAAGCAGCTCTGGAAATTCAGGAAGACGGTTCCCGGGCTTCGGCGATCTCAACGGCCGTAAGCTCCTGGGCGCGCACGGATTTTCAAGGGGCCCTGCAGTACGCCATCAGCGTCTCAGACTCCACTATGCGCTCCGATATTCTTCGTGCTATGAGCATGAACCCCTCCGGCAACCGTCAGGAACTTCTTGATGCCGTCTTCGAACACATGCCAACAGGAGATAATTTTCAGCAATCCGTCGCTCAGATCATATCCTCTTGGGCGCGCGAGGATCCGGCCGCCGCGGCTGCTGCGGCGGCCCAGCTGCCTCCCGGCCGTATATTTTCTCAATCCGTATCACAGATCGCCTCCCAGTGGTCCCAAACTGGCCGGAAAGAGGATGTTTTTGCTTGGGCCAAAACACTCCCGGAAGGCGAAGCGCGGCGTGGAGCCCTGGGTTCACTCTTTTCACAGTGGAGCGCTCAAGACCCGCAAAGCGCCATCGCAGCTCTCAATTCTTTGAGTCCTGATGACCGGAGTCAGGCGATTCGATCGATTTCATCAGGTTGGAGCAACAGAGACCCGGAGGCCGTGCTCCAATGGTCTGCCTCACTGACGAATGCGAACGAACGCCGGGACGTGATCCGCGACGCCGTCTCCCAATGGGCAAATTCATCTCCCGAAGCGGCAGCCAGATATGTGCGTGGATTGGGAGAGGAAGACCGGGGACCCGCCATGAGGGCGGTTGTTGATCGTTGGGCCTCCAAAGACGCCGAGGCCGCCGCGGAGTGGCTGGCCGTGCAACCCGCCGGTTCGTCGAAGGATTCTGCCATCACTGCCTTGGCTCGAAAGATTTCCTCCGAGGATCCTGAAACGGCCATCTCCTGGGCTGCCACCATCAGCGATCCAAATAATCGTGATCGCCAAATCGAAAACCTCGCCCGCGATTGGGTTCGTCAGGATGCTGTCACGGCAAGAGCCTGGATCTCAACGTCCAATCTCCCGCAGGAGGTCAAAAATCGCCTCCAGCAATCCGGGAGCAGTTCCCGTCAGCAATCCAATCGGAATTGAATCAAGGTTGGGAATAACCTCGACGCTTCCTCAGGAATCACCGGGATATTCACAGCCCCGTCTTTTCCTCCACATGTTATTCACATCAACGCAATATCCTACTGCTCAGGACAATATCTATAACATCATATAATATATGTCATGTATAGTTGACGGGGGGGGGACTGCTTCTTCAGAGACTTGGTCGGAGCCAGCCACCTTAAGATCTGCAGCCCAGTGTTCGCTATTCCCTGGCGTCGATGGTTGAGACGTGAGGGTATTCGAGAATTCTTGATAGGTTGATGTGTTCGGTCCCTGCGGAGCCTTTCCTCATTGCTCGGAGCGGAGCGTGGCTGGGTCCAAGGAACTGGAATGGGGTGATCCAAATTCTTTTAAGCGAAAGTGCCAACTCAATGCTTCTGCAATCGCAAAGCTCTTCCAGAATCCTGTTCTCTGAAGCACCACTGACCATTAACTGGTGCCAATAGAAGCTTCCCCGGAATTTTTCCCTCTGTGAGGAAACTTCCTGCGCATCACCTTCCGGGAACAGGTTTCCCGGAAAATGTCAGCGTATCCAGCTCGGCAAAAACCGAACCAATAAAAATGTCCACCTCGGCACGCAACGGAAATCGGAAATTATCATCGGAGATCCAGACCGAGCCTTTGCGAAATTTGCCGTGCTGCTGAAGTCGCGGAAGCTCATTTTTTTTGAGTTCGATGCGTTGGATGTTAAAATCCAAGCGGACGGCGGGGCGTTGCTGCCCTCGGATGTTGACGCTCTCACGTTTCCCAACAACAGCTTGAAATAAGAAGGGGGAATCTCCGGGAAAGGCAATGACGGACAGTTTGTCTCCATCCTGGAGTGGCTGGCTGCGAAAGAAAAACATGGCGGAAACGATATCCCGGATCGGTTCAATTTGGATGTGTTTCCACTTTGATGGCCCGCCATGAGGGGTCCGTTGACGCAAACGCCAGAGACCATCTTTTTTGAAGACCGCTTGGGTGGTCAATCGCCGGTTACTGTATCGTTCGACTTGAAGGAACCCCAAAGGCTTGAGTCCCCTCACCTCAAATGCTCCCTCATGAGTTGCCTCCAATTTCCAAAGTCCCCTGGCCATCCCGGTGGTTCCCCCTTTAACAAAAACCTTGGCGACTCCCCTATCAATCTCCAACCGGGCCTCGGCACTTGCCACCTCGATCCCGGACCAACCAAAGCGAAACGAGGCTTGGAAAGGAGGGATCATAGGAAAAGATCCCTCGCTTTTGGGCGAGAGCTGTTCAAGCCACTCGGGTGGCTTTTGAGCGAAAGCTGTCAAAGCAGCACCAGCAATCATTACGGCAATGCCCAGCAACCGTAGGCCGCGAGCATGGGACGCCCAACTCACTTTTCTGGAAGCAATTCTGTGATTGTGTTCTGAGGAAGCCAGCCGCTTTTTCCATCACCAAGCTTTGCGTAAGCCCATTCTCCACTTGTTCTTATGATACGCAGCGATGAGGCCGCAGGAAGTTTCGCCACAAGGGGAGATCGCTCTGCAGGAGCACTCAGCAAGGAGACACCATCAGCTGCAACCACCACGGCACCATCCCGCCACTGAAATCTGGGATCTGCAATATACGCCAGCGTGAAAATTGCACCTCCCAGCAGCGCCAAAACCAGCCCCACGACCAATCCCAGCCGGTTTCTCGATTGTTGGAAGGCCAGGACCAACCAAAGAAAAGCCCCGAGCCAGAACAAAACAAAGCCACTCACCAGGAGAGGATACAAAGGCACCCGTTCAATCAATTGATCTTTCCACCCCGCGGGAAGCAGAGGGATTCCTTTTGAGCGCTCGATATCTGAGAGGGAGATTCGGGCATCCATGAGACGAGGATCCAGCATCAGTGCACGCCGGAAATTTAACGCGGCACTTCCGGTCTCACCCTGCTTCTTCAGAGCCTGGCCAAGATTAAAATAAAGCCCGGCACTTTTGGGGCCGGAGGCCAGAGCGGTCTCAAAATCCCTTGCTGCCTTGGAAAAGTCTCCGGATTCGTAGGCCGAAATGGCATCCGAGACGGGCTCTGCCATCGCGCAAGTCGCAACCAGAACAAAGGCCAGGAGGAATGGTTTACTGCTTGGTCGAAAGAATTTCATGGAGCGTCTTCAGGTAGGAGGCCTTATCATCCGAACTGATCGGTGTGATTCTGCGCGTCGAGTATTTTGCCTCCTGATGCTTGGCAAAAAGGCGGTCGAGGTTTTCGGTTTGCTCTGCAGTTAACCCAATTTCTGCGGGCGTTTTATGAGGGAAGATTTCTGAAAAAAGTGCTGTGGCACCATCCAGAAAATCCCCATCGGAAAGCGAGGAAGCCTCGAGCTTTTTCAGTGCATCCCGGCGACTCTTGATCTTTCGCGATCTTTTCGCGGCGGGTGATTCCGCATACTTTCTCGCCATGAGCACGGCAAAACCAATCACCCAAACCGCTGCGAGAGAAGCCCCAATGGCGACAAAGACCGGCGACCAGCCGAGGGGCTGAAAATCTGAGGCTGCATAATCGCGGGAAAGGTCATTCCCTTGAGGGGCCGGGGTCTGCTCAGGCGCAGGTTGCTGGTCCTGATCTGCTGTTGCGTCAGGCTGGGGCGTTCCCGCTCCTGCGGCTTGGATGGGCACGGCGGGGCCTTCGATGGTGACGTATTTTTCTTTGGCCGGGTCAAAATAGCTGAACTGAACGGGCGGTGTGGCGTTCTGGTCCTGCCTCGCGACCAAGGTGAACTCATAGGTTTTGGAGCCATTGAAGCCCACCGGGTCCGTCGGGCTGGGCTCAAAATTCTCCGAGGGATCATAAACCTTCCAGCCTTCTGCATCTCTTATCACAGGGGGTCCCATGGCTTCGAAGTTGCCGCGCCCGGAAACCACCACACGGAGCGTGATGGGTTCCCCGGGTTCCGCTTTGGCCGGAGTCGCAGAAGCCTCAATCTTGAATTCTCCCACTGCTCCGGCAAAATCATCGGGCTTGCCCTCCCTTGGCAGGGGTTTCACATCCAACTGGGCGGAATCCGTGGAGATCTCAATCTCACGAATATCGGTCATTCCAAAGTTCCTTAACATGCCACCAAAAAAGTCATCGGAACTTGGAGCTTGAACCGGGACCTGCACTCTCGCAGCGATACTGGCGGGCGGGATTTCCAGCGTGCCAGCTTTGGCGGCCGTGATGGCTGTGCGGAAAACAATGCAGGAGTATTCGAAGCCATTCACATCGCGACTCACCTCGGATGGGCGAGTCGTGCGGAGCACCGTGAATCCTTCCCCCGAGAAATTGGGACGATCACTGAATTGGGAAGGGAAATTTGCATCGATGCTGAAGCGCAAATCAATCGGCACAACCTCTCCCACATAGGACGATTCTTTTGGGATCACCATTTCCCCAAAATAGGACTTCTGGGGATTTTCCGAGCGAGGAGTTGTTGGTTGCGACGTTTGGGGGGGCTGTGTGGTGACGGGAGGTGTCACGGTTCCCCTTTGGGGGACAGGAATGGCGGGCAGAACCGGCACGCGCCCTCCTGTGGCGGGAGTGACCCGTAAAACCGACTCAGCGGTTTTGTAAACCTTGCCGTCCAAACGCACCCGAAGTGACGGAATGGTGAATTCACCCGATCGGGTGGGCACAAGAATCACGGTCTGGACTGTTGCCACTTCCACTCCGAATTTTGGAAGGGCCATCTGCATTTGGAACTGCTTTTGGGTGCCTGCAACCTCCAAGCCGTCCACCTCGATCTGGTCCAATAATTGTCCCTGGCTTTTGCCCTTGGTCGTGACGCGGAGTTCGACGGCCTGCCCGACTTGGATTGTGCCTGCTGTCAGCTCCGATTCGACGCTTTGTGCAAAAGTGGCGGACGGGAGACCGAGGAGCAACATCGCGCTGAAGAAGACAGCTGCGAGTTGGCGAATTGATAAGAGTGGAATCGTGGGAGCTTTCATAGTCACCAATCTTTGAGTGTTTCTTCCTGCATCGCGGGTCTCATTAATGGCACGCGATCTTCATCTCTGCGAAGAGAATTCAACAAGGCCCGTGCTTGAGCCTCGCTCATCTGGCCATCTTTTTCAGCAGCTTCCTCGGCAGCAGCCAATTCTTCGGCGGCCTGCTCCTCGTCGCCCAGGGACTTGATCTCTCCCTCCTTTTTCTCACCAGGCGTTGGGGACGGTGCAGAACCGGGGTCCTGCTTCTGATCCTGCTGTTCGCCGCTTTGCGACTGAGGATCCTGCTTTGGATCCCCGGGCTCCTTCTGATCTTGCGGCTTCTGCTCCTGATCACCCTGATCTCCGGGCTTATTGTCCTTCTCTCCTTGATCTTTTTTCTCCTGATCTTCGTCAGACTTCTGATTTTGATCTTTGTTTTTCTGGTCCTGCTTGTCCTTGTTGTCCTGATCTTTTTGTTGGTTGTCCTTGTTTTCTTGATCCTGCTTCTGCTGGTCGTCTTTTTGTTGATCGTTTTTCTGATCCTGTTTCTGGTCCTGCTTTTGGTCGTCCTTCTGATCTTGTTGATCGTCCTTTTTCTGGTCGTCTTTTTGATCCTGCTGATCTTTTTTTTGCTCTTCCTCCTGCTTTTCGAGGTCTGCGAGAAGCTTTTTCACGATGTCGCGATTTTCTTCGGCCTGCTGATTTTTGGGGTCCGATTTCAAAACGGTTTCGTAATGACTGATGGCGTTTTTCCAGTCAGCTTTTTTCTCATCATTTTTTTCGGCGGCCTCTCCCCGACGGACGAGAGCATTTGCGAGATTGTAAGTTGCGTTGTTCAGGAACTCAGGCTCTGGCGATCCTGTGGCCAGGGCTTTGCCAAAAAAATCCACGGCCTCAGCGTGTTTGTTCAATTTGTAAGCGGCGGCTCCCGCATTGAATTGGAGCTTGGCCGAGTCCGGGGACTTCGCAAGCTGGGTTTGAAAATTCCCAAGGGCCTCTTCGTAATTCCCAGCATCATAAGCGTCCGTTCCCGTTTGTGCCCATGAAGGCAGACTGGATAATATAAGGAACGCTGCGATCACCTGTGTGCGGTGAGCATTTCTGCGCCGTTCCCCCACCAGCAGCCAGATTGCCAATAACACGATCCCCACTCCCAGCGGCCATTGGTATTTTTCCAAAGGTTGACGGGAAGCCATCGAACCCCGCTCGGTGGTCTCCATGGGCAGAACGCCTTTTTCAAAAATCACAGCGGCAGTGTCCGCTTGAAGGGCCTCATAGAATCCCCCGCCGGCTGCGGCAATTTCAGAAAGGCGGGACGCGTCGAGTCGGCTC
>JBGTAR010000201.1:0-7309 GCA_041749815.1 Terrimicrobiaceae bacterium
AGTGCTTCCTTCTGATCATGCGTCACATAAATTGCTGTCAGCCCGGATTCCTTGCAGACCCGCCGGATTTCCGTGCGCATCTCCAACCTCAGCTTGGCGTCAAGATTGGAGAGAGGTTCATCCAGAAGCAGGGCTCTGGGCCGAATCACCAAAGCGCGTGCGAGGGCCACCCGTTGTTGCTGGCCTCCGGAAAGCTGGGCAATTTTACGTTGAGCGTAAGGTCCCATCCGCACCGACTCCAAGGCTTCTTGAACCCGGGAATCAATCTCCTTCTGACGAACCCTGCGTTCCTCAAGCCCAAAGGCCACGTTTTTTGCTACCGTCATGTGCGGCCACAATGCGTAGCTCTGAAACATCATCCCCGTGTTGCGTTTGTGAGGAGGCAGATTTGTCACGTCCTCTTCCCCAAAAAGCACTTTTCCGCTATCGGGAATGTAAAAACCGGCGATATTTCGCAATAAGGTGGTCTTGCCACAACCGCTCGGCCCCAACAAAAAAAAGATCTCCCCCGGCTCCACACGCAGGCTGATTCCATCAAGGGCCGTCATGTTGCCAAATTTTTTGACAAGATTATCAATGGTTATCGAGATCATACATTTCCAAAAGCCCGATCTTCTATAACCAGTCGCCTGACCACATGCAACCCTTCAACCGGATTCCGGGGGACAAAGTGGACAAAAAGATTTTTGCGTCAATTTTTCGAAGTTTGCCGTTGATCTCTTTGCTGGTATCGTTAAAAGTATGCGGCCCGGGTTGGTAGCTCAATGGTAGAGCAGTGCCCTTTTAAGGCATTGGTTGTGGGTTCGAGTCCCACCCAACCCAATGATTTCATCGCTCTTCTTTTAAAAGAGTTCGACGCCGGGCCAATTTTGGGTGATTTTGCCCGCTCGATGGCAATGCTTGAAGTGAAAGATCTGCGCGTGTGGTTCCCAGTGCTGGGAGGCCTTCTGCGTCGAAAGGTGGGAGACATCAAAGCCGTGGATGGTGTGAGCTTTGAGGTTCATGCGGGTCAGACCGTGGGTCTTGTCGGAGAGAGCGGCAGTGGAAAGACCACCGTGGGCCGGGCCTTGCTGAAACTTGTGAAGGCCACCGCGGGTTCTGTCAGGTTTGAGGGACAAGAATTGTTAAAACTTTCTGAAGCGCGTTTTCGCCCGCTTCGCCGCGAGATGCAGATTATTTTCCAAGATCCGTTTGGATCGTTGAATCCCCGGATGACCTGCGGGGAGATCATTGCCGAGGCCATGGAGATCCATTTTCCTGAGATGAAAAAAGGCGCCCGCACCGCGGAGGTGGCGGAGTTGCTTCGGCTCGTGGGGCTTCAGCCCGGGATGGCCACCCGATATCCTCATGAGTTCAGTGGAGGGCAGCGTCAGCGGATCGGCATCGCACGTGCTCTGGCGGTCAAACCCAAGTTCATCGTTTGCGACGAACCCGTGAGCGCCCTCGATGTCAGTGTCCAAGCACAAATCGTGAACCTCCTCCAGGACCTTCAACAACAGCTCGGCATCGCCTATCTTTTTATTGCCCATGATCTCGCCGTGGTGGAACACATCAGCGACCAGGTGCTGGTCATGCATCACGGCAAAATCGTCGAGGCGGCTCCCGCAAAAGAACTTTACGCCAACCCACAGCACGAATACACAAAGACCCTCCTGGCAGCTGTCCCACAACTCACCTGATTTTATGAGTGCCAGCGGCTTCGGCACTCCGTTCGTCCATGCATCCACTCCTAAGAAAATTTTTTGGCCTGAACTGGTTGTTGTTTGGTCTGATGTTGACCCTCTTGATTTACGGGATCTACGCCATTTACAGTGCGACATGGATGCGGGAACAAAGCTTTTGGAGCAGCCAAATCATTTGGGCCTGCCTCGGGTTGCCGCTGTTTTTCGCTGCAGCACTTATTGATTACCGATGGATACGGTTTGGGGCGGTGCCAATCTACATCGTGGCGATTGGTGCTTTGGTGGCGGTGATGCTTTTTGGCGAAAAACGTTATGGTGCACGGAGCTGGTTGGATCTCGGCTTCATGAATTTCCAACCCTCCCAACTGGCGATCATCGCCGGGATCATGACACTCGCGGTTTATTTGGAGGCCTCCAAAAACTCGATGCCATTTTTGCGTCTTCTCGCGTGTGGCGCTATTGTGGGAGCTCCCTGGGTGATGATTCTGCTGGAGCCCGATCTTGGTTCCTGCATCGTGTGGGTGCCGGTGCTGATGGCCATGCTCTTTATCGGCGGAATCCCCAAGCGCTGGCTCATCTCCATGCTCGCCGTTGGCGCCGCCATCGTGCCTTTGGTTGTCTATTTCGGGCTCCGGGAATACCAGTACCGACGGATCACCACCTTCATCAACCCGAACCTTGATCCTAAAGGCGATGGCTGGAACATCAATCAGTCCCTTCTTGCCATTGGTTCCGGCGGATTTTACGGCAAGGGCTTCAAGGCTCCCAACACCCTCAATGAGCTCGGGTTTCTGCCATCCACCATTGTTCACAATGACTTTATTTTTTCCGTCATGGGCGAACAACATGGCTTTGTCGGCGGCGTGGCCCTCATTGCGGTTTTTGTGCTCACCCTCTTGGTGGGATTGCATGTTGCCGGACGGGCCAATGATGACCTCGGGCGATTGGTGGCCATTGGCATTGTCATGCTGCTCTTCACCCACACTTTCATGAACATTGGAATGACCATCTCGGTAACCCCCATCACTGGTCTCCCCCTCCCTCTTGTCAGCTACGGCGGCTCGTTTCTGATGATCACCCTCCTCAGTCTGGGAATCCTTCAAAGTGTCTGGATTCACAGAAACGTGATTCGCTGAACAACCACCCATGCGCTTGTCTTCCAACGCATCTTGAACGCCTGTGCGGGGTCATCCCGGAAAGGGGCATCTGTAAATATTTAGCACTGAAAAGCGATGAACCTCTTCGAAAATCTTGGTGTCCAAAGTTATTGCTTTCGACATTTCAAAGAAAACTCAACCGTCGCCGCCAAAGTGCGGGGAATCGGACTGGATAAAATCGAACTCTGCGGGATCCATGCGGATTTTAATAATCCCAAAAGTGTCCAAGCCGCCATCGTTCCGTATTCCGAAGCGGGGATCTCGGTGGTTTCCATCGGAGTGCAGACTTTTTCGGGTGCCGATTCCGAAAAGGTGTGGTTTGAGTCCGCAGCCGTTGCGGGAGCAAAACATCTTTCAGCCCATCTTCAGATTGCCACTTTCGCCCAAGCCATCCCAAAGATCCGGGCCTGGAGCCGCGAGCATGATATTCAAGTTGGCATTCATTGTCATGGCGGATACCTGTTTGGTGGCTCCCCGGACGAACTCGAGTATCTGACCGACTTGGGAGGCCCTGAAATTGGTGTGTGTATCGACACGGCATGGGCCCTGCAGATCGGCCCCCATCACGGCAACCCGGTCGAGTGGGCCAAACGCTTTGCAGGTCGCATCACAGGCGTCCACTTCAAAGACTTTGTTTTTGAACCAAACGGTCAGTGGAAGGATGTGATTGTGGGCACCGGGAATCTCAATTTGCCCGCATTCGCCGCCGCTTTGAAGGAAGGCAAATTTGAGGGGATGGCCGTGATCGAGTATGAAGCAGAACCGGAGAACCCGGATGCCGCCCTCAAGGATTGTGTGGAGTCCATGCGGAAAAGCCTGGCAGGTTTTTAATTTGAAGCTTCGATAATCCTACGACCAATTGGGGGGTCTGGTCCAAAACCTTGGTTTGCCCACGTGACAATGGAGGGAGCAGGAAATCGTATTTCCGAAAAACCGGCTGAGGATAAAAAGGAGTCGAGGAATTTGGTTCATCACAAGGCTCGGATGCGTTCTTCAAGGGGGGGAATCGGATGGAACACGGTTGTTTTGGCAGTTGAGAGGGATACGTCGGTTTTGTTGAGGGACTGAATTTTTTTAAGAAGGGCAAGGACCTCGTCGCGGGGTGCCAGCTTTAAAAGATATTGATCCGCATCAGCCATCCACTTCCGGTTGAGCGATGGCCAGATAAACAGGGCCAGGAAGCACCAGATCGTAACAACAGCCGCTCCGCAGGTGGCTGCCTGCAGACCCGAAGAGGCCGGCACGAGTAGAGCAAGCAACAAACCCAGAAGTGACCAGAGCACAACAATTGTGCCTTCGACAAAAAATACCCGGCTGGAGCGAAACCACTCCTCTCTGGCAGCCAAAAGGGAGGCCTCGCGTCGCGTCAGTTCCCTGGAGACCGACGTAGAGAGGCAGAGAATGCCGGAAGGGCTGATAAATCCATTCACAAAGCGCGCCTCACCATTTTCAAACCAGCGGATGTCCCGGGCCTTGTCGACAAGTCGATGGAGTTCTTGACGGAGAGCATCTTCAAAACAGGACTCTGAGGAATGAGGTGGGGCTTTGAAACCTGTGGGAATGGCCAGGATCCCCCCAATTAAAACGACACTCGCAAGGCCAAGGATTGGGAAGACAAAAAGGCCCCCTGTGGAGTGATTCCACCAAAAAAGCAAAAAGCCAATATACAATCCGAAACAGGCCACCCCCCTCCCGATCACCCAATCACGAAACCACCCGCTGAAAGATTGCTTCGTATTGCGGAAGGCGGATTCGATGGCAAAGCCACTAAGCCAATCCAGGGGGAAGTTTGCCATGGAGATTCCGATGGCGAGCACTCCTAAGAAGATCAAATCCCAGGTGGGGCTGTTGAGGAGGGAGGCCCACCAAACCGAGGTGACGGCAAAAAATACGATCAGACAAAGGTTGAATCCGATGGATGTGATCCCTGACCAGAGTCGCACCCTTTGGTAGGCGCTGGCTTCCTCAAGCCCTGATGTTTTGTATGGAGGCATGGAAGGATCTCAAAACCGAAAAAGCGGAGGTTGTTTCCAACCTCCGCCTTCAGGAAATGGTTAGTGGCTCAAGGGAGAACCACGGCATCAATGACATGAATCACGCCATTGCTGGCTGCCACGTCGGTTTTTACGACATTGGCACCACCCACGGTGACTTTGCCGTCTGCAACAACGATGTCGAGTTCCTTGCCGTTGACCGTCTTGGGCGATGAGGATGTGACGTCAGCTGCCATCACTTTTCCAGGCAACACATGGTAGGTGAGAATCGCCACAAGCTTTTCCTTGTTTTCTGGTTTGAGAAGGTCTTCAACCGTTCCTGCTGGAAGCTTAGCAAAGGCTGCATCTGTCGGAGCGAAGACGGTGAAAGGTCCGGGGCCACTTAGTGTATCAGCCAGACCTGCTGCTTTGACTGCTGCGACCAGGGTATTGAACTGTCCAGCACCTGCAGCGACTTCAACAATTGTTTTGTCTTCTGCAGCTTGGAGAGACGTTTGGGTGAGTAGGATGACTGCAGCGAGAGCTGCCGTGAGTGAGAGTGATATTTTCATAGTTTAATAGGGATGATTACGGCAAACAAATGCTCACCGGATACTAAGCTTAACGGATCCTCTCACAAATTGGATGCATCATTTCTTCGGTTGCACCCATTGCGAATCATCTCGCATCTGCTTCTCAGGCGAATTTTTTCCAGAAAAGGCTCAAGGTAATCAGAAGGCCGATCGCGACAACCAGTTGGCGAACTCTGGCCTCGGGGATTTTTTGGGAGTAATGAGCGCCCACAAAATAACCCAGGGTGGCACCAACCGAGAGAACAGCGGCCTGCGGCCATGCGATGAGGCCGGAGGCGATAAAATACAGAGCCGCAATGAGGTTGATGGCGGATGCCAGAATCGTCTTGAGGGCATTCATCTGATGGATGTTTGTGAAACCCAGAAAGCCAAATGCGGCAAGCATCAAAATGCCGATGCCAGCACCGAAATAACCTCCATAAATGGCGATGAGCAGTTGGGCTGCGATTCCCCAAACCCCAAAATGAGCCGTGCGGTGGTCAAGTTTGATCCATCGCCGCACAAGACCCTGGGCCATAAAAAGGACCGTTGCAAAAAGCAGAAGAAAAGGCACCAGAGTGGAGAACGTTTTTTCGGGGGTTATGGTCAGCAACCACGCCCCCAAGATTCCACCAATCACACTGGCCGGTCCAAAGCGAACGAGCCATGGCGTGATCACTGGCATGTGGGATCGGTAGGCATAAGCGCTGCCGACCAGTCCAACCACCAGAGCCAGGGTGCTGGTCGCATTTGCCTGGATGGCAGGCATGCCGAACGCAAGGAGCGCCGGAAAGGTCAGGATGGTTCCCCCACCTGCCACGGCATTCATCGCTCCGGCCAGCAACGCAGCAGCCAGAAGGCTGGCAATCTCCGGAAGGCTCACTGAGATTTTCCAGCCGGGGGCATCTCCTGCCAACGGCAAGCAGTGGGTGCGGCGATCCCGAGTTGGTCGAGAATTCGCCAAACAACCGTATCCGCCAGGGCTTCCAGGGACGCAGGTCGACTGTAAAAGGACGGTGATGCCGGAATGAGTGTGGCTCCCGCCTCAATCACCGAAACCGCATTGCGCGCATGGATCAGGTTCCATGGGGTTTCTCTCGGAACAAGGAGAAGCTTTCTGCGTTCTTTCAGAAAGACATCAGCGGCCCTCAAAATCAAAGATTCGCTCGTCCCAGCAGCAATCCGCCCCATGGTCCCCATGGAACAAGGCACAATCACCATGCCATCAAACAGCGCACTGCCACTCGCAAAAGGGGCATTCATGCTTTTGTCCGAATGAGAGATCACAGATTCCGAAAGCTGAAGTTCTCCAATTTCTTCAGAGATGACCTGCCTGGCATAGCCGGTGAGGACAAGGTGGATTTCATGTTCCCCGCCAGCCAGCGCTGTTAGAAGACGTTGAAGATAGATGGCGCCACTTGCACCGGTACCAGCCAGAACGAGTCTCATGAGAGGAAGGGGGTTGAGGCCAGGGCTGAACGCAAATCATGGGATTTTGTGAGAGCTGCGGCGTAGTGATCAGTAAATTCTTGGTTCGGCTCGCAGCGGGTGGACTCGTCAAAAGTGACAAGGCGCTCGCAGATTTCCGGCAGATCCAGGTTGGAGCCTTGGGAGCGAAGCACCGTCCAACCAGCCTGGATTGCGGCTCCCGAGGCAGCACCCTTTCCGCTGTCCAAGGCGATGGTTGGCACTCCGAAAATGTCTGCACACAACTGACGCCAAACCGGACTGTTGCTTGCGCCACCGGTGAGCCGAATGCTTGAAACGGGAACACCCAGCTCGCGAAAACGATTCAGCCCATAACCAAGGCCAAGGATCACACTCTCCACCGCGGCACGGGCAAGGCCTCCTGGCGTAAAGTTGTTCAACGACAGATTGGCCAGCACCCCTCTCGCCGAAGGCAGATCCGGGGTTCTCTCCCCGGT
>JBGTAR010000202.1:0-9155 GCA_041749815.1 Terrimicrobiaceae bacterium
GGCTTCAGGAAGAGGCTCGATTTCATCCCCGGTCCATTGGAAATCGCTCAGATCCGGCTCTGCTTCGGTGATGGCCCGGAGGTGGCTCCATCCCTCGGGCAGAACCCGCAGAAGGTGGGTGAGCGTGTGCTCGGGCACCAGAATCTCTCCGGCCCGTGCAAGTCGGCACAGCATTTCTGAAAGTTCCACGCTGGGTCCAAGGGCCGTGTAATGACGGGAGGGACCACCCCCCAATGTGCCAACCAGCGTCTCCCCGGTCCAGATCCCACAGGAACACGGTAAAATTTCTTTACCCTCCCGGTGAAAGCCGGCATGCAGCGCTGAGGATTTCTGCATGGTGGCACAGGCCGCTTTGACAGCGCGAAGCGGATGATCCAAAAAGTTTCTGGGGGCACCAAAGATGCCGAGGATGGAGTTCCCGGTGGCACTGCCGACCGTCCCTCCAGGTTCCAGGATGGCATCGACCGCTTCTTCGAGAAACGAATCCACAATCAAGCGGGCTTCCATGGGAGGAAGACGTTCCGCCATGGCATTCACATCCCGCAGGATCGTAAAGCTGACAGACAGGTATCTGCGTTCGGGTTGGCGCGCTGTCCGAAGCTCCTCCTCGGTGAGGCTGTCAAAGGGAACGCCACTCGCCGTGGAAAGTTCGCCACCGATGCTCTCTGCCGTTGTGACTTCGTCCAAAACAATATCCAACACGCCACTCTCGCTGTAGGATTTTGCCTCGAAGACCCGTCCGACATCATCGGTCACCAGCTGGTTGGTGATTCTCACGGAATCCGTGCGGCTGAAACAACCGCTCAACTCTCCACCGCAGCGGCTTGCGAGAACCTCCAAAGGGGTGCCGATCAGTTCCTGCTTTGAGGCTCGCAGGTAGTCCGCCAGCGCGGCGTTGGCATAGATAACGATGTCTTCCGGAGAGATCCGGGCCAACATGGTGCCTCGTGCTCGTGTGGAAGGGCTGGTCATCCGCTCAGACCCTACTCGCAAGACGGTCGCGGGAGGGAGTCAATTTTTTCTGGAAAAAAATCAGCTGGCCAATCGTGGCACAATCCCGTTTTTCAAAAGAGCATTGATAATGTTTCCAAGAACCTCGATCGGAGGATTCATGGCATCAACTTCGACGACTTTGGATGGGCCATAATGGGCAAGCAGAGGAGCGGTTTCCCGCTCATAGGTGTCCAACCGGGTCCGGATAATTTCTTCATTGGCGTCATCAAGGCGGTTGTCCTTGAGGGCGCGTTTTTTCAGTCTGGCGACGAGTTGGGAGCGGTCCTTGCAGTAGAGGTGAAACACGGCCTCCACTTCGATCACGGATTCCAGCAATTTGGCTTGTGGAACGTTGCGAGGGATCCCATCCAGCACAAGGCGATCAATATCGGGCTTAAAAATATGGGTCTCTTTTGACTGGTTGATCCGGAGTTGCCACAGCTTCACGGTGAGTTCGTCGGGGACAAGCTGCCCTTTACTGGAATACTCCAAAAAGGAGCGGCCCAGGGGGGTGCGGGTATCAAGGGTTCGAAACACATCTCCGCAGGCGCAGTGGTAAAAGCCGGGAACTTTTCCCAATGTGACACCTTGAGTGCCCTTGCCACTGCCGGGAGAACCAAGAAGGAGGACGGTTTGATATTTGTTCATGCGTTAAAGAGGTGGGTTGATGATGCTGAAATTTTAATCGGTCGGAGGATCGGGGTCAAAATGTAACGCCCATCTGTGCTCCCAAGACCAGAGCGTTCGGGATATTTCCCGTGCCGCCGGGGTTCATCACCCACTGAATGTCGGGTTGGATATAGGCAAATGGTGTGAGTTGAACCCGATATCCCCACTCCAGAACCATCTCATAGTCTGGGTAACCCTCGCCCGTCTCACTCACCGATTGGGCGTAATCGCTGCTGAATTTTCCATAGACAACGCCAAAAACGGTTTGGTCATTGTCGCGGTTTGGTATCAGCCCTTTATAAGCCAATCCGCCATTCACCTGAAAGGGCAGCTTTGCAATGTTTTGTTGAGGAGAAAGGACAAAGGCCGTCCAGAGAGTCAGACCCTGATCCGTGCCGGGTGATTCCCGAAAGATCATTTGGTCGGCATGCCAATAAAAACCGTAGGAGTTGCGAGCTGTCTCTGTGGTTCCAAATTGGGAAAACTCCCAGGGGGACCAATACGCACCAAACCAATAGTTTCCCGGCAAACCCTCCATTTGGACCGGTTGGAAGTCTTTGGCGACCGACTTGCCGGACACAACCGACTTGCCATCCCCGGTTGCGGTCTCACCCACCGGACGTTTGAAGAACTCCGGCGACCACCCGATTTGACTCATGAGCAAAACCCCATCATTCGGACGAATACTCCAATCCAAACCATGGTAGGCCCGGTCAAAAACCCGGTCCGAGACTTGATAGATCCCCAGCTGCCCTTTCCATTCCGGGGTGGGTTGGATTTTGATGCGTGCAGCCCATACCGCCCAAGGGTAGGCACTGAACTGGGTATTCACAGGAAGGGCCTGCGGGTTGCCATCAATCCCGTTGTTCATATAAAGCCAGTAGAGGGGGGAGGACGCAAAATCATCCCCCGTGGCAAAACGACCGAATTTGATGGAAATTTTGTCATCCCACAATTTTTGATCGAAGGAGAGTTCGTAGAACATGACTGTTTGCCCGCCAAAAACCTGCTGCACGGTAAACTGGTTCCCCAAGTTGTCTTGAGAGAGGCTGCTGCCAGCGCGGTTCAGCCCGGAGACGGTGAGCGTGAGTCCCTGCCATCCCACCAATTTCTCAAGATCAAGCAATGCCCCAAACAAAATGTTATCCGTGTATGTAAATCCTGCGGATTTTCCGCCGACGGGGTTGCCAGCGATGTTGTTCGTGTAGCTGCCAGAAAGGGTGATGCCAGCATCATCGGCCGTGGTTCGCAAGCCCCACCAGTTCGTGGTCAACGTCGGGCCTTCCAGCCATCGAACGGACCCTGCCTCAATGGAGGGGACGGAGTCTGGATTGTTCCGAATGTTGGGATCTTCGGCTTTGGCAGCAGCGAGAACCGCCAAGGAGACGGCAACAGGACAAAGGAGCTTCTTCATGGGGGGTAGTTGCCATCGCATCAGATTCCGAACACAAACACAAGGCAAGGTGGCCAAAAAATATTGATGCGGGAGACCCAAAATCATTGCGGCACGCCAATTGCTGTGTTTGGAATGATTCTGATACGTCTGGTCGGTCAAACTCTAGCGGCGTATCCTTTGTTCTGTTTATGAAAGCAACCAAGGCAAGCGAACGATCGAAGTTTGAAGGCGGGTTTCGCGTGAAACCTGAACCTCTTGTTGGCGAATCGCCCTCGCTCACTGGCGAAGAGACGGATACCACGACCACTGACCAAGGAAGTGAGATCGATCAACTTGGTGAACTTCCCCGCACCTATGGGGCGAACTCGATTTTCCTTGTTGCCCAGGAACCCCGCTGGCTTTTCACGTATTGGGATATCGATATTTCCAGGCATCCCGGAGGCCCAACCCACCTCCGGGTGTTTACCGGAGACGCCGAAGTGGAATCCCAAATCGAGGTCCCCTTTGAAACCCGGAATTGGTATATTCCCGTCAAACAGGCCGGCGCCTCGTATCATGTGGAAATCGGCTACCTGCGGGGTGGGGAGTGGAAAACGATTGCCCGCTCCAAAGCCACCCGCACTCCCGTGGACCGGATGTCCGAGTCGGAATCCTTTCAGTGCGCCACGATTCCATTGCATCTCAGCTTTGAAAGCCTCATGGGAAATCTCAAGGGGGCTGTTCTGGAGGGAGAAGCCCTTCTTGGTGCGCTGGCCCGCTTGCAACTTGAGGGTAAATTGTTTCCCGAGGGAAGTATCGGTGATGACCGCGCGACCGTCCTGCGTGCCCTGTTAGGCCAGGGATTCCTGGATGACCTCAGCAGCGGAAGCATGAGTTCCGCCGAGGTGGAAAGCCGGATTCGTACAGCCTTGCAGGAAAAGCTTAGCAGTGGCGGCTCCAGCCAATTCACGTTGGGTGGGAGTTTGGAAGGTGCTCAAAGCAGTTTTCTGGGGGCCATGGGGGCACTTTCGAGCGGTGGTCCGGTTTCCAGTTGGAATGTGGCAACCCTGTCGAGTTGGGCAACCTTGGTGACGTGGGCAGCGCACGCAAAAGAAAACTGGGTTGGCGAAAATCTTTCCAGTGGTGGAGAGGCTCTTTCCAGTCACAGTGAGGCCCTGTCCAGTGGCCAGCCCACGTCAAGCTGGGCAGGCGCTGCAACGTCCAGTTGGGGGGGCGAGCACCTTTCCAGTTGGCTGCAATCCGTGCAGTCCAGTTGGACGGAGGCGGCGTTGTCGAGTTGGAATGCTGGCGCGTTCTCAAGTTGGTCCCAAGCGGCGGCTGCCAGTTGGGCCGGAGGATCGGAAAACCTTTCGTCCTTCGGTGCTGCCAGAAAATTTTTCATGCACGTGAATGCCGAGGTCATTTTTTATGGTGGCACGGACCCACAGGCCGCGGTCACCGTGGACGGCAAACCCATCAAACTCGCTCCAGATGGTTCCTTCCGATATCATTTTATCTTCCCTGACGGGGAATTTGAGATTCCCATCGTGGCAACGTCTCCGGATGGACTGGAAACTCGAAAAGCTTTTCTGCGATTTGAACGGGACACGAGCAAGGTGGGGGGAGTAGATGACACCGCCCAACCTCCCCTGAGCGAGCCCATGGGCAAGGTTTCCTAAACCTGAAAAAGCCTTCAAATAAAGAGCAGGTCCTGCCGAAGGATCGCCTCGGAGAAGAATTTCTTCGGCACATGGAAGTGGAGAGGAATGTATCTCGTCATACCCTGACCTCCTACCGCCACTCCCTCGAAGCCTTTCAAAAATTCCGCCCCAACAAAACCTGGCGGACCGCCACGGAGGACGATTTCCGGGATTATCTCTTTTTGCTGTCCCGGGAGGGACGCAGCCGATCCACCCTGCGCACCACCTTCGCCGCTTATCGGACGCTTTTCGATTTTCTTGTGCAGCGCCAGTACGTCCCGGCCAATCTGGTGAAGGCGCTTCATCTGCCCAAACCCGAAAAACAATTGCCGGTTTTTCTGACGGCAGGCCAGATCACCGAACTCATGGACAGTCCCATTTCCCAGGAAAAATCCAGCCAGGCCCCTGCGTGGATGTTGCTGCGCGATGCGGCCATCCTGGAATTATTTTATTCCACCGGAATCCGGCTTTCAGAATTGGCTGGGTTGGACGTCAAAGACGTGGATCCTATTGACGAAAGTGTGCGGGTTTTTGGCAAGGGGTCAAAAGAACGCATCGTCCCGGTGGGAGCGCCGGCGCTGGAGGCCATCTCCAAATATCGAGCCGCAGCCAAGGTTCACTCCGGGCCGCTGTTTCTCAACAAGTCTCGAAAGAGATTGTCCGCTCGCTCCACCTGGCTGGCCATGAAAAGACACCTTGCCGCTGCAGGCCTCCCCGCAGACCTCAGCCCCCACAAGCTGCGTCACACCTTCGCCACGCACATGCTGGATGCCGGGGCCGACCTTCGCAGCGTGCAGTCGCTGCTTGGTCACGTCAGCCTATCCACCACCCAAATTTATACGCATGTGACCGCCGAGCGGCTCCGTCGGGCCTATGATGGGGCCCATCCGCGGGCTTAAACCAATTCCCCAAGTTCCTCGGCACTCAGAGATCCAATCACAGCATCGGCATCCAGGGTCGCCTCAAGGAGTTCGCGTTTGGAAATTTGCATGCGAAGCACTTTTTCTTCGACGGTGTCTTTGGTGATGAGTTTGATCACGTTCACCACATTTTTTTGGCCAATGCGGTGGGCACGGTCACTGGCTTGGGCCTCGGCGGCGGGGTTCCACCACGGATCGTAGTGAATGACAGTGTCCGCCGCGGTGAGGTTCAGTCCGGTGCCGCCAGCTTTCAAGCTGATGAGGAAGACCGGGATGGTGTCATTCTTCTGAAAACCTTCCACCGCCGCTTGCCGATCCCGTGTGGAGCCATCCAATCGTGAGAAAGGGATCTCCCTGTCATTGAGATCGCCAGCGATCAAATCCAGAACGCCGGTAAACTGACTAAACACAAGCGTGCGGTGTCCCCCATCCCTGGCCTCTTCGAGCAGTTCCATCAGGGCCACACGTTTGGCGGATGGTGTCGTTGGCTCCGAGCCCAGAAGGCGGAGGTCGCAGCAGGCTTGACGCAAACGAAGCAGCGCCGTGAGGGCCTGCATCCTTGCCTTGCCTCCTCCTTGCTCGCGGAGAGTGTCAATTTGTGTCCGTGCCGCCACTTGCAGTTGGGTGTAAGCGGCCTTCTGTTCGTCATTCAATTCCACCTCAAGCACGTGCTCAATTTTTTCTGGCAACTCCGGAAGGATGCTGGTTTTGCGGCGGCGGAGCATGTGAGGAGAGATTCTTCGCGAGAGGCGTTCCCATGTGGAACCTTTCAGGCCTGCCTGCAAGGGGCCTTCGTAACGATCCCGGAAATCATTGCGAGTTCCAAGATAGGTGGGCATGGCAAATTCAAAAAGCGACCAGAGGTCGCGGAGTGAATTTTCAACCGGCGTTCCTGTCAGAATGAATCGACTGTTTGCCCGGATCGCACATGCGGACTTCGCATTTTGACTGTCCGGGTTTTTGATGTGTTGGGCCTCATCCAAAACCACCGTTGAAAACATCAAGCCGGCATAGTGGTCAATATCCCGCCGCAACGTGGCATAGCTGGTTACCACCAATCGCGAGGACGCAATCTCAGAAAATCGTGCCTTGCGCTCAGGCCCCTCAAGGGTCAGAACCGGCAGCTCCGGCAGAAATTTCTTCGCTTCACTCTTCCAGTTCCAAACCAACGAGGACGGGCAAACCACCAACGAGGGGCCCGGCAGGGTTTCGATGACGGCCAGCATTTGAACGGTTTTTCCAAGTCCCATTTCATCAGCCAAAATCCCGCCTGATTTCCTACGGGCAAGGTCCAACATCCAAAGCGCTCCCTCCACCTGGTAGTTTCGTAACTGTGGGAGCAGGTTTCCCAAGTCGGAAGCCGTGGGTTGGTTGGCCGGCTTCCCGGTGGCTGCCCCCCATGCGGTGAGGCTGGCCTCCAGATAAGCACGTTGTTCGGGCGGGACCTGGTAGCCGCCGCGTTCCTGACGGGGGTTACAGTCACGAAGAACCTCCTCCAGGTCCGATGCCAGACCGGCATTGGCAATGGCCACCCGACCGTCCTTCAGCCGAACATGCGGTTTCCCGGATTGAAGCAGACGTTGAAGGTCTGATGATGAAAACACAGCCTCTTTGCCCGCATGGAAATGCACATGAAAATCCAACCATCCATCATCTCGCTCGCGCAGCGCAAATTGGGGTTCGATGGTCACGAAGTCCTTGGTGACATGGTCAAATCGTTCCCCGGTTTCAACCTGCCACGCCGCTTTCCACTTCGGCAGACTCCCCGCAAGAAACGCAAGAATTCCATCCTCCCCGCGCAGAACCGGCTTTCCTCCCGCTTCTTCAAAACCTGCCTCCAAAAAGTCCCGATAAACTTCCGCCTCGAAGCGGGGGTTCGAGACGTCCGGCTGCAGGTATTCAAAACGAACATCAGCCTCCAAATGACGCAACGATCCCTCCAACTTGACCTTCACCTCGGGCTGCGCCTCCGTGGTTCGGCTTGCCGGAGCCCGCGTCGGAATTGGTGCCTCTTTCGCGATGACAGCGGCCTTGGGCCTCAATACCGCAAGCCCAATGGCCAGCGCATGCTCGCAAATGATCCCCCTCTGACGTGAATCCCGACAAGGACAGAGATTCTCAATGTCCGAGGAGCTCGTAATTTTCAGCCCACTCAAAAACGTTTTTCCGCCCTGACGGATCTTGCCCTTCAACAGTGGGGGATCATACGTCGCCTCACTCACCGCCCCGGCGTCATGGAGCCCCTTGGCCCGCCCAAAGGCAGGCCAACCACCCAGCGAAACGAGGAGTTTTTCTGTCAGTTCCATAGCGGGAGGAGACAGAGGAATTTAAGGATGAGGAAGAACAATTTGTTCAATCGAGTAGTAGTATTAGGGCTCGATTATCACGTAACTCCCTGGAATGGCGGTGTCAACAGTGGCAACGATTCTTGAAATGAAAGGCTGCAATTGAGGCCACCGAATCGTGAAAATTTCCACAATAGCAATGCACCTCCCCTTGAGGTTCTGCTAACGCAGGTTTTTATCGCCGAGGATGAAAACCTCAAAGCGACGTTCAATCAGGTTATATCCTGCTCAGAGTGCCAATCGATGCGAGAAAGCCAGACACAGAAGAAAATACATATTCCATTTTGGAACTGATTCTTGAGCCATACTAATCTGGAATTACCCGCACGTCAGCGATAATTCTGTATACTTTTGAGCATTTTTGAGCATATTTTATTTGATGGCTGAATCCACCTTGTTTCGCGCTCGTGTTCCGTCGGCCCGTTTGAAGCGGGCGGAAAAAGTCTTCTCACGCCTGGGCATAAAAAGCAGTGATGCCTTCAACATTTTCCTTGCGCAAGTGGAGTTGAGAAATGACATGCCATTTTCAATCACAACCTCGCCCCAAGCGCTCCTGACGACTGAGCAGCAGGGTAAACAGTGGGAAGGCGCTTTTGGGGAGTACTAGTGCATCACCTGGCGAAGTGTGGATCGTTGATTTCGGCTTCGTTGCAAAACAACGTCCCGTTCTTATCCTCGCTTTCCCCGAGCCACAAGATGCAAGAGCCTTGGTGGTCGTTGTGCCTCTGACCTCACAACTCAGAGGTTTGCGCGGGGAAGTTGACATTGGTAAACCTCGCTGGCTTCCCAAACATTCCGCTGTCAATGTTCAAGGATTCGCGAGCATCGACCAGAACGCTCTCATTCGAAAAGTCGGCAAGCTGCCAGAATCCCAATTGGAATCGGTAAAGGCTGCGATCCGCGAACTTTTGAATTTGTGAGACCTTCTTGAAGTCAGCCCTTGTTTGCAGAAGCCTTTGAGGCGCCTTTAAATTTCCAAAAGACAAGCGGGCATCCTACAACAAGGTTGATGAAATCCCCGCTTGAGGACTTGGGCGGTCTGGGGCACTGTCATTCACAATCTATGAAAAAATCCGGGTGTGTTATCATTTTCTTGTTCGTCGCCGTGTGTGCGAGTCTGTTTGGCAATCTTGTTTTGCTGGCCCTGCTTGGG
>JBGTAR010000203.1:0-12853 GCA_041749815.1 Terrimicrobiaceae bacterium
CAGCATGCCGGGATTAAACGGCATCGATGCTGCCCGCCAGATCCTCAAGCTCTGCCCCAAAACCAAAATTCTGATTTTTACGGTCCATGATGCCGAACGCCTGGTTTACGAGGTTGTTGAGGCCGGCGCGCATGGCTACATTCTCAAATCCGACGCTGGCCGACACCTCACAGCGGCCGTCAAAGCCATCCTCGCGGGACGGCATTACTTCAGCTCGCAAGTTTCCGAGGTTCTGTTCGAGAGCTTCCGCAGCAAGGGCATGCCACACACACAAACCGCCTCTGCTGACCCTGACGCCCCCAAACCCACCAACCGCGAGCGCGAAATCATCCAACTCCTTGCCGAAGGCAAAAGCAACAAGGAGGTTGCCACCAACCTCGGCATCAGCGTTAAAACCGCGGAAACCCACCGGGCCGCCATCATGCGCAAACTTGGCTTCCACTCCATCGGGGAGCTCGTCCGCTACGCCATCCGAAATCACATCATTGAGGCGTGAGCCGCCCGGAAGGCGGAATGTTGAATTCTGAATTTTGAATTAAGATCCGCCTTAAGCCGGGCGAGGAAGGAGTCCGCGTACACAAGCGCAGGGGGCATGGTCGTCCCGACCGCGCTGGCATCGGAAACAAAACTTTGGCCCAGTGATTTACTTACCACGGATTTCGGATTGACAAGGATCTTTGCTGTCAAACGCAGAGGGAGAGGTTGATCTTATACAGGATAATTCGCAAACAGTGGTTTTTCTTTTACTGACCTTTCGTCTCCTCAGAATGAAGACAGGGGATCCTCGCCGTCTGATTTTGACAGGTATTCGAAATCATCAATATCTTTTGGACGTCCACTGGCATGCTTGTTTTTCAGTAAGGCCTTCAACCCGATAAATGCAGTCGGGACGCTTTCGGTCTCTGCTAAAACGACGCCGACGTTATTCGCCTTTTCGGTGGCATGCTTTCACATCGGGAGGATTTTCTCCATACACCCGTGTCTTGAGATTGGCAGAGGCACGGAACCGGTCTTCCAAGGATAACTCACGGTGCTGCTTGATATCCCACTCCCCGGCTTCCCGAAAAGATTTGGACTTTTTGCCAATACGTTCCACAACTTCAGAATAATCGATCGGCTGGGTCGCATCAAACCAAAACATCCGTGGAAAGCGGTTGAACCCTTGACTGCATGGCGAGGGAGCTTTGATATTCTTCGCAACGTTGCGTATGTTGCATACAGCTTTTCCCTAGTACAAATTGCTATATTCACAACGTTGCATAGTTGTCTGACTGCCCGTAACCTGAGATTGTTATGAAAAAACCAACAAAACTCACCATCAAATCAGCATTCAGCTTGGTTGAATTGCTTGTCGTGATCGCGGTCATCGCCATCATTGCAGCAATCGCCATCCCAAATATCGCTGGTATCACAGGCGCTGCGAACACTGCTAAAGCACAAAGAAATGCACAGAACCTTGCGTCAACCTTCAATGCAGCTGTTGCAGCTGGCTACACCAATGCCGGCACTGAAGCAGCAGCTATCACCGCAATCACCAACGGCGTTAACATCACAATCGGCAACACGAGCAATTTTTTCCGTGTTGACGGCTTGAGTGGTGCCGAGGTGAGCAACGCTGCTTCCAGATTGAGCTTCACGAACGGCACACTGGTTTACGAACCAGGAAGCTGATCAATCACACAGAGTTTCTTAAAAAACTCGAATTCAAAGGCACCCGACACTGGGTGCCTTTCTTTTTTTACAAACATCCAAAAACCGCTGCTCCTACAGGATTTCCCTCCCCATTTTTACGGAATTCCCAAGCTTGTTAAAGACTGCTGCGATATAAATAATTCAGGAATGAATGCTTGGATAAATCATTCCGAACCAGCAGGGTTCAGCCTTGTCGAATTACTTGTTGTGATAGCGGTGATCGCAGTCATTGCCGCCATCGCTCTTCCGAACATTTCGAATATCGTGCAGTCGGCAGATTCGGCAAAAATCAGGAGGAATGCCCAGACGGTTGCAGCAACTTACAATGCCGCAGTCGCTGCCGGACTCCCGACAAATGCCGCCTCAGATTTGGCTGAGGCCGTGAACATCATCAGGTCAGGAACCAATCTCCAGGTTGGGACAACGTTTCAATACTACGCGGTCGATGGACTAAGTGAGACGGAGAGTTCCAACGCCCAAGGGTTGCTTTTTTTCACAAATGGCAATATCCGCCTTTTACCAGGTCAATAAAATGTATTCGAAGAATCGTTGTTGACAAACGTCATGCAACAGGTAAATTTTACTTATCCCCTTATGAAACTTTTTAAGTCCACCACTATAAAAGCCTTCAGCCTCGCGGAGTTGCTTGTTGTGATCGCGGTGATTGCCATCATCGCGGCCATTGCGGTTCCTGCCATTGCGGGCATCACTGATTCTGCAAGTGCCTCGAAAAGCCTTCGAAATGCCCAATCCATTGCGATGACCTACAACGCGGCCATTGCAGCGGGGATGCCAACAAATGTGGCATCCGATATTGCTGGAGCGATTGCGGTCATCAGATCTGGCACAAATTTTAATGTGGGAAACACCATGCATTATTTTTCTGTGGATGGTTTGAGCGATGGAGAAGCGACCAACGCGATCGGCTTTCTCTCACTTCAAGACGGCACGATCAAATACGATCCTTAAGCTCTCCGACCTGAAGGGTTTTGTCATCTCTTGGCTTGGATAGCCGTTCTGTGGTAGGCATCGTGACATGGAACCCTGTTCACAGATGCCGGTGTCAGAAACTGATGCCGGGGAGATTGTAAATATTTCCGCATATCGATTTGCGGCGCTCACAGACCTGAAGTCATTGAGAGCGCGTTTATCGATTCAGACCAAGGCCTTGGGGATGAAGGGGACCATTCTGATCAGTGCAGAAGGCGTGAATCTTTTTGTTGCTGGTACCGCGGCGGCGATTGAGGAGTTGTTGGGGACACTGAGGGGATTGCCGGGGTTGGAAGGGTTGGCCCCGAAGTACAGCCGCAGCGACCATCAACCATTTCGAAGAATGTTGGTTCGCATCAAGAAGGAGATTATTGCGTTTGGCGTGGAGGGTATTGACCCCATCCGGCATCCCTCACCAAAACTTCCTCCGGCCACGCTCAAGCAGTGGCTGGACGAGGGGAAGTCGGTCACCCTGCTCGACACACGAAATGACTACGAAGTGAAGCTTGGGACATTTCGAGGGGCGATAACGGCAGGAATAGACACGTTCCGGGATTTTCCGGAGTCGGTGAAGCGCCTGCCCGAGTCTCTGAAATCGGAAGCGGTCGTCATGTTTTGCACCGGCGGGATTCGATGCGAGAAGGCCGGGCCGTTGATGGAGCGGGAGGGGTTCAAAAATATTTATCAACTCGACGGCGGGATTCTGAAATATTTTGAGGAATGCGGTGGTGCGCACTATGACGGCGAGTGTTTTGTTTTTGACCAACGGGTGGGGGTTGATCCAGGGCTTAAAGAAACCGGAACGGCCCAATGTTATGTGTGTCAGGCCCCGCTCACCGCCGAAGATCAAGACGATCCGCGATATGTTGTCGGGGAGTCGTGTCCGGAGTGTTTTCAATCGGATGGCGAAAAACAGAAGCTGCGGATTGCGGAGCGGGAAGAGAGAGTCCGGAGGCTGATCGTACCCCTTCCTGGAAGTCAGCCCTATCTGAATCTGCGGCCCGTCAGCATCCCAGCACAGTTTGAGGGAGTAGAATTCATTGAATTCCTCACAAAAGCCTTTCCTCAGCATTCACGGGAATATTGGAATGAACGCTGCGAGATGGGTGACTACGTGGACGGGGCCGATCAACCTGCTCCGACGGAGCGAATCGTTCGCGCCGGAGAACGTTTTTTTCGAAAATTTCCCGGAACCGTGGAGCCGGACGTCAATGCCGGCATCAGAATCCTTCACGAGGACGAGGCGATTATTGTCATTAACAAGCCTGCCCCGCTCCCCATGCATGCCGGAGGACGGTTTAACCGCAACACCCTCCAATGGATTTTATCCGAGTCCTACGCCCCCTTCCATCCCAGGCCGGCCCACCGCCTGGACGCGAACACCACAGGAGTTTTGGTTTTTTCTCGGAGTCATCGCTTTGCGAAAGCGCTGCAATCCCAGTTTACAGGCCGCACTGTGGAAAAAACTTATCTGGTGAGCATCTTGGGTCACCCCCCTCAAGATGGCTTCTTCAGTGAAGCCCCCATTGGCCGCGAACCGGGTCCGCTTGGTGCACGCGGCATTGACACCTCGCCCCACGGCCTCCCTGCACGCACGGAATTTCGAGTGCTTTCACGGAAGGAGGACGGCACCAGCCTCCTCGAAGCCCGACCAATCACGGGGCGCACGAACCAAATCCGCATCCACCTTTGGCACCTCGGCTGGCCGGTGTGCGGGGATCCCACCTATCTGCCGGAAGGTAAACTGGGAGAGACGATGACGCTGTCCCCAGCGGATCCCTCCATGAAGCTTCACGCATGGAAAATCATGTTTGACCATCCGCTCCTTCGGAAGCGGGTGGAATTTGAGGCTCCTGTGCCGGAGACGATGGGGAAGTTTTTTCAGAATCTCTGAACTGCACGAACGCCCCAGCGGAGTGGGGCGGCTACAACGCGTGCTTGCGGGCGCCAGCTTGTAGCCGAGGCACTCTGCTGCCGCGTTCCTTCCGATGCGCGCAACGCGACTCCTTCTTAATATTGGATGGCCACGCATTCTCCCTGCCATGGCCAGTCCTCTGAAGTTTCAACCAACCCTGCGCGGACCGGATTGTGACGCACATACTCCCATTTTTTCGAGTAGCTTTCGGGACTCCTCAACACATGATCAAAAAATCCCTCCTGCCAGTGAGGTTTTGTGATTCCGATTTGTAGGAGGCTTTTTCCCAATACACTCTTGAGGGCTTTCACCCAAGCTTCCAAACGGGGGCCATCTGGCGGTAAGACAACAAAAAGATGCACATGGTCAGGCATAATGACAAAACGACCAACGGCGATGGAATGTTCTTTGTGGGCTCTGTCTGCAAAATCAAGAAATGCGTGGAACACGGTCGTGTTTGCAAGAATCTCTTTGCGTTGGTGTGTGTTGAAGGTCAAAAAATAAAATGGACGCACGGAGGAAAAAAGTTCAATCCGTGGGGGACGATTTGGAAAACCACGGGCCTCGCTCATATTTGCTTCCGTAGAGGATGGAGAAACCAAAGACAAGCGTGTTTGCGGGGTCAGCTTGTAGCCGAGGCACTCTGTTGCCGCGTTCCTTCCCATGCGCGAAGCGCGTGACTTCTTTGCAGGAACGCCCCGGAGTGGGGCGGCCACATGAAACGCGGCTAAAGCGTCCGCTGACGGATCGCAGAAATCACCTGAAGGATGGCCTCATCGCGGGGTTTGGCCCCAAGATTTCCTTTGCCATGGACGCGGAGGCTGACGGCTCCGGCTTCGGAATCGCGTTTGCCAACCACAAACATGGTGTGAACTTTTTCGGCCTCGGCCCGTGCGACCTTGCCATTGATGCGGTCCCCGGTGGGGTCCAGAGTGCAACGGACACCGGCGTCCCTGAGTTCGGCCTCAATCGCCTGGGCGTAGGCCATGAGTTCGTCATCATCGGTGTTGATGGGCAGCACACGAACCTGCTCTGGGGCAAGCCAGAGAGGAAAGTTGCCTGCAAAGTGTTCGATGAGAACGCCGGTAAAACGCTCCATGGAACCAAAAGGAGCACGATGGATCATGACCGGGCGGTGTTGAGTTCCATCAGCACCGCGATACCAAAGATCAAAACGCAAGGGGAGGTTGTAGTCAACTTGCACGGTGCCCAGTTGCCATTCACGACCGAGGACATCCTTAACGACAAAATCGATTTTGGGGCCGTAGAAGGCGGCTTCGCCAGGCTCTTCAGTGAAAGGCACCCCGAGTGTTCCGGCAGCATTCCGACAGGCGGATTCAGCCCTGTCCCAGAGCGCGGGGTCTCCCGTGTATTTGGCGGAGTCGGGATCGCGCAACCCCACACGCACGCGATAATCGGCCATGCCCAGCGTTCCAAGTACGGTCTGCACCAGCGAAAGACAGCCCCGGATTTCTGCATCGACCTGTTCCTCGGTGCAAAAGATATGAGCATCGTCCTGAGTGAATCCTCGCACCCGCGTCATCCCACTCAATTCACCACTCTGCTCCCAGCGGTACACCGTTCCAAACTCCGCCAACCGCACCGGCAACTCCCGATAACTCCGCGGCCGTGAATCATAAATTTTGATATGCATCGGGCAGTTCATGGGCTTGAGCAAAAACCCATCGATTTCTCCGGCGGAGACCCGATTTGCCAACTCGCTGCAAGAACACCCTTCCTCGGCCAATTCCTTCAGGTTTTCCCGCTCGATGAGTGGGGGAAATTGCGACTCTGCGTAATACGGAAAATGCCCGCTCGTGCGGTAGAGCCCCAGCTTGCCGATGTGGGGAGTGAAGACCTGTTCGTATCCCTGACTGCGAAGTTCCCCTCCAATAAAATCCTGAAGCGCTTGACGAACCACGGCTCCACGCGGAGTCCACAGGATGAGACCCTGGCCCACGGTGTCATCAATCACAAATAACTCCATCTCCTTCCCAAGCTTGCGGTGGTCGCGCTTTTTGGCCTCCTCAAGCATCGCAAAATGGGCTTCCATCTCGGTCTTGTTTTTAAAAGCGGTCCCATAGATACGCTGGAGTTGGGGATTGTTTTCGTCCCCCTTGTAATAAGCACTGGCCACATGGGTTAGCTTGAAGGCCCCAATCCGGCTGGTGTGAGAAACATGCGGACCCGCACATAGATCCGTGAATTCTCCGTTGCGGAACAGGGTGATCACCTCCCCTTCAGGAATCCCCGCCAAAATATCCAGCTTGAACTTGGAGGCTTCCGCACGACTCCCCAAAGCCGCCAATTCCCCACGCTCAGCCATTGCCAGGGCCTCTTCCCGACTGAGTTCCTCCCTCTCAAACTTGTGGTTGGCTTTCACCTCCCGCTTCATCTCCTCCTCAATCTGTGCGAAATCCTCAGGCGTGATACGATGGGAGAGCTCCACATCATAATAAAATCCACCGTCCACCGGCGGCCCGGCAGCAAACTGGGCGTCGGGCCAAAGGCGAAGGATGGCGGTTGCCAGGACGTGGGCGCAGGAATGCCGGAGAGTTTCGATTTCAGTCACACCTTTATTAAAAGCGGCTTTCGCCCCTTCTCGTCGAGCTTTTGCGGCGGTGGGATTGATTTATTCCAAAGCAACCGGATTGGTTAACGCCCCGATCTGGTCGATCTCGATCGTGACGGAATCCCCCGGCTTCAACCAGCGGGGAGGCTTGGCTGCCATGCCTACCCCATGGGGCGTGCCGGTAAGAATCACCGTGCCCGGGAAAAGCGTTGTGCTTCCGGTGAGGAACTCAATCAATGTCGGAACATCAAAAATCATGTCATTGGTATTCCAGTCTTGAACGGTTTCGCCGTTCAAGATGGTTCGGATTCCCAAGTCATTGGGATTGGGAATTTCGTCCGCCGTGACCAACACCGGGCCAAGAGGACCAAAGGTGTCAAAAAACTTGCCGCGGCACCACTGACCGCCTCCTTTTTTGATTTGCCAGTCGCGAGCACTCACGTCATTGGCAGCCGTGTAGCCCAGCACATAATCAAGGGCTTCTTCACGTTTCACGTTTTTTGCGGTCTTGCCAATGACGACTGCCAGTTCACATTCATAATCCACTTCTTCGCTGGGACAGTGCGTGGGAATGAGAATCGGATCACCCGGGTTTTGCAGAGTGTTGGCACCTTTGACAAATAGGATGGGAATTTCCGGTGGGTTTGCCCCGCTTTCCGCGGCATGGTGTTTGTAGTTGAGCCCGATGCACAGGAGGATGGGAGGGACGATCGGAGCCAGAATTTTTGCGACATCAGCCTTTTCTCCTGTGGGAGTCGGGTTGGCAAAAATATCGCCTTCCAAACGCTCAACGCTAAGGTCCGGGTGTTGCTTTCCGAGATGGATTTGGCCAGTGCTGTCTTGGTATCTGAGGATTTTCATGGGTGTAGTTTGTTGGGTAGAGCGAATCGAAAGTCAATGGGAGAGAACATGGGCTTGGCAAAGCTTGATCACATTGCGCACGTCGCGCTCTGCCACGGGCCACCCAATCACACGGAGTGAAGGGGCAGGCTCGTCCGGAGGATCAGGGCTGATTCTGACTTGGGGCTCACACTGAGATCAGCCGCATTGGCCGGAAGAATAAAAAAGGAACCTGGAGGGAAGGTGTGGTCCCCACATTCGACGTCACCTTCCAGAACGGTAAAGAGCGAGAAGCGTCCGGGGATTGCAGATTTCAGCGGCTCAGAGATATCGAGTTTTTCGACTTCAAAGAAGTCGCAGTTTGCAATGTCTCCAGATGTCACATGATCAGCAGTGGGTTCCAAATCATGAAAGTCAATGCAGGCCAGGGACTCATCAATATGAAGCTGGCGTGGCTTTCCATCCAGACCTGGACGGTTCCAGTCGAAGACTCGGTAGGTGGTGTCGCTGTTTTGCTGGATCTCGACAATCACATTGCCCTCGCCGATGGCGTGGAGCCGACCACTGGGGATGAAGATACTGTCACCGGACTGCACGGAGATGGTGTGCAGGACCTCCTCCACCGTCCCATCTCTGAGTTTGGATTCGAAGGCGGGCCGATCAAAGCCCCGTTTGATCCCCGCATAAATAAGTGAACCTGGCGAGCAACGCACAAAATACCACACTTCGGTCTTTGGCTCTCCACCCAAAGCCTCCGCCAAGCTGGCTGGGGGGTGCACTTGGAGAGAGAGTCGATCACGGGCATCAAGCAGTTTGACAAGGAGGGGGAACCTCTTGGCCGGGTGCGCGAGGTATTCCCGACCAAAGACGGCTTCACGGTGATTTTGCCAGAGCTCATGAAGAGTGGAACCTCTGAGTGGGCCCTGATGAACCACACTTTGTGCCTCCTCACGGTCAACGAGTTCCCAGATTTCGCCAACAGGCACTCCATGGGGAAGAGACTTTCCATAGATGGCCTCCAAACGCCGTCCACCCCAAACCCGTTCCATGGCCAGCGGTTCAAAATAAATAGGAAATGACGACATGGGGGAATCCTGCCCGAGTGGGATTCCTGCCGCAACTGATTTGATGCGTGCGGACAGAAAACTTTCGACTCCACCCATTTGGCAAAAGCGGCTAGGACTTATACCCATGAAAGTGCTAAAAATCGGGATTGTCGGAGCGGGAGCCATCGTGCGGCAAAGGCATGCCCCGGGAATTCTCCGCTCCGGACTCGGCGAAATCTGCGCAGTTTCCAACTCCACCCCGGAAAGTGCGCACGCTTTTTGCTCGGAGTTTTCTCCCAAGGCAGATGTCATTAGCGATTGGAGGGACCTGGTTTCCCGAGATGACTTGGATGTTGTCTGGGTGGGAGCAGGCCCATTCTTGCATGCCCCGGTGACAATTGCGGCGTTGGAGGCGGGCAAACACGTGTTTTGTCAGGCCCGCATGGCCACTGATCTTGCCTCGGCGCGACGGATGTTGGCGGCGGCGGAAGCCCACCCCGGGTTGGTGACCATGCTGTGCCCACCTCCCCATGGCCTGGCGGCGGATGCTTTTGTCAAACGACTGCTCGATGAGAAAATTGTGGGCGATCTCCGTCTCGTTCGATTGCAGAGTTTGAATGGGGCATTTCTTGATCCAGCCAAGCCGCCGCATTGGCGGCAGCGAACAGAGATCAGTGGCAAAAATATCATGACCCTTGGAATTCACACCGAAGTCCTTCACCGATGGCTCGGCCATTTTACCGTTGAGTCAGCCCAAGCCGCCACTTTTGTTTCCGAGAGGGCCGGGGTTCGGATCGAAATCCCAGACTCGCTCACGACCCTTGTGACATTCCCCAATGGGGCGACCGGGTGCCTTGAGTTCAGTGGTGTTTATGCTGGCCCATCCACCGACCGCCTCGAAATCGCCGGCACCCAGGGAAGCCTTGTGATCGACCACCTCAGGGAGGAATTTTTTCTTCACAAGGCAGGAGAACCCGCCGCACAGAAGCTAGATCCTCCAGCAGAGTTGCTGCGCCCCTGGCAGGTCGAAGCAGATTTTTTAACGGCCGTGCTTCAACCCAATGCCGCACGCCCGCACCCCACCTTTGCCGATGGAGTCGCATACATGGAAGTTGTGGAAAGCGTCTGGGAAAAAATTCAAGACCGGTGAGCCGATACATCCTACCATGAAAACAGGAGCTCTCCGTCAATATTTCCAACGCTTACATGGGGACCGCCATTTGAGGTGATCACCTCTGGCTTGATAAATTCCCCAACAAAATAGGGAAACAGCGGCTTCTTGAGGATTTCCAGCGCGTCTTCCGAGCCCGGCTCCAGAAAGAATTTCACGGTGGCATTTTTGAGCCCGGAGAGCAGCAGGCGATGATGGTATCCATGTTGGATGGGAGGCAGGATGCGACAAATCACCCGTCCCCTTTCTTCCTGGGTCACAAATGCCCGACAGACATGATGCCAGGACGGTGGCCCGTCAAAATGCAGTGTGCCTCCTTCGACATCATTCTCATAAGCTGGAAAAACCGGAGCTCCGGCAGGAAGTGATACACTCATTGGGGTGTTTCCGCCCTGCTGCAGACCGGAAAACACAAAGGCATTATCATGACGGTGAATGGTCAGGAGAGGAGCCGGGCGGCTGACATCAAAATCGATGCCAATCCCCAGCCTGGCGATAAGTTTTCTGGCAACGTCCTCGGAGCAGAGGTGTGTTAGACGGTCCAACTCCTTGAGCCGGGGGCCTTTGATGGGAAGGGGGTTCTCAGGATCCAATTCTTTTGTTGAAAGAGATCCCCGGACCCATGCGATGCGCCCACCATTTGAAAAACTGACGAATGTGCCCGCCGCCCGAATTCCTTCCTGGTTTTTGGCAGAAAAACAATAATCTGGTCCGGGAGTCTCTGACCAACCACCGGCACTGAGAAGCGGCGTGTGACGAATTATTCGTTGTTCATCCCATTGCGGCAGAAAATCACCCTCCAGCGGCTCAGCCATCCCCAAACCAAGAGCGGCTCGAATTTCCGGACAGGCATCCAGAGGTCCGTAAAAAAGAACTGTTCCGCCGGCTTTCGCGTAACTGAGGAACGGAGCGGCAGATTCATCATCCAAGCAGGGAGCAAGAAGGATCGAGTCGTGGAATATTTTCGGCTGGCTGGAAAGGAGCGGCAAAAGATTTTCCCAACTGGCCACCGTGTTGATCGGAAGGGTCCTGGAGATCAATCCCCGCACAAACCAGTCACCAAAAAATGGAAGGTCCGGCCTGGGGGTTTTTGCGAGCAGGAGATCGTGGTAACCGTCAAAAGGATAAGCCCAAATGATGGGTCCGGGCGCATCGGGAAGAAATTCCCGGGCATGGAGAATGTGAGCGGTGACCTCCACGGGAACCACAGGAGGAAGGCACCCATGCGAATCATCAATGGAAAGAAACGCCAAATCCGAGGGTGGTTCCACAGTTCCATCCTGCTCCAATCGACTCACGGAAAGAGGCAGATAGATATCGAAGGGTTGGCGCTGGAAACGGTCCAGCCAGGGGCTGTTCATCCACCAGGCATCGTGGGTGTAAAACCGGAAACGGTAGCCTTTCCCGGGCGTGGTCGCGATGTGGGACATCCAGCCCGCAAGTTCCAAACCAATATCCTCATCAAGAGCAGCCCATGGCGAGTTCACAGGAGGTTCCACATGGGGAATTGACTGATAGATTTCTCGCACAGGCGAGGCATCAGACCCCAGATCAATTCCCGTGGCAAGGTTTGTGCCCCGGGTTCGAATCGGAGTTGTTGGCAACTCGTTCCGAAGATCGTGCCAAAAATCCAAAACCGAATGATAGGTGCTGTTGGCACTGCTGGCATCAAAGGCTGCTCCATCAAAAATAGCACCGGTCAGGGCCCATGGTTCAAAAGCAAATCCAAACCCATTGGAGAGCCAGAAAAAATCGAATCCATGATCCGCAAAAAAATGATGACATTGCCTGCCAAGGAATGTCCCCACGCTGGTGCCTTCCGGAATCCCGGTGGGGAATCCTGCATAGGCCCGCGAGTCGGAATGAAGGCGGGCGTCGCAGCGGATGAATTTTCCACCAAACAAACTTCCACCTCCACAGATTTCCGGATGCCATTCATATTTGAACTTGGAAATGGCAAACTCAGGTCCGATATCGAAAGTCGCTCCGACTTGAATATGCTGGCTGGTGAGTTCCTTTCCGATCGTTTTGATGGCCGCGATCAGGCCCGCCAACCACCGATAGGTGAGAACCGATGGTTCCGGGCGGTAGAGATAGGAGCGGCTGTGAACTCCGCGCTTTTCGGGATCTCTCAGGCAGGCTTCAAAAGCGATGGCCGCATGATCGGGATCACCGCTGTCTTTTCTATCGCCAGGCACATGCCAGGCAATGGCATTGGCTCCGCCATGATAACGCGCCCAATCGAAGCTGGCACCTTGATCACCCGTATATTCCAAGATTTCCGAACCATCTCCAATCCAGAGCATGATGGAAATCGACTCGGCAAACCGTGTCAGCGGTTGCCACTGAGCAAAAATCTCCCGAATGACGGCATCGCGGGTTTGATCTGAGGTATCCCAAAAGGCCTTGAGACTCATCTCAAGTTGCACGTCACGTATGTGGTAGCCTCTCGGCGGAGTGGCTTGAGGGGGATGAATGGATTTCACAAGTTCGTGGGATCGGGGTGAGTGAGTGCGTCGAAGACGCGGGCAAAAAACATGGGGGCCTCCGGTCGCAGCACGGCAGATGGCCGATCATTGTTCACAAAAAAGCCGTGCAGGTTTTCATCCCCATCAAAATACGTGACC
>JBGTAR010000204.1:0-7055 GCA_041749815.1 Terrimicrobiaceae bacterium
CGAACAAGGCGCATCTCGTTTCCAGTCTGCAAGTAGACGAGAAGCAAGTCCGGTTGGAGGTGGCACTCACGACATCCGACGTAGCCGCCTTTGAGTGGATGATCCCGATACCTGGCCTCCAAGGATTCTCCCCCACCCAGCCGTGCGATCACCCGCTCCAAAGTTTCTTGAAGGCCTTTTTGACGGGATCGTTTTTTGTAGTCCCTCTTGAACTGGCTCGTGTACGTGATTTCGCGCATCAACCCTTAAGCGATCTCATAGCCTGCGCCGCGGATTTGTATCGCCGGGAAGGCTTTTCGTTCAACGCGGCAGCTGTCTCTGGATTGAGAATCCGCCCGGAATATCGATCTTCAATCTCGTCCAAGGTCGCATTCTCCAAGTTAAGATGCGGGCGGGTTGTGAGGGCAAAGGGGATTCCCTTTTGAATGCAGACCTGGCTAAGGAAAATATTGATGGCTTCCCCCACCGAAATCCCGAGCTTTGAGAAGACCTTCTCGGCGGCGGTCGCTTTCTCGGAATCGACCCGGGTTCTTAAAATCGCGGTTTTGGACATGTCACAAAAGTGCTACAATTGTGCGTCTTCGTCAAGCATGGCATTCAGGCGATTTAGTCCAACAGGGAGTGAGAAGATTTAGGAATCATTTCCCCTTTATGCCTTCTCTTCGTTTCCTTCTGTGAAAATCAAAGCAGTTTCATGCGGGAGAGGTCCTGCGAATCGACCATTCCCACAGGTCTTCCATCTGCATCCACGACCACGAGGTCATCGATGTGGTGTTTTTGGAGGATGTTGAGGACTTCGGCGGCGAGCCGGTCCGAGCCGACGGTGATGGGGTTTTTTGTCATAAAATCCCTGACAGGACTGTTGGCGATGTCCGGGGATGTCGGAAAGTGCCGGGCAAAGTCCCCATGGGTGAAGATCCCGGCCAAGCGCCCATCGTCTTCGATGACCATGGCAGCGCCGGAGTGGGCTGCGGTCATGGCTTGGATGACTTCAAGGACGGGCGTGAGCGGGGCAACCAGCGCCAAACGGTCGGCACCGCGCATGATTTGATCCACTTTGAGAAGCAGAGTTCTGCCGATCTGACCTCCCGGATGGAATTTTGCGAAGTCTTCCTTTTTGAACCCCCTGGCTTCGAGAAGGGTCATGGCCAGCGCGTCGCCGAGGACCAACATGGAGGTTGTGCTGGAGGTGGGGGCCAGGTTCAGCGGGCAGGCTTCGCGGGAAACTTGAACATCCAAAATGGCGTGGGACGTTTTTGCGAGGGTGGAGGAGGTGTCGCCGGTGATGGCGATGATATGCACATCAAATCGTGCAAGAGCCTGTAGAATATTGATGAGTTCCTCCGTCTCGCCGCTGTAGCTGAGGGCGATCACCACATCGCCATCGCAGACAACCCCAAGGTCGCCATGCATCGCATTGAGGGAGTTGAGGACTACGGCCGGTGATCCCGTGCTTGAAAGGGTCGCAGCTATTTTTTCGCCGATGTGCCCACTTTTCCCAACCCCTGCGACAATGACCTTGCCGCGACTCGCAAGGCTGGTGCGGAGGAGATCCACCGCTTTTTCGAAATCTGCCCCGAGCCGATCCGACATGGCCTGCACCTCGGCCACTTCCATGGCAATAACTCTTCGCGCATTTTCAACCTTGGACATAAATACGAAGCATGGACCGGATTGACGGGCTCTTCAATACCATTGAGCCTCGTGCGATGTCGGGGGGTGTAATGAAACCTGGGTGAGGTCAAGTGAAGAGTTTAGAAGCCGGCAGGATGCCAGCGGTCCCAGGTTAAAACTTGTAGAGACATGTTCTTTATCGCGGAATACGATGCCTGGAATAAGAAAAACTAATATTTTCATGTTTTTTGAAAACAGTGTTGGACTCGCGGGTGGAACCGAATACCTTTGATAAAGGCTCTGGTGGTTACGTCGGAAGCCAACATCCTCAGGGTTGGGTTTTGCGCTTCACCTCCCCGTGCGTAAGACGCCGAACGTCCCGTTGTGGCGTGCCGAAATTTTATGAACAAACCAGCTGCAGTGAGTGGGCAGGGTGTCAGGGAGGAAAATCAGAAACCAAGGATTTTGTTTGCGAGTGTTTTTGGGCCGTATGCCCAGGACGATGACTATGGGAGCCGGGCGATCAACCCGATGGAGCTTTACCACAATCAGGTCACGCGGATGCAGGGGCCGTTTTCCCTGAGAATGTTTCACCGGTCATGGGGACTGATGCTGCTTCGTGAAAATATCAGTGCCTCGAGTGCGCTGTTGGATTTTCCGACCAGAGATCGCTTCATTCAAGAACTCCAAACAAAGACATATGATGTGTTTGCCATCAGCGCCATTCCCCCGAATGTGCTCAAGGTGGAGGAGATGTGCCGTCTGATCCGAGAGCATCAACCGCTGGCCGAGATTGTTGTGGGCGGTCATATTTCCGGAATGCCGAGGATTAAGGAACGGCTGGGAGTGGATCATATTGTGCGCGGGGATGGGGTGAGGTGGTTGCGAAGATTCCTTGGTGAGGACGAAGGAGCACCGATCCAGCATCCCAGAATATTGTCCGGGATTGGAGCCCGCACGATGGGTCTCAAATTGAATGAGCGTCCGGGCCAGCAAAATCAGCCCGGTGAAATCGCGGCAACGCTGATTCCTTCCGTGGGCTGTCCCATGGGATGTAACTTCTGCGCGACTTCCGCAGCTTTTGGCGGCAAGGGGCGGTTCATCAATTTCTACGAGACCGGGGAGGAACTGTTTGAGGTCATGGAGGGGATTGAGCGTGATATGTGTGTTCAGTCATTTTTTGTGATGGATGAAAACTTCCTTGTCCATCGCAAGCGGGCACTCCGCTTGCTCGAATTGATGAAGGCCAGGGGCAAGAGTTGGTCCTTGTATGTCTTCAGCTCCGCGAATGCATTGACGTCCTACACAATGGAGCAGTTGGTGGCCCTGGGCATTTCGTGGGTGTGGATGGGGCTTGAGGGGAAAGCGAGCCAGTATCATAAATTAAAAGGATTTGACACCAAAGACCTTGTGCGAAAACTCCAGGCTCATGGCATCAGCGTCCTTGGTTCAACCATCATCGGCCTTGAGGAACACACCCCCGAGAATCTGGATGAGGCCATTGAGTATGCGGTGAGTCATGACACCGAATTCCACCAATTCATGCTCTACACACCGGTCCCCGGGACCCCGCTCTATGAGGAGCATCGGAAAGCGGGAACCCTGACCGACCCGGAATGCAAAGAGGCGGCGGATGCCCACGGGCAGCTGAAATTTTTTCATCGCCATCCCCACATCCCCGCCGGCATGGAGACAGAGTTTTTACAAAAAGGGTTTCTTAGGGACTTTGAGGTGAATGGTCCCAGCATCGTACGCATGGCACGTACCGCGCTGCAGGGGTGGAAGCGGTATGGCCGGTCTGGCGATGCCCGTATCCGTGCCAGGTTCCAACGCGAATCCCGCACCCTCCCTGTGCAATATTCGGCAGCCCTCTCCGCAGCCAGGCGGTGGTTCCGTCACAAGCCGGTACTTCGTCAGCGAATTGACGCCGTCCTTCAGGAACTCCATCATGAATTTGGAGTCCGCTCCGTTTTGGCCTCCGCTCTGGGGGGATGGTATGTTTATGGCAAACTGACCGCCGAGGCCCGCCGCCTCGCCTGTGGGGTGACGATGGAACCACCAACGTTTTATGAATCCATGACTTAGATATGTTTGGCAGGCTGGTGACTATTGGCCTTTGCAAGCCAGAGCGCGATCCCGGCAGCCGCCAGGATTGCCACGAGAAACCCTGAGGGCAGCCAAAAGATCGCCTTTGAAAAAATGGCATTATCCGATGCGGCGGGGAAATCGCTTCGCAAAGACGAGTTCAGGCCCGCAAAAGCCAGCCCAATGGCTCCATAACCAAGATTCATGGCCACCCCCCGGAAACTGAGGACGGTGGCCCGGTATTCCGAAGCGGTCCATGTGTTGAGGTAGTGAGAGGTAAAAAATGAGAGGAGGGACATGGCAAGCCCCAGAGGAACAAGCACCCAAACGCCCCACATCGGCAAGGCCAGAGTGGCCCCGGTGAGCCCCACAAAAATCAGACCCACAAGAAGGCCAAAGTTTTTTTGGACCGGGAGTTTCTCAACCAAATTGCGGGCCAGCGGGGCGGCCACAAACCCAAGGAGGCCCATCAGGGAACCAACAACCCCATACGCAACCTCGGGGAGGGCAATGAGGCGGTTGTAATTGCTGGAGAACGTCAAAAACAGGCGGACAAAGCTGTCACAGACCAGAACGGCCAGCACGAGGGACAAGATCCGCGGGGTTTTGAAGACATGGGATGCGCCGCGCGAAATATTTCGAAGGGTCTCGCCCGGGCTGGAATGGCTCTTGCTCGTGGAAGCTCCGGGTTCGCGCATCGCCAGGGCCACGGCAAGGCAAAGCACGGCGGTGAACATCGTGGCATAGACCGGGAATCGTGTGGTGGAAGACGGAGCGGGAAGACCAAAAAAATTGGTGACCACTGTCATCACCGAAGGGTCAAAGAGGGCCGCACCACCAATCATGGCGACAAAAAATGACGCGGATTGCCAGCGCATGAGAGAGGCCAGAACCTTCGGCCAAGCCTTTTCCCGATTTTCCAGGGGGAGCGAGTCATAAGCCAGCGCCTCATCCGCACCACTTGCGCTTGCCTCGGCAGCACCACTCAAAAACCGATTAAGCACCAGCCACCAAAAAAGTGCGGAACTGCCCCCCACTGGCGCAAAAGCAAAAACCGCCAACTCTGCCACCATGAGAACCGCAGCAAAGACAACCATATTCTTCCGACCAATGGCATCAGCCAGGGCCCCTGACGGGATTTCCAGAGCGATGATCGCAACAGCCCAAACCACGTTAAGTAGGGCATATTGTTCCAGGCTGAGGCCCAGATCCAGAAACAGGACCCCAAGGACCGGGTAATAAAACCGCGCATTAAAAAGCACCCGAAAGGCAATAAACAGCGGGATGTTCCTTGCCATCGTGCTCGGAAAAGAACCTCGAAATTAAGGGGCGTTGCGGCGGGCGTCTGAGACCATTTTGTTAAATTCGGTAGCCGAGGCCTCCACCAGCGCGAGCGGCCCTGTCATTTTGACATAAACATCCCCCTGGGGGCTTTCGAGGATCGCACCCCGCATCGCAAACCCATCCAGCGGCACGGAAGGTGTCCCCGGCATGCCACTCAAAAAGGTGCCCGTGGCTTCGACAAATGTGATCTCCTTTCCATTGATGGTCTCCTTTTTTGAGGAGGATTTGCCATCTTCAAACTGCGCGACCCAACGCTGCACGTTGGCCTCCACCGTGCCACCCTGCCCGGGTCCAAAATGAAAAAACACCACATCTGCGGTGGCGCCATCTTCTCCCTTCACCAACAACTGCGCCTTGCGCATGGGCGAAGTTGCCGGGATCCATCCCCAGCCCGACGGGCGGTCAAACGCAAACTCGCCAACCGTAAATTCAACGGGCTCTGCGGCCTCAAGGGTCATGAATGCACAAACAGAGGCAAGGGCGATGAGGAAAAAAGGTTTCACAGCAGCCAAGAAATCATGGGATAGCAGTTTTCGCAAGGCGGTCGTCAAGGAAGAGGGCAAGTTCCGATACCCTTGGAGATTTGAATTGCTATCAGGTTGGCTTCGCTGACATGGTTACATCCATGATGCGCGCTGCCATTTTTGCTATTTTGCTTTCCCTATCCCATGCGGTTGCCGGCCAGTTGGACGTGGCGGTGATTCGGTTTGCCGAGGCCAAAGATCCGGGAGCGCTGGGCGAGGCGCTGTCACAAGTCCGATTGGCAGAGGTGACGGATGCCGATCGAACACGGACATCGGTCTCGCAACTCAAAAATGGCACGGTGCTTTTTGCTCAGAGTTTTCCAGCCAACCCGGGTTCAAAGTTTGCGACCTCCACCCGTGTAGGAAACACCCGGGCAGACGTGGAGGGATCCTTGGGATCAGGATCTTTGGACCTCTCCATTGCCATCAATGAGGGCGTTCAGGCCGGACTGCGCAACTTTCAAAAGCGCAACTACGCGGGCAGAGCAGCCCTCAGCCCGGGTCCGGCCGCGCTCATTTCGATTCGCCGGGTTGAGAACACGGCCCCCAAGGTACTCAAAGGCCAGTCCAGCCCGTCCAGCGAGGTTTTTACCATCATTCTTGTGGCCCAATTCACACCCTGATCCCGGGGTGACGGCTCATGGGTGAAACAAGTCGGCGACCGGCTATCCTTAAAACCCAAGACCGACCCAAGCCGATGGGGAAGGCGTTCACGCTCATTGAGCTGTTGGTGGTGATCGGAATTTTGGCGGTTTTGATTGCCCTTGTTGCTCCGGTTTTGCCAAGAGTCCTCAAAACGGCCGATCGGGCAAAAGCCACCGGATTGATGAGAAGTGTTGGCACCGCAATTTTCGCCAAAGCCTCAGAAAACAATGGACGCCTGCCGGGACCGCTCTGGCCAGGGCAGGTGGCGGAATATGACAAAAATCGCAATGGCCGCTTGATCGTGGAACTGGCTCCCTTTCTTGGAGTGGAGGCGCGGGATCAACCCTTTGTGGTGAATGGGTTCCTGACCGGCTCCCTCCGCCGCTCGCTGCCAGGCACAAACCCAAAGGATATCAGGCTCTACGTCATGAACATGGCCGTTGAAACACCGGAAGGCCCCATCAACCCCTGGGGTTCCGCCGCAGATCCCGTGCCAGGCACCCCGCTGCTTCTGTCTGCCTTGCCGACCTCCTCCCGGTCCACCCTCCCCATGCTCAGCGAAGCTTACCAAACCCACCCCGCCGTGGCCACTGCGCCCTGGCGCTCCTCCACCCCGGCGCAACCTCCCCATGGCGACCGCGCACTGCAGCTTTTTTTCGATGGAAGCGTGCGTGACACCCAATAGAACTTGCGTCCAATGCCCCATCCCATTACGTTCCTCGTGCGATGAGCGCACAAAGCCCGATTGCCTACGACTCCAAGGTCGAGGGAAATATTATTTTTACGAAAGTTGACGCAGCCATCAATTGGATGCGGAGCAATTCCTTATGGCCCATGCCCATG
>JBGTAR010000205.1:0-16153 GCA_041749815.1 Terrimicrobiaceae bacterium
GCCCAGTCTCCTGATTGCTTTGGGGCGTGGATTTTTGGTCAGTGATGGAACACGCGTCGCGATGGTTGAGGGGGGCAAGGTGGCTGAGATTCCTTCGGGCGATCCTGTCACTTTGGAATCGCTGGCACCCGGAGCGGACGGTTCGTTTTGGCTGACCGGGATCCTTGCTGACAATCCCCCGCTCCCCGTGGTGCGTAATTTCAGCCTCTCGGGGGAGCTTTTGCGGGAATTGAAATTGGAACCCTCGGATCGCGGCAACCTTGTGTTTTCCTCTTCCCTGGCCACTGGATTTTATCTGCTGTCCCACCGTGATGACGTGTCCCATTTTCGAGGGTTGCATCCCCTGGCGGCCTCTCCACAGGTCGATGGCCAGGCCAGTCCCGGACCGGAAGAGACCCGCATCTCTGACTGGGAGGAGTTCGTTGTCCGAACGATCGAGCCCAGTTCCACGTTTGGTTTTATGGACGGCCAGCCAGTTTCTTCAGCCCCCGCCGTTGACTCGATTAAAATCCCCCTGGCACGGGACCCGCTCTCCTCCCGACAGAGTACGCTGGCTGCGCGGCTGGCCTTTGATGAATCGGGGGCATGGTTGGAAGCGGAGGGCGGGCTGAAAATTCTGCCAATCTGGGATGTTCCCCGGATTCACCGTGTGGCCCTTGCAGCTGGAAAGGCCGCAGGCTCCCTCCAAATCCTTATCGGCCAACCCGCCTGTGCCGCAGGTTTTTTTGTCACGGGCCTCCAAAATATTTCCCCCCTGGAGGGTGGGGAGGTAGAAGTTTTGCCATGAGTCCGTTGACCGAAGCCCCATTTTCGCTACCTATGAGGGCAGTGAAATTAATTGTCCTTGGGTTTTTTGTGCCGTTGATTGTGCTTTTGGCTGGTCCGTTGCATGCTGCCGAAGAGATCAAGGTGCCCTTCAATTTCCAGTGGGGAGAATCTCTGAACCGATTGGAGGAAGGTCTCAAGGGGGTCAAGGCCAAGGTGGTCGAGCGCAAGGATGTTCGGGGTCGCCAGTGCCTGGTGGTCGAAGGGATCCCGCAGAAACTCCTTCAGCGGGCGCTGTTTTATTTTGACAGTGATTCCCTTGGCGAAATTGAGCTGCATTACGGGGACTCGTCATGGGACGGAGCAAGCTACAGCAACTTCTTTGACCAGACCCGGCGCAACATTGAAAAAAAATATGGAATTGGACGGGTCATCGCACGCCAGAAAACCCGGGATGGTGATGTTCTCCAGACCCTGGTGGGCTATCAATGGTCGCAGCCGTCCACAACCCTTGCTTTGTACTATTATACCGCCGAAAAAGACGCGCAGAGCTTTCGGCTGTTGAGCCTCCATTACCGGGGGTATTAACTCGACTGCGACCTCGACCGGAGTTGAGCGCCCACATGGGCTGGCACGAAGGGCGAAACATCCCCGCCCAAGCGGGCAACTTCTTTCACAATCCGCGAGCTCAGGAAGGTGTATTCTTCCTGGGGTGTCAAAAAGATGGTTTCCAAATTCGGCTCCAATCGCCGGTTCATGAGCGCCATCTGAAACTCAAACTCAAAGTCAGACACGGCCCGCAGCCCGCGCACCACAACGTAAATCCCTTCCTCCCTGGCAAAGTTCACAAGCAGGCCCCGCAGTTTTTTCACCACAACGCGGGACTGGTCGCCCACCGCCTCCTGGATCATTGCAATCCTGGTCTCCATTTCAAAGAGAGGGGCTTTCGCCTCGTTTTCTGCGACGGCCACAATCAGGGTTTCAAACATCTGACTGGCGCGCTGGATGATGTCCATGTGTCCGAAAGTGACCGGGTCAAAACTGCCGGGATAGATGGCCGCTCCGCGTTTCATGGTTGTCGCCCCAGAAGGATCACCATGCTTCGATCCGCAAGGGTGATGGTTTTTTCGGGGCCAAGAAGGGGTTCTTTGCCGGGATCTGCAAAATCATCAGGCGAGGGGAGGGCGGTGTCTGCGACGCGGTGCCAGACCATGCCCTTGGGCAGGACCGGAAGGGTGAACTCCAGGGGCTCATAATACATATTAAAGGCACAATAAATAAAATGAGCGGGCCCTCCCACGGCAACCCCGTGCCGCGCGCACAAAAGGAAGGCGATTGTACGGCTCGGTAAGCTCCAATCCGGTTTCCATGGCAAAATTCCATGCCAGGAAATATCCGGGTAGCCACTGCTGACAAGATCCCGCCCCGACAAAAATTCCGGTTGCCTGAGAGCCGGGTTCGCCTTGCGAAAAGCGATGAGGGATTTGGTGAAACGAAGCAGGCCGGCATGCTGCTCCGGTTGCGCCCAGTCAAACCAGTTCCATGGTTCATCATGACAATACGCATTGTTGTTGCCGTGCTGGGTGCGTCCGCACTCGTCCCCCATCCAGAGCATGGGAACGCCCTGACTCACAAAGAGCAAAGCCATCGCATTTTTTTGTTGGCGGAGCCGGATGGCCTGGATCTCGGGATCGTCGGTCTCTCCCTCGACGCCGCAGTTCCAGGAATTGTTGTCATTTGCCCCATCCCGGTTGTTTTCGCCGTTTTCGAGATTGTGCTTATCGTTGTAGGAGACCAGGTCACGCAGGCTGAAGCCATCATGACACGTGATAAAGTTAACCGAGGCGGTGGGTTTGCGTCCGGCGGCGGCATAAAGATCCGGTGAGCCCATGATGCGCTGGACCATTTCTCCGGTCATCCCCTTGTCGCCTTTGAGGAAGCGGCGTGCGGCATCCCGGAACCGACCATTCCATTCCATCCAGCGGCCATACGCAGGAAAATTACCGACTTGGTAGAGTCCGCCGGCATCCCACGCTTCGGCGATCAAGTCACAGTGGGCCAGGACGGGGTCATAGGCCAAAGATTCCAGAAGCGGAGGGTTTGCAAGCGGGGCTCCATTGCGGTCGCGCCCGAGCACCGAGGCCAGGTCGAAGCGGAATCCATCGATATGAAACTCAGAGGCCCAATACCTCAAAGATCCAATCACAAATCCGCGCACCACCGGGTGGTTACAATTCACTGTGTTTCCACATCCCGTGTAGTTGGCATACTGTCCATGGCTGTCGAGCAGGTAGTAGGTGTTGTTGTCGATGCCCCGGAAGGAATAAGTCGGCCCGTCTTCGCCGCCTTCGCCGGTGTGATTAAAAACCACGTCCAGGACCACTTCGATGCCGGCCTCATGCAGGGCCCGGACCAGCGCTTTTAATTCTGAGACTTGGGAGCCTGCAGCCGGATTTTTCGAAAACCCTGACTTGGGCGAGAAAAATCCGAGGGTGCTGTAACCCCAATAATTACAGAGGGGCTCACCGGTGAGCGGGTTCGTTCGGGTGTTCTCCAATTCGTCGAATTCGAAGACAGGCATGAGTTCCACACAGTTGACCCCAAGGTCCTTGAGGTAGGGGATTTTATCAATCATCCCTGCGAAGGTTCCCGGACTCGATACGCCCGAGGCCGGATCGGCGGTGAATCCCCGCAGATGCAATTCGTAAATCACCAACTCCGATTCCGGTCGCCGCAGGGGGCGCGAGTGTGCCCAATCGAATTTTTCCGAAGGAATCCGTCCACGAAAGGGAAGGACAGAGGCGCGGGTGTTTCGCCAACCGGCATCCCCGGCGATCTCTTTGGCGTAGGGGTCGGTGAGAACATTTGAGGGATCAAAGTGATGCCCTTCGCGGGGATCATTTGGACCATCGAAGCGATAACCATATTCAAATTCTTCATGATTAACGTCCAACACTGCGACCGCCCAGACATGGCCCATGCGGAACTCCTCAGGCAAGGGGATCTCCGCATAGGGTTGCTCCGCCCCCCGCTCAAATAGCACCAGGGTGCAGGCCGTGGCGTGTGCGGAAAAGATGGAGAAATTGACTCCGCCCGGGACATGGCTTGCCCCGAAGGGTAACGGGTGTCCGTAGCGCATGCGAAATTTCCCATGGGTGTGAGTGTGGGCGTCGGTGTCGGACATGGCCGGAGAATGATCAAGCAAATGCCGCATGCCAAGCCTGCATCTGCTCTGAGTTCTTGCAAGCCGGGGGCCGTCCATGAGATGCCTACTCATATGGATACAGACTCTGCCGGCGATTTGCTGGCGATCAGGCGCAAAAAAATGGAGGCGATCTCAGCCCTGGGTGACACTCCCTTCGGTGCAAGATTTGATGTGGCCGGGGCGGTGTCGGATGTGCGCGAAGGTTTTGTGGAGGATCAGCCCATCCGCGCGGCAGGCCGCATCACCGCCCACCGCAATATGGGCAAGAGCCACTTTTTGGACCTCTCGGATTTTACCGGGCGCATGCAGATTTTTGTGCACGCCAAAGAAATCGGCGAGGACCGCCTGGAGGTATTTCATCAACTGGACCTCGGGGATTGGATTGGTGTGGAGGGAACCTATTTCACAACAAAAACTGGAGAACAAAGCATCCGCGTCCAGCGGTTTTCGGTCCTTTCCAAATCGCTTCGCCCCCTCCCGGAGAAATGGCACGGGGTGCAGGACGCCGAGACAAAATATCGTCAGCGTTACCTTGACCTCATCGCAAACCCGGAATCCCGCGAGGTGTTCTCCAAACGCATTCGGATCGTCCGCGAAATCCGGCGATTTTTGGAGGACCGGGGGTTTGTGGAAGTGGAGACACCGATGATGCAGCCCATCGCTGGTGGGGCCGCCGCTCAGCCGTTCCAAACACATCACAATGCTTTGGGCATGGACCTTTTTCTGCGGATCGCGCCGGAGCTCTACCTCAAGCGTTTGTTGGTCGGCGGGCTGCCAAAAGTTTTTGAGTTGAACAGGAACTTCCGAAATGAGGGCCTTTCCCGAAGGCACAATCCGGAGTTCACCATGCTCGAGGCGTACTGGGCTTTTGCGGATTTTGAAATGATGGCCAGTCTGGTTGAAGAGATGGTCTGCACGATTGCCGAGACGGTCTGTGGATCGCTTGTTATCGAACATCGGAATGCGCAAGGGGAACTGACAAAAACCATCGACCTGTCCCGACCATGGAAGCGCGCCCCCTACGCAGACCTTGTGGAAGAGGTGGCTCCGGGGTGGGGGGAACTGACTCCGGATCAACGCCGTTCCCGCGCGGCGGAACTCGGAATCGACGTCTCAGGCTGCACGGCCGACTACGAAGTCACCCAGCACGTCTTCGAAAAGCTTGTCGAAGAAAAATCCATCAACCCGCTTTTTGTGACCCATTGTCCGAAGGAGCTTGTGCCACTGGCAAAATTGAATTCTGCGAATTCTTCCGTGGTGGATGTCTATGAATTGGTGATCAATGGTCAGGAAATTTCGCCCGGCTACTCGGAACTCAACGATCCCGACGTGCAGCGTCATCGTCTGGAAGAACAAAGCGGCGGAGAAATCCAAAAGATCGATTCGGATTTTCTGCTCGCTCTGGAATATGGAATGCCCCCGGCTGGTGGCATCGGCATTGGAATCGACCGGTTGGTCATGATGCTCACCGGAGCGGAGAGTATTCGCGATGTGATTCTCTTTCCTCATATGCGTCCACAAGCGGGATAACTTCGTTTTTTTACGTATGATTTTCTCGCCAAAACCCATGGCGCAGGATAGATCACCTCTTTCTCTTTATGGCAAACTCACCGAACAAACCTACCAGCGTCGTCACCGGAGGTGCCGGATTCCTTGGCTCCCATCTCACTGACCGACTTCTCAAGGAGGGGCACAGGGTCATCGCCATCGATGACCTCATCACCGGCAATGTTGCCAACATTGAACACCTTTCTGGAAATCCTGACTACCGGTTCATCTGCCACGATGTGACTGATTATATTTTTATCCCGGGTGAGGTCGATTTTGTTTGGCACTTCGCCAGCCCAGCCAGTCCGATTGATTACCTGAACTTCCCAATCCCCACTCTCAAAGTGGGATCCCTCGGCACTCACAATGGCCTTGGCCTTGCCAAAGCCAAGGGTGCCGCTTTTCTCCTGGCCTCAACCTCCGAGTGTTACGGAGACCCCCTTGTCCACCCGCAAAATGAGGATTATTGGGGTAACGTGAATCCCATCGGGCCTCGAGGAGTCTATGATGAGGCCAAACGTTTTGCGGAGGCCATCACCATGGCCTACCATCGCTACCACAGCCTCAACACAAAAATTGTCCGGATCTTCAACACCTACGGACCACGCATGCGGCTCAATGATGGACGTGTTGTCCCAGCCATCATCAGCCAGGCCCTTGCAGGGGAACCTCTCACCATTTTTGGTGATGGAAGTCAGACACGCAGTTTCTGTTACGTCTCAGATCTGATTGACGGCATCTTCCGTCTCATGATGAGCAACTACCATGAACCGGTGAATATTGGAAATCCCACGGAAATGACAATTCTGCAATTTGCCGAAGAAATCCGACGGATCATCGAATCGAGCAGCCCGATTGAACATAAACCCCTTCCGGTTGACGACCCGAAAGTCCGGCAGCCTGACATCACACGAGCCCGCGCGATTCTTGGCTGGGAACCGCATGTGCAATTTGATGAAGGTATTCGTTTGACCATCGAATTTTTCCGCAACAAAATGTCGTTGTAATTTCATATTGTCCTTTTCCTTAATCTCGTTAATAATCACTGAGTCATGCCTCCCTTGAAATGGTTCCCCATCGCATTTGTTGCACTGTTTTTGCCCCTCACAGTGCAGGCCCAAGAGTTCAGTATTTCGAAAATCGATTTTGAGCTCCAAGAATCCCCAAAGATGTCTGGGAGTGGCTATGACAAAAAAGTGACACGCCCCTCCTCTTGGCTGGAAGTTGAGGTCACCTTCGACTGGACCCCCCGCGCGGCTGAGCCCCTTTATTTGGATGATCTCACCGTGAATTATTACATCTTGCTGAACAACAAGAGCAAAGACTTTCCACAGGGCGCCCTGCTTGTCGGCTCAGTCAATCATGTGAATGTTGGTCAGGGAAAAGGGCTCAAATCGGTGATGTTCGTGGCCCCAAGGAGTCTGGAGCGGTTTTTTGCAGGCAAAATCCCAAACACGGCAAGCCAGACGGTTGCTGGCATCGGAGTCACGATCACCAAGGCGGGTCAAGTTGTCGCCGAGAGCTCAACCTCTGGTAAAGGCCAATGGTGGACCACTTACCAACAGACACAAGGCTACGTGCTAAATAAATCTGAAACCCCATTCGCCCATCTTGCCTGGGATTATTTTGAAGCGGTGAAAGGCCGCGGCGCGGGCCAGTAACCACAACCTGCTTGTTTTCGACTATCAATGGCCGCTCCTTCTCGTATTTTTGCTCTCAACCTCGGCATGCAGACCGTGAGTCTTGCCGAGTTTCACCCCTCAGCCAATGGTGGACTCACCCTGCAAAATTTGGGCAGCGTTGAGTTGATCGTTGACCCCGCTGCTGATGCCACCCGAGCAGCTCAACTGGAAGCTGCTGTCGCCGAACTCCGCACCAATCTCTCCCTGCCAGCCAAGTCCTCTGCCGCGGTGACCCTCCCTTCACAGTCGGTCTTCTCGCGATTTGTCAAACTTCCCGGCGCGACCGCGGACGACGTCGAGCAAATCATCGGATTTGAAGCACAGCAAAACGTGCCATTCCCGATCGATGAGGTGGTGTGGGATCACCAGATCATGGGAGAAGCTCGTGATGGGTCTTGGGATGTGGCCTTGGTCGCCATTAAAGCCGATCAGCTTTCTGAAACTGTCGCGGCCGTCGCCAAGGGGGGCCTCCGGATTTCAACAATTGATGCCTCCCCGGTCTCCATCTACAACGCTTTCCGTTTTAACTACGCTGACCTCCCCGGCTGCTCCCTGCTGGTGGATGTCGGTTCCCGAACAACCAACTTGATTTTTATCGAAGGCCAGCGGTTGTTCAGTCGCACAATTCCCGTCGGTGGAAACAGCATCAGTGCTGCTGTTGCCAAAGAATTCAAGCAGGACATCACCCTCGCCGAACGGCTTAAAATCGAAAAGGGGTTTGTCGGTTTGGGGGGGGCCTATGAGGAGCCATCAGATCCCACCGTCGCCAAAATTTCCAAGGTGGTCCGAAACACAATGACCCGCCTGCATGCGGAAATTGCCCGTTCCATCAGCTTTTATCGGCAATCCCAAGGTGGTAGCGCGCCAGTCAGAGCCTTCCTCAGCGGCGGCACCGTTTCGATGCAGTATATGGTTGAGTTTTTCTCCGAAAAACTTCAGATCCCCATCGAACATTTTAATGCGCTCAAGAATGTGACGGTTTCCTCCCAAGCCCTCGCAGATTCCGTCGCCGGCAAGGCCCACATTCTGGGTGAGCTTGTTGGGGCTGCACTCAGACAGGCTGGAAGTAGCCCCGTGGAAATCAACCTTCGCCCCAAAGAACTTGTACGAGAGCAGGACATTGCGAAGCGCAAGCCGTTTTTGGCGCTGGCTGCCGTCTGCCTTCTTGCCGCGGTGGGGATCTGGTATGCCTATTTCACAAAGGCCACAGAAATTGCCCAGCAGAAGCTCGACGAGGCCAATTCCCTGGCTGCCGGCCTTCAAGGCTACGCCACAAAATTTGACACCCTCAGTGCCGAAATGCAATCGCTCCAAGCGGCCGCAGGACCTCTGCTCCTTGCTGTTTCCGAGCGCACGGCTTGGTCAGCAATTCTCGATGAATTGGGGAAACACCTTCCTCCACGGTATATTTGGATCACCGGCCTGTCCCCTCTTTCTGGAGGCAAAGCCGTCCCTATCGGCGGAAATGCCCCAACTGCCACAGCTCCAGCAACCAGAGCCCCCACCAGGCCCGGGCAACCCGCAGCACCTTCAGGACCTGCTGCCATTGACGCCTTGGAAATCACAGGTCTCTACCTGTCAAATCCCCCGAATGAGAACGAAGCAAGGATCATCGATCAATTTGTCGAACGCCTGCAAAAGTCTCCGCTCTTCAAAATTGAAGCCAATTCAAAAGTTGTGACCCAGCGCACCACACCAGATGGCCAAAGCTGGGCCTATGGATACACCATCGTGCTTCCGCTCGCCAACCCGATTCTGTTGCCATGAACGTTCTCAAAGAAAACCCATTCATCGCCGCCGTGATCGTGGTCATTGTGGCAGGTTGTGGCGCTCTGGCATTTTTTGCTTCCGGGGCATTCACCACATATCAGGAAACCATGGCGGCTTATACCCAGGCTGTTCAAAAGCTTCAAGGCCTCCAGAACAAAGTTCCGTTTCCCAACGAAGCAAACATCAAACAAGCCGAAGTGCTCAGGGATGCCTATCTCGAGAAGCTGGCCAGCCTGAAAACACAACTGGGAGCCTTGCAGGTCCCCAGAGAGGAAGGGGTGTCGCCGCAGCAATTTCAAGACACCCTCCGCAGCACAGTGAATGCGGTCGTCGCTCGCGCTGAGGCCGCCAAAGTTCTGCTCCCCGAAGGTTTCTATCTTGGATTTAACGAATACAAGGACAACCTGCCCACAGAAAAAGCTGCCCCTGAACTTGCGCGCCAGCTGACCATCATCACCCGTATCGTGGAGGATCTCATTGGCCCGAACCCGGAGAATCCCGGCGTGAAATCCATCGATTCCCTTGAGCGCACCCCGCTCCGCGTGGAATCAGGTGCCGGGAGCCCCGCCGCTGGGGCCGCCAAAGATGATCCCCAATCCGCGATTGAGGTCCAGCCCTTCATGATTGGCTTCACGGCGGAACAAGGAAAATTCCGCATTGCTTTTAACAACCTACTGAAAAACCCACAGTTTCTCATTTTGCGCTCGCTTGCCATCACGAACTCAAAAACCGAGGGCCCGCCCGTTGCGCCCCCGTCGGATGCATCCGCCACGTCAACATTGCCATTTCAATCCACCGAGGCCGCCCCGAAAGAAGGAACCAGCTTGAATGTTCTCCTTGGCCGCGAAGTGCTTCAAGTGAACGCGGCTCTAGAAATCATTCATTTCCCGGTGGCTGCAGCAGCCCCGGGGGCGAATTCCCCTGACAATCCACCCGCAGCACCCTGACTTACAAACATGGACTGGCTCAAAGAACATTACGATAAAGCCGCATTGATCGCTGCCGCTGTGATTGCCCTCGCAAGCGCTGGCCTCGTGATCGCAAGCGTCAACACTCTCCCCGAATCCTTCGAAGGACGCGACAGCGCCAAACCCGCTGACAACACCATCCAACCACCGGCCATTGAAAAGATTAATGAATCCAGCGCCATGGTTTCCAAGCCTGCTGAGTGGGGGGTTTATGATGGTTCACTTTTTGTCTCCAGGCCCTATGTGCTGAAAGATGGCCTCCTGGTTGATCCTCTTGAAGGTGGTGAGCCGCTTCACCCCCCAATCCCCAATGCGTGGCTGATCAAATACGACCTCGATTACGCCGATAGCAGCGTCAAAGACCAGGATCCCGACAATGATGGATTCTCAAACTTGGAAGAATTTCTCGCAGGCACCGACCCGGCCCAGAAAACTGCCACCCCCCCTTACTACACAAAGCTTCGTCTTGAAAAGTTCATCGCGGTCCCCTTCCGGCTGATTTTTACAGGTTCACCTGACGAAGGTCAGACATTCACGATTAACTCCAAAGACCTCAAAAGCCGGACCCAATTCCTTCAACGTGGCGACACGATTGAGGGATCCCCTTACAAAGTCCTGAGCTACGAGAAAAAATCGGAGGTCCGGGATCAGATTGAGCGGGATATATCCGAGCTTACCATCGAAAACACAGAAACAGGGCAGAAGTTGGTCTTGGTCTGGAATCAAGAGTCCAATGACCCAACCTCATTCGCGGATTTTGTTTATTTGCTCGATAACTCGAAATTTAAGGTCAAAAAAGATGATGATTTTAGTTTGGAACCAGAAAAAGATCGCAAATACAAACTTATTGACATTTCCGAGGACGAAGCAGTAATACAGGATGTTACTAGCGGAGAGCAATTTAAGATACCAAAGCTGAACCGATAACCCCATTTATTCACAATGCCTGCCCTAACCGCCTACGTAATTCCCTGCGTCGATTGTTGCGCAATGACGCATGTGTTGCCTAAAATTTGAAATGATTATGAAGCCCCGCATTATTCTCACCGTAGTCGCTTTCGGCCTGTTGCACACCTCGCCCGGTTACTCCCAGGCTTCGAATGCCCAACGGCTTGCCGATCAGGAAATTCGCCGCCAGGAAGTCATGGCCCAACATGCCGAGAAAGCCATTCTCAAAGGTGATGAGGCCCTGGCTCAGCGTGACTACGAGAGTGCATTTTCTTATTACAAGAGTGCTGTCGACGTCCTCCCCAGCGGGGGATCAGCGGCTGAGGCCACGCGCCAAACAGCGTTGACTGGACTCTCAAAATCCGCCGTCCTTCTCGCAGAACAACGCATCTCCGAAGGCCGCACTCAAGATGCCGTCACAACGATCAACCTCATTCTGGAAGATCGATATAACCCCAACTACGCACCCGCCCTTGCCCTCCAGAAAAAGCTGGCTGAGCCAGGACGTTTCAACCCGGCCCTCACCCCGCAATTCATCGCCAACGTGGAGGAAGTTAAACAATTGCTCCTTGAAGCTGACGGATTCTACGCCTCCGGCCGCTTTGATCTCGCCTTCAAACGTTACGAGCAAGTCCTGAACATCGATAAATATAACATCGCTGCTCGGCGCGGTATGGAACGGGTCAACCTCGAACGCCAGAACTACGCCAGTACCGCCTACAATGAATCCCGGGGTGACATGCTCAGGGAGGTTTCCAATGGCTGGGAACTGCCAGTTAAACGCTTCGATACTCAAGCTTCCAGCATCATCGAACAACCAGAAATCGATACTCGCGGCACCGCAGGAATCAATCGGAAGCTTGATGAAATTATCATTCCTCGCATTGATTTTCGTGACGCAACAATCCGGGAAGCGTTGGAATTTATCCGTCAACGTGCCGCTGCCCTTGATACCACGGAAACGGACCCTGCCCAGCGTGGCCTGAACCTCGTGCTCAAATTGGCGCCGGGTTCACCTGAGGAAGGCGTGCAAATCAATCTCTCCCTCACGGATATTCCCTTGCGCAACGCGATTGAATATGTGGCTCGTGCGGCTAATATGAAGGCCAAAATTGATCCCTTTGCCGTGGTCGTGGTCCCCGCATCCGAGCCCACGGACGTCCTCATCACCAAGGAATACAAGGTGGCCCCCGGCTTCATCAGCAACATGCCAGCCGGCGGCGGTGGCGGCGCAATCTCCCCTCCTGGTGGCGGCGTCAGCGGGACAGCTCCAGGCTCAACTTCCAGTATCGCCGAGCGATCGGGAGCTCGCGAATTCCTGGAATCCAATGGTGTTTCCTTCCCCGTCGGAGCCAGTGCCATTTTTCTTCCAAGTTCCAGTAAACTCATCGTTAAAAATACTCAGGGAAATCTGGACATTATTGATGCCCTTGTGGAAACCACAGGCACCACACCCCCAAGCCAGGTGGAAATTGAAACTAAGTTCTTGGAGGTTTCTCAGAACAATCTTGAAGAACTCGGGGTGGACTGGCTTGTCGGCCAGTTTGGGCTTCCATTCGGTACGGGAGTTTACGGAGGTGGGGGAACAGAAATCGGTGGAGGCTCCATCAATGCCAATTCCTTTCCTCTTCTGAATCCGGGAAATCCTGACGTCCCTATCGGTGCGTCATCGAGCACGTCTGGCGCCATCACAGGCGGTAACCGTAGTGGAACCTCAGCCATCAGCGTCAATGCCGTTGATGCTCTCCTCTTCGCAACGCCCGTCGGACCTGCACCAGCTGCTCTGGCAATTGCTGGTGTGTTCACCAACCCACAGTTCCAGGTGGTTCTCCGAGCACTCAGCCAAAACAAAGGCGTTGACCTGGTGAGTGCCCCAAAAGTCACAACCAAAAGCGGTCAACGGGCAACCATCGAAATCATTCGTGAGTTCCGCTATCCCTCTGAATATGATCTCCCTCAGACAACCTCGATTGCAGGCTCGGTTCTGACGCCTGTTGTGCCTACAACACCGACAAGTTTTGAAACAAAAAATGTTGGTATCACCTTGGAGGTCGAACCAACCGTCGGTCCTGATAACTTCAGCATTGATCTGATCCTTGCCCCCCGCGTCGTGGAATTCGAAGGTTTTATTAACTACGGAAGTCCAATCAGCACCGTTGCGACTGTTGTCGGATTCCCTATCACTTCACCAGTGCTTTTGACAGAAAACACCATCAACCGCCCTGTTTTTTCAACAAGAGAAGTCACCACGGAAGTCACCGTCTATGATGGTCAAACCATCGTCTTGGGGGGGCTGATGAGAGAGGACATTCAAAAAGTGCAGGATAAGGTGCCAATTCTTGGAGATATTCCTTTCGCGGGTCGGCTTTTTCGAACAACGGCTGACCAACATATCAAGCGCAACTTGATCATGTTTGTAACAGCCAGCCTTCTTGATCCAGCCGGTCAGCCGATCATCCAAGTTGACGAGGAGGCCCAAGAAATTGGCGTTCCAAGCGCTATGGGAATCTCCGAGGAGGCCATTTCAGGTGACCCTCTCACAATCCCACTCCCACAATAATTTAACGACCACAATTTGCACCTCGCGATGAATACAACTTCCCGATCCTTCCCATACAATTGTCCAATGACCCATCGTATGGCTCTCAGTGGATATGCCATGAACCCACGCGTGATTTTGGCATTACTCCTTTTGACTTCCTCTCTCACAGGACTTCATGAAGCTGCCGCTCAAAACAGTTCAGGCATCGCGGATCGAGAAATTGTTCGTCGTCAGGAGGGTCTCCTGATTGCCAACCAGCTTGTGGCCAAAGGGGATCGTGCTTTCGATTCCAAAGATTACGAAACCGCCTATGTGAACTACTTGGACGCCTTGGAAAATGTGCCTGAGGGTTCCTCCACCGCAACGGTCAGGGGTCCCATTGTTGCAAAATTTGTGAAAACGGCTTTGCTTTATGCTCAAGCTCTCATCGACGGAGGCCGTTATGCCGATGCGGAACGCGTGGCCAAAACAATTCTGTTACCTCAATATGATCCTGAAAATAGGGCTGCCGTGCAAATCCTCGCCAACCTTGAGCAACCGGACTACTACAACAAAACTGTCACACCACAATTCGCCGCCGACCGCGAACAAGTTCAGAAGCTGTTGGAAGAAGGCAAGGGCTTCTTTGCAGCGGGCCGATTTGACTTGGCGATGAAGCGCTACGAGCAAGTACTCCTGATCGACCGTTACAACAACGCAGCTCGCATGGGAATGGAGCAGGTGAACAAACAACGTTCTACTTACGACGCCAACGCGTACAACGAGACCCGCAGCCGTTTGCTCTGGCTCGTGGATGAAGCCTGGGAACGACCCATCAATCGCAATCTTTCTGCTCGTGCCACGGATTCAGCGATTGGCCTTCGGGGTGACGTTCGTGGAAACGAGGCGATCACTGCAAAACTTAACAGGATTATCATTCCCAAAATTGAACTTCGCGACACAACCGTCCGTGAGGCCGTGGAATTCCTCAAACAACGCAGCCGCGATCTTGACACCACCACGGATGACCCTGCCCAAAGACGTGGGGTGAATATTGTTCTTAAATTAAACCCAACCGCACCAGCTCCTGTGGAGCCTGCTGCACCTGGAGAGGGGGGTGTGGTAGCTGAAATTCCTGAGGCCGAACAGAGCGGAACAGCAGATACACGGATCACCATGTCGCTGTCAAATGTTCCCCTTGTCGAAGCTCTTCGTTATTTAACTGACCTTGCGAAACTGAAATACAAAATTGAGCCCTTTGCGGTTTCCATTGTTCCTGTCACAGAAAACACCACGGATCTTGTCACGAAGGAATACAAGGTGCCACCGGGCTTTATTCCGTCCGCCTCTGTCGCTGATGCTTTGGCCGGTTCCCCTGTTGCCGGCCCTGGTGGTGACTCCCTAACCGATGCCAGAATTCGTGGTCGCACGAACGCCAAGGCCTATTTGGAATCTCAGCAAGTACCATTTCCTGACGGTTCATTTGCCCAATACGTGCCAGCTGGAAGTAAGTTGATCGTCCGCAACACTCCCGATGCACTCGACCTCATCGACTATCTCGTTGATTCCTCAATGGGAGTTCAACCAACCCAGGTGGAAATCGAATCCCGCTTCTTGGAGGTGACTCAAAATAACTTGGAAGAACTTGGCTTCGACTGGCTTCTTGGTCCACTTGCCATCGGTGGTGGAGTCTATGGGGCAGGTGGAACGGAAGGGTTTGGGACAAACCTGAATCCAACAGCTCCCGCTGGTACGACATTTCCGTTTTCGGCTGGAGGAGTTCCCATCGGACAAAACCCGGTCACGGGTGGTCTCAGATCAGGGGCAGGCACGGGCCCAAATGCCGCTGTCACGGCAAACAGCATTGACGCACTTATCGCAGGTGTTGCCCAGGGTGCAACCGTGGCTGCCCCAGGGATCTTTGGAATCTCTGGGATTTTCAGCAATCCACAATTCCAAGTCGTTATCCGGGCTCTTAGTCAGAAGAAAGGTGTGGACTTGATGACTGCTCCCAAAGTAACCACCAAAAGCGGCCGCAAAGCCGTTGTTCGGGTTGTCCGTGAATTTCCATACCCCACGGAATTCAATCCGCCAGAAGCACCTGCACTTCCCGAAGGTGATACCACGATCATTCTTGTCCCTGGCACGCTTGTCTCTGGCGGCATCGTGACACCAACAACGCCAACACAGTTCGAAGTTCGCAATATCGGTGTCACCTTGGAAGTGGAGCCCATCATTGGTCCTGATAACTACACCATCGATCTTAACCTCTCACCGGAAGTTGTGGAATTTGACGGATTTATTAACTACGGTAGCCCTATTCTTGGAGGCCTTTTCAATGGTGTGGGCATTCAATCTGTCGTCCTTACGCCAAACGTTATCAACCAACCAATCTTCTCCACCCGCAAGGTCACGACCAGTGTGAGCATCTGGGATGGTCAAACGGTTGGGCTCGGCGGGCTGATTCGTGAGGATGTCCAAAAGACGGCGGACAAAGTTCCGCTGTTGGGGGATATCCCCATCGCTGGTCGCCTCTTCCGCTCAAACGTCGATCAAAAGATCAAGAGGAACCTGCTCATATTTGTGACTGCCCGGCTCATGGATGCCGAGGGGCGCCCGGTGCGTCAGGATGATAGTGACCAAGAGGAAATTGTGGAGCCACTCGGCTTGCCAGCAGACCTGCCTCCTCCGACATTTGAATCGCGCGCTTTCGGGAAGTGATCATTTCTTAGCCATCCACTCTTCC
>JBGTAR010000206.1:0-4006 GCA_041749815.1 Terrimicrobiaceae bacterium
TCCGAGTCGGGGGTCAGTTCCACGGTGAGCCCAAGGGCAAGAAGTTGAGCACGCAGGGTGCGAACAGATTCGGATCGCTCCTCGAGTTTGGACAGCTGGGCCGGGGTGACTGCGGGCAGGGACGTGCGGCGGGATTCCAGCATGGCAATTTCTGCGGTGGCGGCTGCGGCTTTTTTCACCTGGTTAAACAACGTCTCAGCGTCGGCATTCAGGCGGCGCAATTTCAGGAGATCCCGCAGGCACTGGTGGGTGGAGCGCAGAGATTGCAAGTGTTTCTCATGCCCAGGCTGTTCCATCTGTCGGGCATCAAGGCGGGTGCGAAGCTCGGTGAGTGTTTGCTCCGATTCCTTTGTGACGGAGCGGGCTTGGGCGTGGGCCGTTTCCGTTTCCTTGTGTTCACCTTGGAGGCGGGAAAGGGTCGCCGTATCAGCAGCAAGAACGGCGAGTTTTTCTTTGGCCGAAGTCAGCGCCTGTCGGCGGGCGGAAAGTTCCCCGCTCAAGCGTTCCGCCGCCAGAGTCTGTTCGCGCAGTGAGGCAGCAGCAGTCGATTGCTCCGCATGTTCCCTCTCCAACCGGAGGACCTCCGCTTCGCTCTGCTGAAATTGCCGGTGGGTCTCCTCCATTTTATCCCGAGTTTTGCAAATCTCGTCGAGAGCCGCTTCGATCCCGGCGAGGTCATCCTCGGCGTTGCGGAGTGGACCGCCCACGCGTGACTGGCCGGTCGAGGTGATGATGGCATCGGCAACAGACGCCAGAAGAACGCGAAGGTCCTCAATGACCGGATCCAACTCCACTCGTGCGAGGCGGGCGCGAATCCGTTGGCCCACATCGGGGTCGTCTAGACCCGGCCAGATGGCAGGCTCGCCCTGACGCGCCCAAAGAAAACCCAGAAATCCCCAGTGCTCCGGCTTGGTGGCGCCGCGTCCGGGAAGGGAGGAGTGGAGAAGGGACTGAATCCGCTGATCGGCGGTGTCGGCCTCGGCCAAAAGTTCCCATGAGCCTGAACGCAATTGGGAGATTCGGCTTTCCGGCTTTTGAAGAAACGTCTTGGTTATCCGAAAATGACCAGCGCCGGTTTCGAACTCGACGGTCACACGGGGAGCCAGGGAAGTGCCGGCTGGCTGGAGGACTTTGATTTCCTCGCTCTTGGTCGTGTGGCGGTCAAAAAGCGTCCGGGCAGCGGCTTGGAGCGCGGTGGATTTTCCGGATTCGTTCGGTGCGGAGAGAATATTAAGACCGGGGGCAAAAGGACCAACGTGAACCGTCTCCCGGAATCGGCCGACATGCGTGAGTTCCAGCGAATGGAGGATCATGAGGCCACCTCCTGAAGCGATTGGAAAAGCGTCTGACGGAGTCTCGCAAACCACTCGGGAGAGAGCTGGGCAAGGTCGATCTTGGACGGCGCAAGCAAGGCCTGAGCCTCGCTGAGAGTCAGAGGCGTCATGGCTTGTTCCACCGCAGAGGCCACCGAGCCCGTTGCAAAGCCTTCCAGCTGATCAATGTCTGCCAACACCTGAGCCAGAATGGGATGACGGGCTTGGAGATCCGCGCGTTCTGCGGCGGTGAGCGCAATGCGGGTGGAATCGACGATCTGGTGCAGGAAAAACCCCTCCCCTGACTTGATGAGTTCTGCTTTCACCTCGGTCACGATCTGAGGCGAAACACTTCCCGAGAGCGTGATGCGCAGGACGGTTTTGGCGGCGTGGGATTTGAGGTCGGTTAACGCCTGATCCAGCGAAGTTCGCGAAGATTCCTGAGCCAGAAAATCCAAAGAAAGCGAGCGCCATGTCAGCGTGGCCACATTCACCGCCTCGACCCTTGGCGGTTTTCCTGGCCCATCGATTTCGACATAGGCCACGTTTCCGCTCCGATCGTTGGAAAACCGATCGGGCTCGGGGGTGCCCGGCATGACGACCCGTCCACCATCCGTTCCAACGAGCCAATTGTGCCAGTGACCGATGGCTAGATAATCGAGCCCACTCCGTGAAGCGGCGTTAAGGGCAATGGGGAAATCATTGGGCTGGTGCTTGCCCTCAATGGCGAGAGCCCCATGGGTGATACCGATTTTGATGGTGTCCGCAGGGAGTTGTGGGACCAACTCGGCAAGCTTTAAGCTGGGATCAGTCGTGGAGATCTTTTGATGAAGCGGCGAGGAGACAAGCCATGCGCCGCCAAGATCTGTAACTCCGGCCTCAAGCAGCAAGTGCACATTCGGAGGAGCCTCACGAAAAGCCCGCCGATTCCAGACGGCCTCCGGGCCCGAAGCCGGGTCGTGATTCCCGGGAAGGATATAAATTTGAATCTCAGGGAAATCCTTAAAAATGGAGATGGTCTGCAAAAGCAGATCATCGCTGACCTGATTGTCTTCAAAAAGATCCCCAGCAATCAGAAAAATTTGAACCCCGCGATCTTCTGCCATTTTTAAGGTGAGCCGAAGCGTGGATAAACGCGCCGTACGGAGTTCCTCCGCCTTGGCACCAAACTGACGGAAACGCGCACCGAGCTGCCAATCAGAAGAATGGATAAACCTTAACATATTCGTGCTGGGAACGGGTGCGGCATGTTTCTGGAAATTCTATAAGACATGCTCCTGATTGTGCATAGGAGACAGCCCACGGATTGTCGATTCTTTTGGCCAAGGGCAAAGGCATTTTGAATTGTCAGTCAGCGGAAGAACGTTAGATTGTCTCTTTTCCTCCTTTTTCATGATTCCCATTGATCTCTCCGGCAAGACCACTCTCATCACAGGTGCCTCCCAAGGCATTGGTGCCCAGATTGCACGAACGTTTCACGAGGCCGGGGCCACGGTGGTTTTGAATCATCCGGGCTTTGCCTCAACCGGTGCAGATGCGGAAGCCATCGCTTCGCAACTCGATCTCCTCCGCACTGACAGTGCCTTGGTGATGGCCGCAGACATTTCCAAACCCGATCAGGTCGAGGCGATGATGACTGAGATTGGTGACCGTCTTGGTGGCCTTGATTTTTTGATCAATAATGCGGCGATCCTCAAAGACCGTACGGTTTCCAAGATGAGTCTTGAGGACTGGGATGCGGTTTTGGATGTGAACCTTTCGGGGGTTTTTTATTGCTGCAAATACGCCCTCGAAATTATGCGGGATGAAGGAGCCATTGTGAGTTTCGGCAGCATTGCTGCAATTCAGGGCTTTTTTGGTCAGGCCAACTATGCGGCGGCAAAAGCAGGGGTGCAGGCGATGATGCGTGTTCTGAGCCGGGAGGCAGCGCGGCGTCAGATCCGTGTGAATGCCGTTGCTCCCGGTGTCATTGAAACCAGCATGGCCGCCACGATCCCGGAGAATGTCCGTCAGGAAATGCTAAAAAACGTTCCGCTCGCGCGCTTCGGTCAACCGGAAGAAGTTGCAAACACCGTCCTGTTTCTCTGTTCCCCCCTGGCGTCCTACATCACTGGTCAGACCATTGAAATCAACGGTGGCTGGAGAGGGTGACACCATCCCGCTTGTAAGTTTTTCCAATGCGATCAAACGCCCTTATCAGCAGCGCTGACGAAGCCGTTGCCGCCATACCAAGTGGAGCGACCATTGCGGTCGGGGGCTTTGTGGGAGCGGGTCATCCGGAGATGCTCACCGCCGCTTTGGAACGTCGCTTCCTGAAAACTGGAACACCGCAAGATTTGACCCTCTATTATTGTGCCGGGCAGGGAGATCGGCGTGACCGGGGGCTGAATCACCTGGCCCATCGAGGACTCCTTCGGCGTGTGGTGGGCGGCCACTGGAATCTGGCTCCCAAGCTGGGGGCACTTGCCCTCGCGAATGAAATCGAGGCCTACAATTTTCCCCAGGGGGTGCTCAGTGTCCTTCTCCGCGAGATCGCAGCAAAACGTCCCGGTATTTTTACGCAGGTGGGTCTGAACACCTTTATTGATCCTCTGAATGGTGGCGGACGACTCAATGAACGAACTCAGGAGAGCCTTGTTGAAAGAGTCGAGATCGATGGAAAAACATGGCTTCGTTACAAATCGATGCCCATC
>JBGTAR010000207.1:0-2302 GCA_041749815.1 Terrimicrobiaceae bacterium
CCGTCCGCTCCGGGTGCCAGCGATTCCAAAGTGACAGGATCGCCCGAAGGAATCTCAGCCACCTTGCCCCCCTCAACCATCGCGACGCGTGTTCCATCACTGACCAAAAATCCACGCCCCAAAGCAATCAGGAGACTGGGCGGAAACGGTAGGGGAACCGTCATTGGCTCGGAAGAGAGCTTGGACCGCTCGCGGAGCAGCAGCTCGGAGCCACCTGCTGCGACCAATGCCAACTGCGAAGCCGAGAGGGCGGCCAGAGCGGCAGATCCCCCAACCTGCTCGAGCTTGTCTTCTCCGGACAACGCAAAAAGCCCCAAACCTTCCGGGGTCCTCAAGACAGCAGTCTGCCCATCCCCGGCCAGATATTCGGAACCCTCCGGCAAAAGCCGCCGCCCGCTCAAAACCGCCTTGTCATCCGCTTTCCAAATTGCAGCGCGGTTTTCGATTGCAGCAATACCCACGAGAAAGAATTCATCCGCCTCGGTCGGCAGGACGGCGAGGACACCTGAAATCGGAGGAGTGCCATCCGCATCCTCCCAAGTGTTAAAATGAAAAGCCTCCCCCTCCACGGCAACATCTGAAGGAACAAACCAGCCCCTCACCATGTATTTTCCAGCACTCACTGGTTCCCCGTTTTCGTTGAGGGAGTCCCACGTGATGATTAACCCATTGAGCCCAATCACAAAGGTCTCAAGGTCCTGGGCTTCGCTCAATGTCCGCACAAGGTTCCCGGCCGGGTCAAACACCCCAAGGCTGATCCGGCCCGACGAGTCCGGGACCGCAAGGGTCAATCGAACCGGGGTCTCGGCCCAGGTGGGAATACTCAAAACGATGAGCAAAACAAAAATCAAAGGCGCCATGGATCAGTCAGAGATAATGCCGCCACTGGAGATCTGGAAAGAGATTATCCCGGCCCTCACACGCTTTGAGGAAGGCCTCATCCTTTTTATCCTCCATCAACATCTCATACAGCCGGGTGAACCGCAAAATGTGCTCCTTCGTTCTGCGAGTCGCATATTCGCTGGCTGTGCCCGTTTTCATGAGAAAGGCCCAGTCGCTCGATTGCGCCAGAAGGAGTTCCCTTGCCATTTGCGAAAGCACGCGGGAAATGAATTTTGATCGGGTTTTGGAGAATTTTCTCGCGCATTCGGTCATCCGGCCGGCCGCGGCATGCAGGTGCGGGTAGATCCATGAATTGCAGCGATCGAGCCAGACCTCATAATAACCCATATTTCCCCAACTGGATGGCGAGGGACAAACCATCTGCTGGGTCGGGTGGGTCGCGAGGTAGCGGGTTGGTGTTGTGAACGCGAAAGACGATTGGTCATACGCCGACTTGCGAAGAAACAGATCAACAAATTCCGGCCCTTCAAACCACCAATGACCAAAAAGCTCCGCATCAAACGGGCTCATCACAATCGGCTCCACCGGCAACATCGACGCCAGATGCTCGATCTGTTCCGCCCGGCTGCGCATGAAGTGGGACGCATGGGATTCTGCGGCCCCCATCGCCCAATCCCTGCGGTAGATCTCCTTGGGTTCATGACCGGTGATGCGATGATATTTAATGCCAGTCATTTTTCTGTGTCCCATCGAAGGAAGGATGCGGTGGAGATATTCCTCGGGCAGATCACTGCCGATATCCCGATAAAAGTCCCGGTAGGCCGGATCGCCGGGATATCCTTCCCTCGCGCTCCACACCTGCTTGCTGGATTCCCGATCCCGCCCGAACACGGCTGGACCCGCGGGCGTGAAGTCAGGCGAATAAATCGCAAACCGTGGCCGGGGTTCCCCATACATTAATCCGTGGGCATCCACCACAAACCACCGGATATTGGCTTCTTGGAGAACCTTGTCGATGCCGGGAACATAACCGCATTCCGGCAACCAAATCCCGGACGGATCCACACCAAAACAATCTCGATGGTAGTCCTTTCCAATCAAAATCTGAGACCTCATCGCCTCAGGATAAGACTCCATGAGCGGCAGAAATCCGTGGGTTGCAGCACACGTGATAATCTCCACAATCCCCTCCGCCTGAAGCTGGGCAAAGGCTCCGACAATATCCCCCCCAATTTCCCGATCAAAGAAATCAGCCGCCTCTTCAAACCGCGTTTTGTAAAAGCGGGCCAACTCATTGACAGACGGATCACCAATCGTTCGCTCAATCTCGAGCGCCGAAAGTTCAATCCCCCGATTCAAATATCGGGACGTTCGGGACTGCAGCAGCGGATCGCGCAGCATCGCACAAAGCGTGGGCGTCATTGTCAGCGTCAAACACACAGGCACTTTCTCCACCGCA
>JBGTAR010000208.1:0-15662 GCA_041749815.1 Terrimicrobiaceae bacterium
TATTCCTACTCGGATGGGCGCTTGGTCAACATCAAAAACAGTGCCCAACTGGGGTTTGGCTACAGCGGACTCTTTGGACGCACGAACGACCTGACGGGTACCGCTTTTGCTCTGTCATTTCCCCAGCGAACCTCCACCCGGAATGAAGCCGTTTTGGAGGTTTTTCACCGTTTCCAAGTCGCTTCGAATTCCCAGTTTTCGGTTGGCTTCCAGATGATTGCCAACCCGGGAAATGCCGTCGAGAATGAAGCCGCCGGTATGTTTTATATGAGGCTTCGCACAACTTTTTAACGAATCATCAATCGAGCTGGGGAGACAAACTCCCAACCGCAAAAATCACACATATGGAAGCGACCCAACCCAACGATGGCCTCATGAAACGAATGCTCGATGTCATCGAGAAAGTGGGAAACAAGGTTCCCCACCCGGTGATTATCTTTCTGACGCTGATCGTGATCGTGATCATCCTCTCGCACGTGCTCTACGCCGGGGGCGTCTCGGTGACCCAACAGGTCATTAACACCGACACCGACACGCTCGAAAACACGACGCTCACAGCACGGAGCCTCCTCACCACCGATGGTCTTCGATTTATCTACACGTCGGTGATTCCCAATTTTATGGGATTTACGGCCGTGGGGCTGATTATTGTCGCTATGATTGGTGTCGGGGTGGCTGAAGAGTCAGGACTCGTCAAAGCGCTCATTCGAAAGCTGGTTGCGGTCTCCCCTTCCTGGTCCATTGCCTACATTCTGATCTTTGTGGGCATTGTTTCCAGCATCGCGGCAGATGCCGGATATCTGGTGCTGATTCCACTTGCAGGGTCAGCATTCCTAAGTGTCGGACGCCACCCGGTCGCGGGACTGGCCGCCGGGTTTGCTGCTGTGGCCGGGGCCTTCACGGTGAATATGCTTATCAAACCATTGGATGCCGTTTTGACGGAATTCACGAATGACGCCATTCATCTGGTGGATCCGACCGTCTCCCTCGATTTGACTGCCACCTTCTGGTTTTCCATTGCTTCGGTGATTGTTTTGACTTTTGTGATCACCTTCATCACACAGAGGGTTATTGAGCCGCGTTTGGGTAAGTATGAAGGCTGCCAGGCGGGTGGCTCAGGGGACAATGGGGGCACTCAAGGAGATCAGGCTTCCTTGGGGAACGAGGCGAGGGGATTGATGTTTGCTGGCGTTGGCCTGGGGGCCGTGGTTCTGCTTTTTGTGCTGGGTGCGATTGGAGCAAATGCCCCGCTTCGCAATCCCGAGACGGGAGCCCTCATCGGTGACTCTCCGTTGATGAACGGACTGATTGCCGTGATTATGGTTTTGTTTCTGGTGACGGGGGCCGCTTATGGTTTTGGAGCCGGAACGATGAAGCGCAGCACGGACGTCATCAAAGCCATCGAAAAAGCGACCTCCGGGTTGGGAAGCCTGATTTTTCTGCTCTTTATCCTGAGCCAATTCATCGCCTATTTTAACTATAGCAACATTGGAACCATCCTGGCGGTCTCCATGGCGGACAGTCTCAAGACAGCCAGTATTCATCCGCTGCTCCTCCTGCTGGCGTTTATTGTCGTTGTGGCGATTATCGATATCCTCATCACAGGAGCCATTGCTAAGTGGGCGCTTTTTGCCCCCATTTTTGTTCCCTTGTTGCTGCAGCTTGGTGTGTTGCCGGAGGCCGTGTTGTCCGCTTACCGGATTGCTGATTCTCCCATGAATGTGGTCACTCCCTTGAATCCGTATTTTGCGTTGGTGGTGGTTTTTGTTCAGAAATACAACAAAGATGCGGGCGTTGGAACGGTGGTGGCCTTGATGATTCCTTATGTGATTGGCCTGTTTGCCGTGTGGACTCTTTTGTTTGTGGCTTGGTTTTTACTGGGACTGCCGTGGGGGTTGTGATTTGCAAGATGTGCCCAGAGCCAGTTGGCTGGTTCATTTATGCTGACACCTGAATTTCCCCAACCTGATCAGCAGGTCCAAAAACCCACCAAAGATGCCACCGAGCTTCTTGAGTTTCTTTTCAGGCTCGGACAAGGCTACATTGCTTGTGGGGAGCAAACCGCCAAGATCGAACTTCTTCTTCGACGCATTGCGGCAGCCTACGGAATGCGAAAATCCCGGGTTGTCGCTTTTCCGACGGCCATCTTTATTTCTCTTCATGACAGCTCGGGGGAGCGGGTCACCCTGGCCGATTGCCAGGCGCAAACGCTTCGCCTGGATCAAATGGCTGATATTTACGCGCTGGGCGACGCAGCGCTTGGGGGGTTGCTGGAAATCAAGGACGGGTTGCAGCGCCTTGCTGCCATCCGACGCCAAAAAGCGCGGTTTGGACGGGTGGGGATTGTGGTGGGTCATGCTATTCTGAGTGTGGGGCTTGCCATCGTTCTGATGCCCACACCGATCAATTTGGCAACGGCCGCGGTGCTGGGATTTGTTGTGGGCCTGATCAAACTTGTGAACACCGGTCGGAGTGTTCTTTCCGTGCCACTACCGGTCGTGACAGCCACCGCCGTCTCCTCCCTGGTTTTCCTGGCGATTCGATATGGACTTCCCATCGATCCGCTGCACGCGCTTGTCCCGCCTCTGGTGACTTTCCTCCCTGGAGGAATGCTCACCCTGGGAATGGTGGAACTGGCTTACGGTGACATGGTGAGCGGTTCCAGTCGCCTCATTTCCGGCTTTGTTCAATTGGTATTGCTTGCCTTTGGGCTCGGAATTGGTGCCGCACTCACCGGATATTTCCCGGAGGATCTGGTTTTTTCGGCTGGTCAGTATGTGAGCCTGCCATGGGCTCCCTGGGCCGGCGTGTTGGTCTTCGGGACGGGTGTTTTTCTGCATTTCTCCGGTCCGCGAAATTCCCTGATGTGGTTGCTCCTTGTGTTATTTCTGGCCTTTGCCGCCCAAAGGTTCGCGGTGGGCCTGTTTGGGAGTGAAATCAGCGGGTTTTTTGGAACTTTGGTGGCGACGCCTGTGGCGTATCTGATCGAGATGAAATTTCGCGGCCCACCCGCCGCCGTCACGTTTCTTCCGAGTTTCTGGCTGCTTGTGCCTGGAGCACTCGGGCTGCTGAGTGTGACGCGAATGATGAGTGACCGGGCCGCCGGCATTGACGGACTGATCACCGTGGTTTTTGTGATCACCTCCGTTGCGCTTGGCACGCTTGTCGGTGCATCCATCTACCGCTGGCTCACTGAGAGCATGAACGTGTGGCGCTTACAAATCGGAAGGGTCGCAACGCTCTTTCGAGGTGAGGAGAATTGATTGCACCGCCAAAAGTGCATGACACCCTCCAGGCATCATTGAGAGGAACGACCCAAAGCAATCCGACGGCTAAGCCGGATTTGACGGATCGTTGACAGCGTCTTAAACCGCAGCGGAAAGCATCGGCCAGAGTTGGGCTCCCATCTTCATCCCGGCCATGTAGGCATCGAGTGAGAATTTTTCGTCAGGGGAGTGGGCATTGTCATCTGGCAGTGCCAAACCAAGCATGAAGGTATCGGCTTTCAGATATTTTTTGAATGCGGCAATGATCGGAATGCTTCCGCCCCCGCGGACGAGCAAACACTCGTGACCGAACCCCGACTCCGCAGCCCGCATGCAGGCTTGAGCAAGAGGGCCGGTGGGGTCAACCATGTAGGGGCCACCACCCTGGCCCTCGGAGATTGTCAGTTTGACCGTTGCAGGACAGATGGCCTTCAGGTGTTTTTTCACCAAGGAAAGAATTTTGACAGGATCCTGGTCTGGCACGAGGCGCATGGTCACTTTGGCACTGGCCCAAGAGGGAACAATGGTTTTACCACCCTCTCCCTGGTAACCACTTGTCAGCCCATTGATTTCGAAGGTCGGGCGTGCGGCCCGTTGCTCATCCGGCGCGTATCCTGCCTCACCAAAAAGCGCCGCCACACCAACAGACTTGCGGAACTTGGCTTCGTTGAACGGGGCCTTGGCCATCAGTTTGCGTTCGTAGGCCGAAAGTTTGATCACATCGTCATAAAAGCCAGGAATGGTGATCTTGCCGCGTTTGTCGCGGAGTTGTCCGAGCATCTGACAAAGAACCATGGCCGGATTGTCCACCGCACCTCCAAAGAGGCCGGAGTGCAAGTCACGGTCAGGGCCATCCAATCTGATTTCCAGTGGGGCCATTCCCCGCAGGGAATAACACAGCGCCGGATGCTTCATGCTGGGAATCTCCGTGTCCGAAACCACCAGAGCCGAACAGGCGAGCTCTTTCGCATTTTTTGGAAGGAAGCCATAGAGGGCCTTGGAGCCCACTTCTTCCTCCCCTTCGATCAGAAAATTCACATTGCACGGCAGTTCATTGCCGGTCTTCAGCCAGGCCTCAATCGCATTGATGTGTGCCAGGTGCTGGCCCTTGTTGTCACTGATGCCACGGGCATACACATTGCGACCAACCCGCCTTGGCTCAAAGGGCGGTGAGGTCCAGAGATCAAGTGGGTCAGCGGGCTGGACGTCATAATGACCATATACCAAAAACGTGGGTTTTTTCGGATTTTGTCTGGGTGTTTTGGCCACGACAACCGGGTAGCCGCTGGTCTTGCGAATTTCAGCTTTGAGTCCGGCTTGTTTGCAGCGCTTAACTAGCCATTCGGCACAATGCTGCATATCGGCCGCATGGTCCGACTGGGCGCTGATGCTGGGGATTCGCACGTAGTCGAACAACTCCGTGATAAATCGTTCTTCGTTGACGGTGAGATATTCGAGAACCGCTTTGGGGAACATAAAGTGATATTATTACATTCGGCATCGTTCGCTCGCAAACAATTTTACCATGGGTTGATGCGCGTTTGAAATTGATCGAACCCCAACCTTTCGATGGGCTGCAAATCTCATGAAAGAACCTCGCAGGTTTTTTGAACAGGATTTGTGCAATGGATCACCCTCTATGAAAATGACACACTCGACGAGGCGCAAATGACGGAGTGGGTGCAGCAGGCTGCCGTGTTGCCGGAGTGGGACTCGAATTTCTCATGAGCCAAAAAGCAGGAACCCACCACTCTTGATAATGGTTGGCGCAGGTGTGGGATTCTTCTTCGCCTGGGTGCCGGCTCTCATGCAGCTCACGCCCGTCTACCACCTTCAAATCACGACAGATTCAGTTGAATAACCTTGTTCCCTGGCCTCCTCATCATCAAGACGGATGTCTTTGATTTTAAGATCCTCCACACCGACTTGGTATAACCAGGGGATGTGCTTCTCCTTCAAGGTCGAGCAGTCCTCGGGCTGTAAGTCCACCCATCCGCCCATGATCGGGCGATAGCGGCCCGGGCGTATTTTCAGGCTCCAATTGCTCAGACTGATTTCCCTGACGTTTTGTTGGTGTCCCGCGACAATGATCCCTCCCTCAGCATCCGCATGAACCTGTTCGATGCTGATCCCTTCGATCCTTGCTTCCGCATGAGTTGCACAAATACACAATGGCTCACCCTTGCCCCACCAAAATCCGGGAAACATGCGGAGATTAAAAATCAGATTTCTTGCCTGGACATTCTCGACCCAGCCTCCCTGACCCGCAAACACGATGATTCCTCGGTTGCCATCCGACACGACAAGGTCGCTGATGACGACATTTCTCACTTTGCTTGCAAGGTGGCCAAGACGAACACCAGCCGAGCGTGAGACCATGGTGCAGCCTGAAATCACAATATTTTCTGAAGGACGATCCCAGTCCGTTATTGAACCAACGGCCACACAATCGTCCGCGCAATGGAAGTTGCATCCGCTCACTATCACATTGCGCGAGGCGCTGATATTGATCCCATCACAGTTCGGCACCCGAAGGTCATTGTCGACGGAGATGCCCCGCACTTGGGCGTCATCACAGGCGCTGAGCGTAATTGTCCAGCATGTGGCCTGTTGCATCCGGATATTCTCGATGCGAATCCTGCGGCAGTTGTGGAAAAAAGCGGGCTGATTTGGGCGATCCTTGGCCAGGACAACTGCCTCATTGAGCGAAGCTGGCGGAAGCTGATGGAGCTTGTCTCCGTCGGGACCACGCAAATCGGGTTGATCCATGTGCATAAATGAAGGGTGATTAAAATCGATGGTTCCCATCCCACGAAGACACAGATCCTCGGCATCCAGAGCCCACAGCAATGAGCGGGTCTGACCAAATTCATTGTGATGAAATCCGATGGGTGGATAGTCAGCAAGGTTTCCGGATCCCGCCAGAACTGCTCCAGGCGAAAGTTCAAGGGTGACCCGCGAGCGGAGCTGAATCGAGCCCGTGACAAAGCGGCCCGGAGGTACCCACACAACTCCCCCTCCGGCTTCATGGCATGAATCAATGGCGGCTTGGATGGACGTTGAATTCAAGGGAGCTGCCGGAGAGGCCCCGAAGTCTGTGATTGGGAACTGGGAAATCATATTGCCCCAACAGAAAATTATCTTCGTCAAAGAGCAACTGAAATTCTGAAAATTCCAGTTCCAAAGAGTGCTTGCGTGGCGTTCCTCCGCGATCCCCGCTCCAGGCCGGGGAGGGAAAACATCTCAAAGGCTTGTGAACGCAGCTACCGACAACACGACAACATGCGGTTTGCAAGATCGGCTACGCTGCTTACATTGGGTCATGTCGCAAATGAAATTCCTCCTGCTCGCAGCAATGATGACCTCGATGGTTCACGCGCAGCCCGCTCCAGAGCCTGCGGAGGCCTCCGAGGAAGACTCACCCTATGAGCACATTCAAGTCCTTGCCCGTGCGATGCAATTGATTCGTCAGGACTTTGTGGATGATAAAAAGATTTCCTATCGGGATCTGACGTATGGGGCTTTGAGAGGCATGTTGGCCGAATTGGACCCGCACAGCCAATTCATGGAGCCATCAGCATTTGAAGGTATGCAGGAAGAAACTCGAAGCGAATTTGGTGGCCTGGGGGTTGTTGTGACAATGGAGGGGGGCGTTCTCACCATCGTTTCTCCGATGGAGGACAGTCCGGGTTTTGAGGCGGGGCTTGAGCCTGGAGACCAAATCCTACAAATCAACGGACAAACCACAGAAAAGCTGACTCTTCCTGACGCGGTGGAGAAGTTGCGCGGGGATGTAGGGGAGAAAGTGGTGCTCACCATTCAGCGTCCCCGCACAAAAGACATTAAAGATTATGAACTGACCAGGCAGGTGATCAAGGTGTCGAGTGTGAAAGATGCGCAGGTCCTCCCCTCTGGCGAGGGTGGCTCCAAAATCGGATACGTCCGCATCACCCAATTCAACGAGCCAACGGCTTCAGAGTTGGCGAGGGCTCTCGACAAGCTCGACAAAGCAGGCATTGAGGGGCTTGTTCTGGATCTGCGATACAATCCGGGGGGGTTGCTTGGTAGCGCAGTGGATGTTTGCGGATTGTTTGTGCCTCCCGGGACACGCATTGTCTCGACAGAGGGCCGTGCTCCAGGCCGCGAATATGCTTCTTCCGCCAAGGGAAACAAGCCAAGGACGTATCCCATGGCCGTGCTGGTGAATTATGGCAGCGCGAGCGGATCGGAAATTGTTGCCGGGGCCCTGAAGGACCTTGGTCGGGCCATGATTGTGGGAGATACCACGTTCGGGAAAGGCTCAGTTCAAAGTGTGGCGGGGTTGCCGGATGGCTCGGCAGTACGTTTCACCACGGCAAAATATTATACGCCTGCCAAGCAGGTTATTCATGAACACGGGGTCACTCCCACGATTCGTGCGGGGATGACGACAGAGCAGGAAATCGAATTGCTGCGGGCGCGACGAGACCGTTCTCCAGCCATCAAAGCCGAAGCTGATATTGAGATGGATCCCCAACTCTCACGAGCGGTTGATGCTTTGCGTGGGGTACTTCTCACCACCTCCAAGGCCAAGAAGGAATCCTGAATCTGTTGTTGTCAGGTCGACCCGCTCTTGCTGTAACTGAGGGGGTGACACAGAACTCATGAACCATCGGCTACTGCTCAAAGTTCTTGGCTTGCTGGTGCTGCTTGTTGGCGGGGCAATGCTGCTTTGCGAGTTGGCCCTGCTTTTCGATGAACGCACACGGACTCTCACAAGTCATGATTTTACGCTGCTAAAATCTTTTGGCGTCACAACCCTCCTCGGGGCGGTGTTGTTGCTGGGGGGGAGGGGAGCGGGGGACCAGATTCTCAGAAAAGAAGCCATCGCAATTGTTGGGCTGGGTTGGTTGATTTCCACGATGGTCGGTGCCATCCCGTTTCTTTTTGCTGACCCCGTCTTTACTCCTGCCGAAGCCTTCTTCGAATCCGCCTCCGGATTCACGACCACGGGAGCGACGGTGATTGCCGATCTTAACCTTTGCTCCCCTCAAATCCTCCTTTGGCGCTCAACCACCCAATGGCTTGGCGGGATGGGCATCCTGGTCCTCTTTGTAGCGCTTCTCTCCACGCTGGGTGTCGGAAGTAAATCCCTGCTCCAGCATGAGTCCTCAGCGCAAAGCGGGTTTGGGTTTCACACCCGGATCCGCCAAATTGCCATGCGGCTTTGGCAAATCTACGCGGCTCTGACAATTGTCTGCATCCTTGGGTTGATGATTCTTGGAATGACACCTTTTGATTCCGTAATCCACGCCTTCACCGCGATTTCCACAGGCGGATTCAGCTCCCATAATGAAAGTGTCGCGTATTTTGACAGCGCCTCCATCGATGCCTGGCTTTGTGTGTTTATGGCTCTTGGTGGCATGAGCTTCCCCTTGCTGGCCTGGTTGTTCCGGGGCGGGTTCAAGAATGTCCGCAGAGATGAGGAGCTGCGTCTCTACCTCGCATTTTTGATCGTTGCGACACTTGTCATCACCACCGACCTTGCACTGCGAATGGATGAGAATATCCCTCGCGGCCTGCAACTTGCCTCCTTTCAAGTTGTTTCCATTATGACAACCACTGGCTTCTGCACAGCAGACTTCGACCAATGGCCGACCCTTTCCAAAGCGCTTCTTGTGACACTCATGTTTGTGGGGGGATGTTCAGGCTCCACTTCTGGAGGAATCAAGGTCAGTCGCGTGGCCATCTTTTTTAAGACGGCCGGACAGCAGCTCAGGAATTCCTTCCGCCCCAATCATCATATCCCGGTTCGTATGAATGGAGAGACGCTGGCGGAAGAGCAGATCTCCAAAGCCATGTTTTTTATCTCACTCACGGCATTTGTGGTTGCCCTGACAACGCTTGTCATCACCCTTCTGGAGCCTCACCTTGATTTGGTCAGCAGTTTCACCGCGGTGGTTGCCTCGCTCTTTAACATTGGTCCTGGTCTGGGCGAGGTCGGGGCATCCAAGAATTTCGCATTTTTATCACCAGGTTCGCACGTTCTGCTTGGAATGGTGATGATCCTCGGACGTTTGGAGTTTTTTGGCGTGCTGGCCCTGTTTATTCCGGCGCTCTGGAAAAGATACTAACTCGTTTCGAGCGTGAGCATCGCCGCACCAAAAACGCCGGCACTGTCCCCTAACGCGGGCTTCAAAATTTTAGTTTTGAGTTCTGCGTTGAATGTGTGTTTGAGGATTTCTTTGCGGGTTTGTTCCTCATAGAGCAGGGGCAGATTTCCAACACCTCCTCCAATCACAATGGCATCAGGGTCGAGAATGTTGATCATTGTGGCCAAGGCCTCTCCAAACTTTTCTTGCAGGCGTTGAAGCGTGGCCGCTGCGTGGGGGGCTCGCTCAAGTTCGGCGATTTGTTTGAGTGGGAGAGATCGTCCGGACACTTGGAGGAAAAAGCGCTCCAGAGATGGTCCAGCAATTACTGTCTCCACACAGCCACTGCGTCCGCAATAACAAGGCGTCGCTTCTCCTCTCATGGGATTGTGTCCCCACTCTCCAGCAATGCCATGAAGTCCTTGAAGAATGTGTCCGCCCACCACCAGCCCACCGCCGACTCCTGTTCCAAGAATCAATCCTGCGACAACTCCTTCGCCCTTCGCTGCACCCAACGTGGACTCCGCAAGAGCAAAACAGTTTGCGTCGTTGGCGCAGCGGAATCCGGTTTTTAGAAGTTTTTCCAAATCATCGCGTAGCGGCATTCCATTCATGCACTGGGTGTTGGAATTTTTGAGCTGCCCTGTGCGGGGTTCGATGGTCCCCGGGGTTCCGATGCCGATCCACGATGGTCGGGGAGAACGGCTTTCCTCCTCAAGCGCAAACACAACCCTGACGATCTGATTCAGGACGTGCTCATAACCCTGCGCAGACTCAGTGGGCAGCCGCAGCCTTGCGATGGGGCTTTCCGGGCACGCCGGGTCGAGGATCACCCCTTCAATTTTTGTTCCTCCGAGGTCAATCCCCCAAACGTGCATAAAAGCAGCGACAGGGTGGGGTCAAACGGACACCCGCATGGGCATCAGCACATACAGGAACGGCGTATTGATTTTCACCACCCCGGGGCTGATCTCATCAATCAACTCCAGATGGACTTCGTCTTCCGTGAGGTTCCTGAGGGGATCCAGAAGGAACTCGGGGTTGAACGCGATCGAAAAATCTTTACCACGGTAGGCAATGGCAATGGATTCACGGGCTTCCCCGACCTCCGGCGTGTTCGCCGAGATATCGAGGTTATTTTTTGAGAAGGCCAATCGCACGGAACTCGATTTGTCGGTGCTGAGAATCGAGACACGCCGGACACTGTTAAAAAACGCTTCCCTTTCGAGAGTGACACGCTCCTTGGCTTCACCGGGGATCACCTGGCGATAGTTCGGGTAGTTCCCTTCAACCAACTTTGAGGCGAGTTCTGCGCCTGCGACGCGGAAAATGACCAAATTATCACCGGCAACAATCTGCACATCTCCATCATCGCCAAGGATGCGCTGCAACTCGGCAACCGCTTTGGTCGGCACAATAAAATCCCGCTCCTGGCTTTTTGGAAACTCGATGTCACTGTCAAAAAGAGCCAGTCGGCGGCCATCGGTTGCAACAAGGGTCAGCTTGTTTTCTGTGAAGGAAAAAAGAATTCCGTTCAAAACATAGCGGGTTTCATCCACGGAAATTGCGTAACCGGTCTTGCGCACCCCATCTCTCAACTCTGCTTGTTTCAGAGTGTAGGTCTTGGCATCCTGGAAGGAAGGGAAGGGCGGGAAGTCTTCTTTCGGCAGGCCATAAACTTTAAAGAAACTGCTGCCACAGCTGATGCTTGTGATGTTTTTGGCATCGGTCTCCATCACGATTTCCGAGGAGGGGAGCTCGCGGATGATGGCGGCCAGACGTTTTGCAGGAATCGTCGAAGCCCCCTGTTTTTCAATTTGTGCGGGTATCTCGCAGCGGATTGCCACTTCCAGGTCGGTCGTGGTCAGTCGCAGGCCTGTCTCGGTGGTCTCCAGCAGGGCATTGGTCAATACGGGCAGAGTTGCGCGGTTGCTAACAACATTCTGAATACGCTGGAGTCCATCCAGGAGGGCATCTTTGGTTACGGCAAACTTCATGGGATAGGTATCAAACCCCTGCTTTTAAAGAGCAGTTGGGATTCTGTCAATTGTCGCGAAGGCTTTGGGTCTGTCAATATCAACCCTTCAAGGCACCACTGCTGAGTCCTCTCACAAAAAGCTTCATGGTAAAGAGGAAGATCACGATCAGAGGAAGACTCGCAATAAAGAAGGCCGCCATGATTTTGCCCCACTGTTTGACGTATTCCCCATCCAGATAGATGAGACCAACCCCAATGGTAAAAAGCTCGGGATCGCGCAGAATGATGAGTGGCATTAAGAAGTCATTCCAAGCACCAAGAAATTGCAAAATGGCCAGCGTGCCAAGAATCGGGCCGCTCATGGGGATGACCACATTGCGCAGTTGTGCCAGATGGCTGGCTCCATCCATCTCCGCTGCCTCAAAGAGATCTTTGGGGATTTCCTCAATAAAATTCCGAAGCACAAAGATGCAGAAGACCTGGCCCCCAGCGATGCCAAGGATGATCAGCGCATAGAGGGTGTTGAGAAGGTTGAGGTTTTTCAGGAGGGCAAAAAGCGGCACAATATTTGCCACGCCGGGCAGGAGCATGAGAAGGAGGAACGCCGCCCAGAGAAAACCGCTGAAAGGCATCTTATAGCGGGCAAAGAAGTAGGCTCCCATAAGTGCCAGGACCAGGCTACCCACCGTTGCTGTCACTGCCACGACCACGGTGTTGGCAACAAAGGGGAGGACAAGCTGCACGGCCTCCACATAGTTTTGCCAAATCCATGCCAGTGGGTTGCTTGGAAACCACGGGTTGGCAAGGAACCCGGCGTTATCTTTGACGCTGATTTGAAGCATCATATAAAACGGCAGTAGTTCCACGCCCAGAATGAGGGCGATGAGAATGTGCTTGGGCCAATCCCGGCCCTGACGCCCACCCACACTTTTGGTTATGGCTGTGCCGCTCACTTGTCGACCCTCACGTACTTGTTGTTGATCATGGTGAGTATCAGAATAAAGACAAATAAGAAGAGTCCGAGGGCACACGCGTAGCCGAACTCACCCGCTAAAAACGCGCGATTGAACATCCAAAGTCCTGGTACCATGCCTTTGCCACCGGGGCCCCCCTCCTCGCCAAGAAGCAGAAATTGCAGCCCATATCCCTGCAAGGTACCGATGATCATCAGCACAAACATCAGGCGGACCTGAGTCATGATGAGCGGAAGCTCAATGTGCAGGAATTTTTGGAACGGAGTGACCCCATCCAAGTCTGCCGCCTCATAGACCTCGGTGCCGATGGACTGAAGCCCGGCAAGGAAAATCAAAACACCCACAGCCCCAATCCATGGGAATCCCCAGATAATCAGGGAGGGAATAATCAGGGACGGCTCTCCCAACCATGCGATGGGAATTCCCGCCTGAAAAATGCCCCAATTGAAAATGCCATCAATATGCACAAGCAGGGTTTTGATTCCCGTCGCATCAAGGACCTTGTTGAGAACACCAAAGTTTGGATCAAAGAAAAATTTCCAGATGAACAGCGTGACCAGGCTGGGCACAATCATTGGCAGCACCACAAGCACACGATACCAATACTGCCAACGGTCGCTGGTGAGGCGGTGAATCAACACGGCCAAAAAGATGGACGGAATCATTTTAAACACATTGGCCACGACCAAGATGCCAATGGTGATGAAGGAATTCCAAAAAACATGGTCCTGCAAAATGGCGGTGAAGTTGCCCAGGCCAATGAATTCTTTGACATCCCCACCGGACCAGCGGAAAAAGCTGTGATAGATGGCACTTGCGGCGGGAAAGTACGAGAATAACCCGACGGCCAGCAGGGAAGGCACGATGAAAAGATAGAGCTTCCACTCCAGTAGGGCTTTTTTTGGGCTGATGGGTAGAGACATTATTTTGAGTCTTCCTGGATCCGCTTTTCCGCTTTACGAATCATATGTTGGTGGAAATACGCCGTCCGATCTTTTGCCGACATCGCCGCCCCGATCAGATCAAATTTCCTTTGATCCCGGGTGTCATTCGGGTTTTGGCGCGCAATTTCGGCTAGGGCAGCGAGCTGCACGTCCATTCTCTGAATTCCTTGAATGATCTCGAGCTCCTCTCGCTTGAGATCCACAAGCAGATACGGGATAAAGTGTGGGCGAATGGCCTCCACAAATTCCTCCACGCTCCCGCTTGGCCCCACCAGGTGGTGAAAGTTATTACTGATGAGGCGGTTGCTGTCAGCGCGGGCTCCGGCGTTCGCCAGGGGAAAGCCGGGCGTGTAGCCGTCTGCGAGCAGCATGAACGGTTTGGCTTGGTCCGCTGGTTCAACTCCCAAAACAGAAGGCAGCCACTTGCTGGTGTTTGTGAAAAGCTGATTGGTCTCGCGTGCTGCCAGGAATAGGAGGAAATCAGTGGCCACCTCCGGGTTTTTGGAATCCCGTGTGAGGCCGAGCGACACGCTGGCGGTTGCCCCGGCTTCAGAAAATGTGCCGAGCACATTGCGACCAAATCGGGGGTGATCTTTCGAGGGAAGGGGAATTTTTGTGGCCGCGAATGGAAACCCGGCTTGTTGCGAGATGCTGGTCGCATCCCAACTTCCCGTGACGATCATGAGAGCTCTTCCCTGAACAAAGTAAAAGCTGGCATCGTCACGGGTCACCTGCATGAAACCGGGTTGCATTTCAGCGGAAACTTCCCGCATCAATTCCAAGCCGCTGCGCACTTCTGGGGAGTCCAGGCCCCAGTCGCCATCAATCAGCGCCTCGGTGGTCCTTGCTGGAACTTCCAAAAGGGTTCCAACAGGTCCCATCTCGCGCATTTTCTTCTGGGTTTGACTGATGAACAACGCGGTCATCAGGATGGGTGAGTTATAGCGGGAGCCGGCAATGGGAATGATTTGGCGCCCGTTGTTTTGGCTGAAATCTTCCACCGTTTTGGTCAACCCGACCAACTCCTCGTAGGTCGTTGGCAATTCTCTGGAACCTGTGATTTCCTGAAGGAGGTCCAAATTGACATACAAACGAATGCTGTGACCCGAGATGGGAACTCCATAATATTCAAGCAAGTTCTGGTTGAACCCGCCCAGCATGCCATCAACAAAGGTGTCTCGAAGGGGGGTGTTCTCCAGGTCGGTGCCTTTGTTGTAGGGATTGGGATTTTGAACGATGTCCGTGAGGGGAACAAAAAATCGTGCCAGGCGCTCATCAGTTATTCCCATGCCGACCTGAATAATGTCTGGAGCCGTGCCTCCCACAAGCTGGGTGATCAGCCAGTTGCGGTAGATGCGCTCGGGGATGGGGATCTGTGTGATACGAACACCCGGGTGAAGCTTCATGTATTCCTTTGCCATGGCGTCGATGGCATTCCGGACCCCTCCCTCCAACTGCCAGTGAGCCAGCCTGATCTCGATGACCTTATCTCCGGATTCAGTTCGTTCACCGAAATTCAGCATGGCGATCCGGCTCAAGCTGACGACAAAGCACAGGGCCAGCAGGCTGATACCAATCGTGTTGAGAGTACGTTCCATGATTCTGATGGGCCTCAGCTTTGTGGCTGCGTTTGCGGTGCAGAAGCGGGTTCTGGCACGGGGGGAGTTGTGGAATGGCCCGAACCGGTGGAACCCCCCAGATTTTCCAGCTTTTCAAGAACAGAATAGCGTCTGGCATCCCGCTTGTAGCGTGATGTGAACAGAGAATAATATTTTTTGGCGGTTTCCATGTCGCCCATTTCTTCCGCAATCGCTGCAGTTGTAATCAAGATCGGCGCATCGAGTTGTTGCATGGGAAGGCCTTCAGCCTCCGCTGCGATCAGATACTCCATCGCGAGTTTATTGTCGCCCCCCAACTGATTCAGGGTTAACCCGAGGTTCGAATAAAACTCCCTCCGTCCAATGCTGGTTTGCAATGTCGCGCCATAACCTGCGAGTGTGCGAGCGGCAGCATTCAAGCTCTCGGATGTATCAGTGGAATAGAGAACAATGAGTGCCAGGCGGGAGGCTGCAAGCTCCGCCAAAGGATCACCCAACCCATCGGTGAGGAGGCCTTCATAAATTTCCCTGGCCTTTTGCGGATCCTGAGGGCTCACATGAAACTCAAACAGTCGCGCCAAATGCAGTCTTGCGGCAAGACCTGTGGCATCCTTGGGATTCTGAGAAATCAGTTCTTCAAAAATCGACTGAGACCTCATGATGTTGCCTTGAGTTCTGGGCTGGATCGTCAGGAGGGTCACGGCCTCTCCGAGTCGGTTGGCACGGGCCTCTTCGCCCTGGCTCATCTCTGCCGACTTGGCAAAGTTTTGA
>JBGTAR010000209.1:0-4817 GCA_041749815.1 Terrimicrobiaceae bacterium
TACCGAAAAGTGGGGTTTCCCCCGCAGCATAACTTCCGATGGAGCACCCCCGATCGGGAATCCTATCGCTACGGTGACTACCCTCACATTTCCATTGAAGACCGGGTGTTTGTGGAGTGTGTGGGTGGAAACCTCACCGTCAAAGTCGAGGACAATACCAAGCGGGGGGAGGGGATTTATGCCGAACCCGTCGATGACAAACGTCAGAAGGTTGATGATGCCGATATGGCGTATGCGATCCTTGGTCATTTGATCCTTTTAAAAATCCGGCCCTACAAAGAGCAGGCGTTCCGGTATTTGATTTTCAACGAAAAAACGCAGGCGGTGATTCGTGTGGATTCCATTGGCCAATCGTGCGCGGCCCTTCCCGAGGATCACGGGATCATTTTCCCGGATGGGTATTACCTTGGCACCGGGGAGCTGAAACTTTTTGGATCCCGTGCCGAGGACCACACGCTGGAGCGGATTCTTCATGCCCCGAATGGGGAGGATTCCCTCTATGTGTTTTATTCCCTGACAACCGGCGAATACGTCCTGTTGCCGTATCGGCTCATCGCGCAGAAGGTCGAGGAAAGGATCACGTGTCATGGATTTTCCCTTTTTCCGAATGGGCACCTTGTGTTGTTTCGCGCTGACAACGAACCGCAGAAGCATCATATGATCCAACTGCGGCAGACCCCATTTTATCAACCGGGGTTTGAGCCGGCGGGAAAGCGGGAGGCCTTTCTTTATCAGGTGGGCAATCGTGAGGTCGTGCGTTGCCTTGCGGAGTGCAATGAGGTTCTGACGCTCGCCGGGAAAGACAATCCCTACGCGGAGCTTTATACGGATTTGGTGGCCCGCTGCACCGGCCTGCTGGATGGATATCCCTGGTTGTCGCATGAGGAGGGTTTTGGGGTGGATTCGGCTCTGAAGGATCTGCGGGAAGCCGCGAACCGTGCTGTGGATGAGTTCGACAAGGTCTTGCGACTTCAGCGGGATGCGGTGGGTCAGGTCGAAGAAATCAAGAACCGCACCACCTTGCGATTCCAGGAAATCCGGCGGGCCAGTTTCAAATCACTGGATGATTTTGTGCAGAATCTCGCGGCGTTGCGTTCCCTGACCGGAGAACTGATCAGCCTGCGCGAGGTGCGGTATATTGATGTCGCTGCGCTCGAGGATCTCGGCAAACAGGTCGCCGAAGAGACCGGGCGGCTCTCCGAAGCCTGTGTGACCTATCTGCTCAAGCCCGAGGCCCTGGAGCCTTATCGTGTGGCCGCTGCAGCGCAGTTGGCGGCAGCCGAGACTGTGGCAAAGGTTTCTGACGCCAAAACCATCGAAACAGGGGTCTCTCAAACGAGCGCCGACCTGGAGATGCTCATCGAGATTGTGAACAGCCTGAAAATCGGTGATGCGACGGAAACGACACGCATCATTGATGGAATCACGGCTGTTTACACCACGCTGAACCAAGTTCGTGGGGCTCTCAAAAACCGGCTACATACCCTGGTGGCAGCCGAGGGGGCCGCCCAATTTTCTGCGCAGATGAAGCTGCTGGGCCAGTCCGCTGCCAGCTACCTCGACCTCTGCGATACTCCCGCCAAATGCGAGGAATACCTCAACCGCATCAGCGTCCAGATCGAAGAGATGGAGGGGGCCTTTGCGGACTTTGATGAATACATTGTCCAGATTTCCGACCGCCGCACGGAACTCTACGAGGCCTTTGAACAGCGGAAAATCGCGATCATCGAGGCCCGGAACAAGCGGGCCTCAGCCCTGATGACGGCAGCCGATCGTATCCTGAAGGTTGTTGGCAACCGGCTGGCGGCCTTCAAGACTGTGGAGGAAATTCACACGTATCTTGCCTCGGACATGATGATCAGCAAGGTGCGGGAAACAGCCGCCCAATTGCTGGAGCTCGGTGATTCGGTGAAATCCGATGATCTCACCACCCGCCTCAAGAGCCTCGGGCAGGAGGCTGTCCGCCAACTCAAAGACCGTCAGGAACTTTTTAAATCCGGACCGGGAGTGATTCAACTGGGACGTCATGCTTTTAATATCAACACCCAACCCTTGGATCTGGCCGTGGTTCACCGGGACGGCGGGCAGTTTATTCATCTGACGGGAACCCGCTACTTCGATCCCATCACGTCCCCGGAGTTCCTTGCGACACGCGAGGTTTGGGATCAGGAATTTGTCTCTGAAAACCGGGACGTCTATCGCGCGGAAACGCTGGCGAGTCATTTGTTGCGATCCTTGGAGGCCCAACCGGATCGCCCGCTTTCCGGGATTGCGGTCATGACCGGTGACGAGCGGCTGACCCTGGTTCAAGAATTCATGGCCGGTCGATATGAGGAGGGATATGTCCGGGGAATTCATGATTTGGATGGGGCGCAAATCTTTGAGGCCCTCCTAAGTGCTCATTTTGGGTTGGAATTGGCTCGCTATCGCCCGCAATCACGGGCCTTGGCGGTTGTTTTCTGGCTGAAATTTTGTGATCCCGAACTCCGGACCGTTTGGGAAGCCCGGTTGAAAGGGTTTGCAGAGAGGAACCGGATCTTTCCGGGAGATCCGACCCAGCGCGATTATATCGATGGCTTGCGTGTGCTCCTCGCGGATTTTGCAACCACCACCAATGTGGCTTCGCCGGATCTGGCGGCCGAGGCAGCGGAGTATCTGTTTCTTGAGATCACGGGCGGCGAAACTTATGTCTGTGCGCGTGAGGCCCACGAACTTGTTGAGGCCTTCCGCCAACACCTCGTGAGCAAGGGCGGGGAGGACGCTTTTCGGGACGCCATGGAAAGCCTCGCAGCCCATCCCCTCAGCCAACTCGAAGTGGTGCGGGATTGGGTTCGTGGATTTCTGATCGGAAATTCCACCTCGGCGGCCTACTTGGAAGAAGCCGCTGCCATCATTTTTTGCGGAGAGACGATGAATCGTAAACTTGTGACCGCCGCCACCCGGAAAGTGCTGAAGGGATTCAAGGGCACCCACGCCCGCATCGAATCCGGGGCCTACACTTTTGATTACCTCGAGCTGCGAGAGCGCCTGGATTGTTTCGAACAGAACGATGTTCCTCAATTCCGCGAATACCATTCCCGCAAACAGGCTCTTCTGGAAAAAGAGCGTGCGGCTCTGCGGCTCAAAGAGTTTGTACCGAAGGTGCTCACCTCCTTCGTTCGCAACCAACTCATCGACCACGTTTATCTTCCCTTGGTTGGCGACAACCTCGCCAAACAAATCGGCACAGCCGGCGACACCAAACGCACGGACCGCAGTGGCCTCCTCCTCCTGGTCTCACCTCCCGGCTACGGAAAAACCACCCTCCTCGAATACCTCGCCAGCCGTTTGGGTATTGTGTTTGTCAAAATCAATGGCCCCGCCATCGGCTTCACAACAACCTCCCTCGACCCGGAGGAGGCTCCCAATGCCGCCGCCCGCGAAGAAATTCAGAAGCTCAATCTGGCCCTCGAGATGGGCGATAATGTCATGATCTGTGTGGACGATATTCAGCACTGTCATGCCGAGTTTCTCCAAAAATTTATTTCCCTCTGTGATGCCCAACGCAAAATTGAGGGCGTCTGGCGGGGCCGCTCCCAAACGTATGACCTCCGCGGTCGCAAAGTGGTGGTTGTCATGGCTGGCAATCCCTACACCGAAACCGGCCAAAAATTCCGGCTCCCGGACATGCTCGCCAACCGGGCGGACACTTACAATTTGGGAGATATCATCGGGGGAAATGACGCCTGGTTCAAAGCCAGCTACATCGAAAATGCTGTCACTTCTAATTCGGTCCTCGCCCCCCTCGCCAACCGCAGCCAAAAGGATATCCGCACTTTTCTGAAAATGGCTGAAACCGGTGAACGGGACACCTCGGCTTTTGAGGCCAGCTATTCGGCGCAGGAGGTTGAAGAGGTGCTCTCTGTCCTCAAAAAACTGATTTCCGTGCGTGATGTGATCCTTGCGGTGAACCAGGAATACATCCGCTCGGCCGCACAGGCTGACGAATTTCGGACCGAGCCCCCCTTCAAGCTCCAGGGGTCCTACCGAAACATGAACCGCCTTGCTGAAAAAATTGTGGCGATCATGAATGACCAGGAGGTGCAGGCCCTCATCCTTGATCATTACCGGAATGAGAGTCAGACCCTCACCACCGACACCGAGGCCAACCTCCTCAAGCTTCGCGAACTCCTCAAAATCCTGACGCCGGAAGAAACCACACGCTGGGAGGACATCAAACGCACCTTTCAACGCAACCAACTCACACAGAGTCATGGTGACAATGATCCGGTCGGCCGCGTCGTCGGCCAGCTTTCGGCTTTTGGAGCAGGTCTTGATTCCATCCAGCGCACTCTGGCCACCGGTGTGGAAGCCGCCAGCGAATCCCGTGCTGCCGATTCTGCAGACCGCATGCAAAGCATTATTCACGAACTCGAAATGGTTCACGCCACCATGGCTTCCCTCCGCGACATGGCCCTCCAACAGCGCGATTACCTTCAGAGCGCTCGTGAGCAACTCGCCATCCGCGCCAAACAAGGCGTCATCGAATTCGAACTCACCGACGAAATGCTCACCAACGAAAAAGAATTCCTCGATAGGTTCCAGGAAATGCTTGCGGAGCGTGACGCCAAACCTGACAAGCCGGAAGAGGCAGAGTAGTCTTCCATCCAACTTGGAGAAGATCCGTGCTCATGGAGAATCCGTGGCAGCTTGGATGAGAAGAGGTTACCAACCCATGGCGCGGACATAGCTTTTGTCCCACCGCGAGAGCACACCTTTCTGGCGCGTGTAAAACATAACACCTTCGATGCCCTGCACATGAAGGTCCCCAAAGAAGC
>JBGTAR010000210.1:0-16304 GCA_041749815.1 Terrimicrobiaceae bacterium
AACCCAAACACTCGCTCTGGACCACTTCGTGATGTTCTCTTCGGTTTCCAGCACCTTTGGCAATCCGGCTCAAGGCAACTATGCGGCCGCCAACGCGTTTTTGGACGCGCTGGCCCATCACCGTCATTCCATGGGCCTTCCAGCCCTTGCAATCAACTGGGGTGCTCTTGGCGGCGAGGGTTATGTGGCCCGCAATGAACGCGTGGCCGAATATTTGGCGCGCCAGGGCACCATCCCCCTTGAGCCTCAGGAAGTGACCTTGCTCATGGAATCCTTCCTTTCAGCAGGAACCACTCAGGCCTTGGCCCTTCGCGCGGATTGGGCCAAGTGGAGAACATCTTTCCGGGGTAGCCAGGAAAACCCTCTGATGGAACGCCTCTTTGCGGATGGGGTGGAGGGCCAGAACGTCCCGGGCTCGAAAAGCGACTGGCGCCTAAAAATCGAGTCAGCCCCGGATGATAAGCGTTCAGAGATTATTGTTCTGGCGGTGCTCGATGTTGTGGGTTCGGTTCTTCGCGTGAAACCTGAGAACCTGCGTCCAGATCAGCCGCTGACCGATTTGGGACTCGATTCCCTGATGGCTGTTGAGATTGAGACTTCGCTTGAGAGTGCGCTTGGGGTAGCCCTGCCGCCCGCCAGCCTCATGCGGGCTCGAACCATTGCTCAGATTGCGGCCTTGATTGCGGAATACCTCGCAGGCTCAAAAAACAACTCTTCCGCACCCGCCGGCGAACCCACCCCGGAGCCCGCCCCTGTCGAAACGGTGGACTTGGAAGCGTTCTCTGATGAAGAAATTGATCGTTTGTTTTCGGAAGACCCAACAAATCCCCCGGCGGAATCCGAAGTAAAGTTATGATCCACCGCATCACAGCCCTTCTTCCCGTCCTTTGCCTTGCCAGCGTTCTTTGGTCCCAGCCCGCCTCCGCTGCAGAATCCCCGTCTGCAAAAGACATTGCCAACCAACTCAGCGCCTTGCAGCAGGACGGATCATCCTACATCCGGCTCCGCCTCAATGTGGAAGAGCCCGCAGGAACCAAAAAAACCGGCTTTCAGCTCCAGATCCAGCAGCGGCGGACTCCATCCGCAACGGATGTGGTCTACCAGGTTCTTTGGCCAAAAGAACGGCTGGGGGAATCCGTGCTTCTGAAAAAGACAGGCGACCAACCTGCAACGGGAACCCATTTTGTTCCGCCAGAAACCGTGAAGTCCCTGACTTCACAAGACATGAAAGATTCTCTCTTCGGGAGCGACCTTGCATATGCGGATCTGATTGAGAATTTTTATGCGTGGGACTCACAGACCCTGGTTGGAGAAGAAATGATTGGGAAGGTGAACTGCAAGATTCTCGAATCCAAACCTGGGAAAGGCCAAAGTTCCATCTACACGAGCGTTCGCAGTTGGGTCGATACCGACCGGCTTGTTCCGCTTCGTGTGGAGAAATTCCTGAGTCCCGGAAAACCCGCCCGCCGGATCGTGACCACCCATGTGACCCGGGAAGCCAATGGCCAGCACATCCCGGCCAACCTTGATGTTCAGGACCTGCGGAGAAATTCCATCACTGAAATTGAAGGATCACGCCTCAACACGAGCGTTAACTACCAGAACCAGGACTTCACCGTGGAGGCCTTGAAAGTCATTAGAAAATCAAAGTCCGCGGACTAAGAATCTCTTCGACGGCCGCCGAGCGGTCATTGGTCGGGAAGGTGGGACAAAAAATCGAGGGTTTCCTCGACCGAGACCACATCGCCATATTTGGCGTGCATGTCGATCAGGCTCTGATCGTGGGCGGCTTGCAGTCTGTCGCCCACGGCTTCGCGCACAATCATGGGGCGGAAGCCGTTTTGCAGGGCATCCACCGCCGAGGCCCGCACGCAACCGCTGGTGGTGCACCCTGTGATGATAATGGTGTCAACCTCCGCAGCGTGCATCTGCATGGCATAGTCAGTGCCAAAAAAAACCGAGGCAAAATTTTTCACAAGGATGGGTTCTTCCTCGCGGCGCCCGAGTCGGGGATCGATCTCGACATCCTGACTTCCTGTCCGCAAGGTCCCGAGAATTCTGGCTTTTGCGATCCATAATTCAGCATCGTGCGCGCCTTGATCGTCGAACGCGATGGTCGAATAGGTGACTGGGATTCCCGCCCGCCTGCTGGCCTCGAGAACCTTAAGGGTTTCGGCAATCTCCCGGGAAAGATCACTTCCCAGTGGCGACGCGGGATTGGTGAAGCTGCGCGAAAAGTCGACAATCAAGAGCGCCGGACGCCTGCCCCAACCCATGCGAAGCCCAAATCCACAGTTCAGCAGAAATTGTTCAGAGGGATGTGTTCCGGGCAGACCGGTCAGCGGTGAGGTGTCCATGGAAGGCTGGCTATTGCGCGAAGAGCTTCACGAGCCGGGGGATGAAACCATCCTCATAGTTTTTCGAAGACCGCGACATCGTAAACATTTCCTGAGAAACGGGTGCCGACCGGTGAGAAGCCGGCCGTGGCAGCCAGGGCCTGCAAGTTTTCGGGGGTGCGGTAGCGGAAGCGTTTGCCAAAAACCTCAAGGATTCTTGTGGCAGCGGACTCACGGTGGGTGTTCACAATGAGGTGGCCACCTGCAGCGGTTTGTTTGGCAACCACTTGGAGGAGGTCTTCTGCATCGGGCTTACCGGATGGCGTGCTTTCCCCGAGACGGGCCTCGGTGGTGGCGTAGGTATTGCCGGTAAAGTATTCGAGGATGCCAACGGCGGACACCACGTGATAGGGCCGCTCACGGCCGATCGCCGGAGACTGTTGGAAAATGTCTTCCGGCCTGGCAAAAAGGCCCCAGTCGGCATCCCCAGAAGTATCAAGCTGCTCACGCAAACGGGGTAACTTCTCGATCAGTTGGATGGTTTTTTTTCTGTGTGCGGGATCGCGGTCGGAGATCACCGCGCGGATAAGTTTGGGATCATGTCCGTCGCGGAGCAGGCGCTCGCAGGCAATAATAACACTCAGTCCGGTGCCGGCAGCAAAGGCTTTGATCCGCACCGGCTCCCCGCGCTGCAAACGCCGGGTTGCCAATTCATGGGTGAGTCGGGTTTCCCAAGCAAACCGGGCTTGAACGTCCCGGCTCGGAACGGAATCCAACAAAAGGCGATCCCAGAGTCCGGCATTTCTGATCACTTCCGGGGATAGAAGCATGTAGATTGCGTTCATGGGGTCACCGCCTTCCACAAGGAATGCTGTCTCCGATTTTGTGGACTGAAGCAGGGTCGCGGTGTAGGGATGTCCGGCGTTTTCTAGGATGCGATTGCGGTAGGAAATGACTTCTCTCCCATCCGGACCGGAGCGGGCCTCCTTGTGCGTGGTTTTTTGCATCACCCAAAAGACAAATCCGGTCATGGCTCGTCGCAGACCGACAAGGGGTTTGCGTTCAGGCCCTTCAAAGATCTGCCAAATCAACCCATCAACAATTTCCCTCGAAGCCTCAACGTTTCCATCCCCATAAAGAACAGCCATGGCCTGCATGGGAGAGAGCTTGGAGGCCAGGGCGCGCTCCGGTTTCATTGCAGATGTTCAACAAGAACGCGTTTGATCTCAACCATACCCAGGGGATGCAAAATGCTCCAGTGCCCGCTTGGGATAATCCGTTCGCTCTGCGCTCCTGCCAGATGACTGCTCCAATACGGGACGATCCCATCGCTGCTGACGGGGTCGGTGTGGTCCAAATGACCGCCGCGTCCCCGGTCGCCAATGAGCGAATGATACTCAACGCTGCGCTCGATGGGAAGGGCATTTGAAATTTTTAAGAACGTATTGTCTGGATCAAGCATCTCGATGCTGTTCGGCAGGCGGTGACGCCGGCTGTTCCGCACCTCGGGCCGCACAAAGGAATAAACCTCCTTGTTGACTTTATTTTGAGAAATCGGATTGCCGACAAGCTTTGCCCCCAGGCGTCCGAAAAAGCCGGTCGCCATGTCGCTGCCACGCAGAGAAGCTGAGGCAAAAACCACACGCGAAATATCATCCTGTGCTTTGAAGATCAACGTGCGGGTCATCAGATTTCTGGCCTCTTTGGAGAAGGGGATATCCCCGGGCGAGTGGTCAAAATAGGTGTCCCAGATTTTGGTGCCGCTGTCCGAGAGGAGCAGTCGACTGATCATCCCGCCCATGCTGTGCCCAATCACCACGATGTCCTTATGGTCCGGGTAAAGCCTCCTCATCTTTTCAAGTTGATAACGCAAAATTCCCGCGGACATGGGATAAGGAAGGCCGGATGGGTAGCTAAAAACCCAGAATTGATAGTTGAGACGGATTTCCGGATCGCTGCGCAGAAACTGGATCAGCGGAGCAAAAATGGCCGGGGAGTTGCTCAGACCATGGATGAAAAGGACGGGAATTTTTTTGGGATTGTAGGGTTCAAGGCGGGCCAACCGGGCAGAATTTTCAAAAAGCTGCGGGCGAAACATCTCCTTGAGTTCAAAGCGCCGGACGTTGAATCCAGCGAGCGACATGCCCAGCGGCGCTTGAAAGTCGCCGGCCAGGGGATAGGTGTGTTTGTCGAGCTTGAGGGTTTCCGATTCCAGGGGGTCCTTGAACAGAATTTCGCAACGCTTGCCTTTGAAATGAATAGACGCCGTAAGCCCGTAAAACAGGTTTTTTCGTTCGCCAAACTCATCGGTTGGAAGGGGATCCAAGTCACTTCCTATCGCAACAACGGGCGCTCCCAAACCAGTGATTGTGGTTTTTTCTCCCACCAATTTTCCACTAAAAATCAGCCGATCGGTGGCAGCGAACTCCAGCTTGGAAGGATGAAATTGCGGGCGAGGGTCAGGCGGGGCAAGCCCCAGTTCCCATGGTTCTCCCTCTGCGGATGGGCAGACAAGCGGTTTATCCCATGGCGTGAGACGGTTCTTGGAGACAATCTCCACAATACGGGCCACGGCAAAATTGTAATCGCTGAGAGCAAGCACATCTTTGGGATCGGAGGCGAGACGAAGGCGTGCTGTGTTCGCTGCATCCAGATAGACACCAATCTGCGCCAACGGATTGTTCTTGAGCGATTTTTGGGCTTTCACCACGACTCTTTGTTCAGCTGTTGTCGTGAGGTCCAATGTCCGGTGGCGCTCAGAAACTCTGGAATATTGCGTGCAGCCTCCAATAAAAAAAAGCAAAACGAGGGAGGAGGCGGTCCATTGGGTTTTCATGGTGATTCTTGAGTTATTACTTGGAATTCGTTTTGTTGAGAAGGCCGGTTTTTATTGAGGCCTGAAGGGGTTTGCCGATCCAAAGCCGCAGGAGCGCGTGGTAAAATTCATGTCCGGGAATCACCGCTTGCCTTTCGCCGTCCACCATGACGACTGTCCCCTCGGATGGCAGATAATCAATCACGACCTCCGATCCCCGAACGAGATCCGCTCCGTTCTCAAAAGCTTTAAAAAAAACAGCGAGGGCCTGAGCGTGAATTTCCTGTTCCAAAGGGGTGAGATTTTTGTCCAGATTATCGTGTACAGCCGAGGCAAATTTTGCCTCGGGGACAGATCGTAGCATGACGATTTTAAGGCGTTTCGGCCCATGATTTCGTTCCATGATCTCCACCTCATCGTTCGTGGCCTGATCCACATAGAGGCCGGCATTGTAAATCCCGATCCCAAAGACGCTGCGGGTGGCCGTGCCATTCAAAACGAGTTCCAGATTTTCAAGAATAATTGGCTCCGGGAAATCCTCTTTTGGCGTTTCGAGGGCCATGACCGTGGAAATCATACAGATGGCGACCGTTGCAAAACAGCCCGGGAGTGAGGAACTCAGACGCATCTCCAAAGAGCATCTCTTATTTTCAGAGTGAAAGCCATGGCTTTTATGCCTCGAGCGTCGTGCCAGGAAAACATTTCCTGGTAACGACAACAATCAAAGCAGCCAATCAGGGATTTATCGGAATTCCAAGTCCTCAACAAAGGCATTAATGTCAAATTCCCCCTCCTCCGGTGTCAGCACGTGCCTTCCATCGATCCAGAGGTCCTCGAACTGCACACCTTTGACACGTTGGTCGGTACTGTGGCCGAGAATTCGATTGCGCTTCTTGTTGGGCCCCTCCAACCGAATGTTTTTAAACCGAATGTTTTGAATGCTGTCCCCAAAGTCCTTGGTGTAGACATTGTTCACAAAACGGATATCGATCAGGTTTCCGGCCTCCAGTGGGTCCACCCGAATGTTATCAAAGAGAATATCCCGAATCGTTTGTCGATCGGAGGCCATAATAGCCAGAGCGCCCCAGAATCCCGGACTGCTCTCAGCGCTGCGCAGGATGTCAATATTGAGGAATTTCACGTTTTCTGTCATGTGCTCGGATGGCTCACTGCTGGCACCTTCCGGCCCGATGAGCAGGGCATGAGCACGGTCGGGCCAGAGGACACAATTTTGAACGACGATATTTCGATTGCGTTGTGTCACTCCGGCCGGGTTCTTTGCATCGCCTAGTTTGATGGATAGGCAATCGTCCCCGTTCCGGATAAAACAATCTTCAATCAGCAAATCCTGACTGCCACGAGGATTGATGCCGTCCGTCTCGGTCATCCACGCAAGGACTTTCAGACTTTGGACGGCTCCGCTTCGGACTTGGTGCAGGTGGATATTCCAAGCGGGCGCATCAAGAAGCACAATGCCTTCAATCCGGATATTCTCGGCATTGCCGATATAAATCATCGTGGGTCGGTTGGAGTCCGGAGCATGGTCAAATTTTGATCCGCAAAGAATGCCGCGACCACGAATGGTGATGTTGTTTTTGCCGCCCGTATCGATCTTTCCATAAACAATGGCCCCGCCTGCCAAATAAATTGTGGAGTCGGGTTCCACGGGGATGTTGCCCCGGCCATCCCCGCCGATCAAATGCACTCCCGGACCAAAATAGGTGATGCCGGGACCCTCCGCCGTGATGGGATTGGTATCAATTGGGTTCGCAAAAACAAAAAGATTCCCAAATATATCGTCATCGAACTCGACGGAATACTGGCCGGCTCCTGTCAAACGGATGATCGTCTCATCTGCTTGGTGTTTCCCTTTGATTTGACCGTTTATGGGCCGAACCCTCACGCGGTCGGTTTTTCGGTTCGGACGAACACGCAACTCGACGGCCATTGCAAAGTCCGAATCAAACATCACAAAGCCGACATGAGAGAGTCCTTCCTTGCCCACCACCGCATCATAGACAAAGAGGGGTCTCCATTCGCCGGATGATTCCCTGATGTCCACCTCATAGGCCTCGTTCCCGGGAGCATCGATGGGAGCTCCATGGACCACCAACTCCGCACTGGCCGGTGCCCACCCAACCAGCATCAGAAGCAACGTCAGTTGGACTGCCCGAATCATCATGGATTCACGGATATGAGATGGCTTGCAGGGCTTGGAAAAAAGCATAAAAAACCATGATGGTTCCAGCTGCGGTTCGGTGCGAAGAAATTCGCGAATTCAGTGCAAGAATTTTACAGGCTCCACGCGAGCCATTGGGAGGAGATGCTGCTAACGGTCTCTCACAATGGACACAAAAATGAGCTTAATCCTTGCGCTCAGTGGTGGGACTGGACCTCGATGAAAGAAGTGTCACCTGTTTCCCTGAAGCGCAAGCAACTCCACACCGTTTGCCTCCGGCACCAACAGCCTATCGAGTCAGGAGGTCTTGCGATTTGTGCATGCCAGAAGACGATGTGGTAGTGTGGGCGATGAGACACGCTCTTTTGCTCCTACTTTTTCTCGCCATTTCGCTCGTTGCCCAAGCCGATCAAAAGCCCATCCTCCTGGTGGTCACAAATCATGGAACCCTCGGCAGCACTGGGAAGCCCACAGGATTTTTTTTGAGTGAAGCAGCCAATCCATGGGAGGTGTTTCTCAAGGCAGGTTATCCTGTCCAGATTGCGAGCCCCGAAGGTGGTTTCGCTCCCGTGGATCCCAAGAGTTTTGATCTGGAAGATCCCGCAAATAGAGAGTTTTGGAAAAAATTTGGCAGTGATGACTCTGAGCCCAAGGGTCTCAAGGACACCCTTGCGCTGAAAAATGCGAACCCTGCGGATTACTCGGCAGTCTTTTTTGCGGGCGGACATGGCGCGATGTGGGACTTCCCCGATCATGCCGCCCTCCAGAAGTTGACCGTGGCCATCTACGAGCAGGGTGGCGTGGTGGGTGCGGTTTGCCATGGTCCTGCGGCGCTGGTAGGAATCACGCTGTCTGACGGCAGTCCGTTGGTGCGCGGCAAAAAGGTCGCTCCGTTTACAAATGCTGAGGAGCAGGCGGTTGAACTGACCTCGGTTGTGCCTTTCCTGCTGGAGGACCGGCTAAAGGCCGCTGGAGCCATCCCGGTTCCCGCTGCCAATTTCAGCGAAAATGCCGTGGCCGACGGCCGATTGGTGACGGGCCAAAATCCCGCCTCCGCAACCCAAACCGCCGAGTTGCTCGTTGAAGTCCTTGGGAAATAAAAACCGGCTTCTGGGGTCCCTGCCGAAGTCCCACTTGGACCGGGTTAGAGCACTTGGTTTTCGAAGAGCTCGACGATTTCACCGTCAGGGCCTTTAAAAAAGGCGATGTGGACGGGGACCTGACCGATGGACGAATCAATGGTGACAACTTTTGGCTCCATCGTGATGGTCATTCCCGCTTCCCGCACCGTCTCGAGCATGGCGGCACAATCATCTGTGCGAAGTGCAAAGTGGAGAAGCGTGCCGGTGTCCTCGGGTGCGGGTTCGGGCTTCTCGAAAATCTCGACAAAGCAGCTGTCGCCCGCGTCGAGCATGATGGCGCGATTCGGAGCTTCGCCCCAGGCAATCTTTTCCTCCAGCCCGAGCACAGATTTGTAAAAATTAATGCTCCGGTCGAAGCCGGAGGAGTGAATTGCGACATGATGGAAACCGGTGATCTTTGCCATAGATTGTCAGATTTCCACGAATCGCATCCAACAACAAGCCGCGGTTTTTGCCTTCTTGTGGGTCGTGGGTGTCAGCCGTGATCTCATCAGGGTGCAGTTGGCAACAGGTCGGAACACGGGGTGCGAAGCTCGTTCCTGCCGGGGCCAAGTGGTTCTTCTCTGTTCTTGTGCAAGAAGACTCCGGAGATGCCTTCGGGCAGTGTGATGGATGATGTCAAAAAGCCGGCTTCCACTTGGTAGTCAACCTCAATAAAACCCATGGGGTGAATCAGTTTGCCTTTGGCTGATGTCATCCCGCCGAGCTGGGGGCGGACTTCGACGGTGGCAAAACCCATGGCGGAAGGGCGCACGCCAAGAATGGACGCGTAGTAGTGGTAGAGCGGGTGGGCACCCCATGCATGACAGTCCGAGCGTGAGTCGCCGGGTTTTTCAAATGTGGTTTTGAAACCCCTCCCTTTAAGCTCAAACCAAATTGCCATCCGATCCATGAAGGCATCCATCCGCCCGAGTTTTCGGCAGGCTTCAAAGTAGTAGTGAGAAAAATAGATTGTGGTTTTCTCCAGATCGCCTGAGCGGAGCATGTTTTCGAGCAGGCGCGATTCGGCGGCATGGCCCAACTGATCACTGAGAATGGCAAGGCACTGCGCGTGCTCAGACCAGCGGGTCTTGGATGGGTTGTCAGCAAAAAGGCCACGCCCCTCGTCCCAGAAAACCTTAGTGAGGTTTGCCGAGAGGGTGGCAGCCAGTCGTCTATCCCGCTCTGCAAGCGTGTCCTCCCCGAGCCATTCCTCGACTTGAGCAGCAAGACCAAGCACATGGGCGAGTTGCCAACCCTGTACGCTGTTGATGCTTCGTTCCCCATCGGGGGGACAGCCCCAAAACCAGTTCGGGACCCAGTCCATGAAGTTCCATCCTTCGGGGGGATCCAGCACGCCATCGGCGTTCAGGTGTTGGAGGAAGTGATCAAGAACAGATCGGCAGAAGGGCATGGTTCGTTTGACTTGTTCAAGGTTCCCCCGCCACAGGGCAAGGTCATGGACCATGGCAACCCACCAGAGCGAAAATGGCGCAATGAGGGACATGCTATTACTTGGGTAGCGGGCCTGTGTCAGCCCCCGGGGGATGCGTGAGATGTCAAACAGATGAACAGCTTTTCCTGGTAACCGCGAATCACGCTGCATCGCGAAGTGCGTGAGCACCTCGAGCCGGGTATCGCCGACATACATCAGTTGCTCATAATAAGGACAATCGAAGTAGGTCTCGTGAGCGCAGCTCTGCATGGCCCGCACCATCATCGGCAGGCACTCTACCAATTCCGGTTTGTCGAAGGAGAAGTGGCTCTCCATTTCGAGGGGATAGCGGGTCTCGAAAAACAGGATTCCTTCAATCGTCAATTCCTGCGCACCGGTTTGAATCACCAGTTCGAGATACCTGCCAGCCTGCCACCAAAGCGGACGGAATTCCCGGTGTTCGCCCCCATCCGGTCTGAAGATGTCTCCATAACCGATAAAATATTTCCCATCGATCTCATCACGGTTCCCCTTGCTGTCACCATCCTTGCGGTAATCACTGACGCTATCTGGAGCGTAAAAAAGTGCCTCCGCCCAGAGCAACCGCACAAAGCCCTCCTTCCCGCCGCTGACCGTGATCTGAGGGTAGGCACAGTAATAGTTTTCCAAATCGATGATGACACGTTCAATGGTGTTTGGCGGAATAGCCACACAGGAGCCGTGCTTCAGCAGTTGGTCCCATCGACCACAGGCCACCGCGTCATTTTCCGCATCAAAAATCTGGACCGACCGGGTGTTGATACCTGCCACAACTTTTGAGTAACGGGCGGTTCCAATCTGACGCGGTGTATCCAACATGGGTGGGAGCGTTGCGGGATAGAGCAAGTGCACGTCCTGACACAGGTTGGCCTGCGGTCCACTTTTTGCGCGCTCGCCCGGCTTGGCGGGAAGCCAGCCCGTTCCTTCTCCCCGTTCGTATCCCCATGCAAACTCTGCCCCGGTGATATCAACATTGTGGCCAACGCCAAATTCATGAACCGCCGGTGTGTAATCAAAGCCTCGCAAAACCATCACCTCCCAGGGAGCGCTACCGGTTCCCAGCACCTCAAGGAACTCCGACCGATCCGGTGCCAGGAGAAACCCGGGTGTTACACTCATTTGCGCCGTTGGGGCCAGCTTTTTACCCATCGACCAGACGCGGGCCACAAGCATGTGTCTGCCTTTTTTCAGATCCAGATCATAGGTCTCAAAATACCACCAATGCGGAGCTCCCCGTTCCGGCCCCCTTCCTAGACGCACCCCGTCGAGAAAGAGCTCATAGCGTTCATCGGCACTGACGTGGATGCGAACAATAGCATCCTCCTCAATTCCGAACTCCCGACGGTAGGCCGTCACGAAAGGTGGCGTGAGCGGATCCGGGTGCCTGATCCAGCAGGACGGCCAGCTTCCCCGGTCCCAGTGGGTCAGGGGAGACGTCTTTTCAAAAGGAAACTCTTTAATGAGAGCTCTCATGGCTGGTTATCGAAGGCACAGCACATTCAGATAAGCTGATGAATCGGGGTTCCATTAATTTTGGCATTCAGAGCCAGCGGCGGGAATTTTACAAAACCGGGTTTTCCCGGACAGGAAGGGAAAAGTCCGAGGCAGGCAAACACATACCAGGCGGCCATTTCGCCGTTGTCTTCGTCACCGGGAAAGTGCTTTGGAGAATACAGCTCCCTGGCCACACGATGCACCCAATGGGCGGTTTTTTCCGGCTCACCGGCCGAGGAGTAGAGGAATAGGAAATTGTGGACCGGTTGATTGCTGTGGGCATATTGGCCAAATCCGGCCAAAGCCATTTCTGTCATCTCATGGATTTCGAAACCGTATCGCCCTGTTTCAAATCGAGGTGGTGTTGCCAGCATGGTATCGAGTTTGCGGCAAAGCAGCGTGTTGGATCCAAACAACTCTGCCAGACCTTCCGGATCATGAGGAACGTTGAAGCTGTGTTGCCATGGGCCTCCTTCAATGTAGGAGCCGCCCCATTGGAATTCCTCAAAGGGTTCGTCCCATGCACCATCAGCCCGACGACCACGCATGAAGCCGGTGGAAGCATCGAAGATGTTGCGATAAGATTGCGTGCGGGGTTTGAGAAGATTTGCTTCCCGAGTTCGTCCGAGAAATGTGGCAACCTGAGCGACACAGAAATCGTTGTAGGCATAGTCCAGTGTGCTGGAAACACCATAGGGGAATTTGTCACAAGGCACATATCCCAAACGAATGTAATCATTCAGCCCACGACGACCGAAGCACCCATCCTCGCTTTGCTCCGTGGCATCACGCCAAAGGTAAGAGAAGGCCTCTTCAACGTCCCAGTCGGTGATACCCCGGGCCACCGCATCGGCCACCACGGCATCAAAATGTGTGCCGATCATGCAGTCCCGGGGTCCAGGGCTCGGCCACTTGGGCGACCAGCCAGATTCCCGGCACGCTGCCAACCAGCCTTGAAGAATATGTCGCAGTTTGTCCGGGTAAACCAGAGCGAGCAGCGGGTAGACCGTTCGGAACGTGTCCCAAAATCCATTGTCGGTGCAGAGGCTTCCTGCGTGCACGGCTCCATCATAGGGACTGTGATGCACCGTCTCGCCCCGGCTGTTGATCTCGTCCATGAAGCGGGGGAAGAGCAAACAGCGATAGAGGCAGGAATATAGCATCTGCTCTTCACGCTCCTCCCTCGCTTCGAACTGAATGCGCCCGAGCAGATCATTCCACACCCCGGCCCCCGCAGCGATCAACTCGGTCAGACCCATGCCGTGGACCTCCCTTGCCAAACTCTCTGAGGCATGCTCGTCGTCGATGAAAGATGCCGCCAAGCGCATCTCCACGCGTTCCAGATTGCGGGGGAAGGTGAGGACTCCTCCATCAACCGTTATTTCAATCACTTCAGGCGCCGTGTCGAACTTTGCGACAAAATGGAGGCCAAAACTTTTGGATACCCCACCATGATGATTCCGTGAGATACCCCGGACGCTCCGGGATTTTAAGTCTCCGCCAATGGTGTGCTCTCCCTCAAATGAAAACCGAACCCGGATCGCCTCGGATTGCTGCCTTGTAAAAACAAAGAGCGCGGCCCGTTCTGTTGGTGCCATCTCAACGTCGATTCCATATCGAAGCAATCGCGTGCGCACTTGATTTGGCTTCAGGATCGAAGCATCCACGCTGTATGCCGAAGATTGGTGTTCCAGCAGGGAATGACACGTTCCATGAAAAGGCATGACCGTCATACTGCCATAATCTCCCATCCAGGGGCTTGGTTGATGGGTCAGGCGGAATCCCCAAATTTTGCGATGGGAAGGATGGAAAAAACATGGCGCGGCCGCAGTCTGAATTGACCAATGATGCAACCCCCAAGGACGCGCCACAATGGGAAGGGTATTTCCTCTCGAAAACTCCCGATCTGAAGCCGTGCCCTGGAGCACGTTGACTTTGGAGAGATAATCACTCACAGAGATAAAATCGGGAGATCAGAGCCTGAATTTGTCGGGGCTTGTGGGGCAAGTGAGAAGGCGAGGATGGAATCACGTGAATATTCACGGAGTTCTTAGGTGGCATTGCTGATAACGTCAAACCGAATTGAGTATCACAGCTTGAACTCTTACAGTCGATCACCCGATGGCCACACCAACTCTCTTGATCCCTCTCCTCGCGGCTCTGGGTTATGCCATTTGCGCGTTATGTTTCAAGCGGGCGATCCAGGATGGGGTGGGCCTCTGGCGCATTTGTTTTGTTTCCAATGTGGTGTTGGGTTTGGGTTACAGCATTTTTTGGAATGGTCAGCTTCCTCAGGGATCGCAGTGGCTGGCGCCCCTCGTGGCGGGAGGATTGTTTTTTCTTGGTCAGCTTTTGAACTTTTTGGCCATTGAGCGAGGGGATGTCTCGGTGGCAACTCCACTGCTTGGAATCAAAGTTTTCCTCGTTGCCGTGTTCACGGTGCTTGTGTTGGGCGATAACGTAGCCATCGGGCTGTGGGTGGCCTCGGGTCTGCTCTTTTTTGCCATCTGGATGCTGCGCGGCAAGTCACCCGCCGCCCGGCTTCGGAGTCAGTCTGCCATCGTGTTTGCCATTCTTGGATCAACGGCTTTCGCTTTGGCGGATGTGACAGTCCAAAAATACGCTCCAGCCACGGGCACACCAATCTTTTTGCCAATCATGTTTTGGACAAATGCCGTGCTCTCCCTCCCATTGATCAGCCGGTTTCGCGGTTCCCTCCTTGCGTTTTCTCCCAGCACGGGCGTTTGGCTGATGGCCGGATCAATCCTGTTTGCCACCTCCGCGATTGGTGTCACATGGACGATTGCCACGTATGGGCAAGCCGTCGCCGTGAATGTCGCCTACGCCACCCGCGGATTTTTTTCCGTGCTGGTGGTCTGGAGCATCGGGCACCTTGCCAAGAATTCCGAGGGCTCCCTCGGAACTCCCGAGATGTTGCGTCGATTGGCCTCTGCGGTGCTGATCATTATTGCTCTGGTTTTGGCCGCGTTTTCTTTGTGACAAACAAAACGATTCAGGAGTCTGCCTGGTCCTCCACGACTGCGATGCAATCGATTTCGAATTTTATCACGCCTCCAAAACAATTGGTGATGGTTGTACGCGCGGGAAATGGTGACAAGAACGCCCCGGCATACAGCCGATTGAACTCGGGCAGATCGGCGGCGTCATCGACATAACAACGGGTCTGTACAACATTCGAGAGAGATGCGCCTGCTGTCTCCAGAATCTTTTGAAGATTGGACATGGACCGAAGAAATTCTCCTTCGAACGTGTCCTTGACGATTTTTCCAGAATCGTCCACCGAGGCCTGGCCCGAAACGAAGAGCAGGTTGCCAGCTCTCACACAGGGGCTAAATGGAAGGTGAGATGTCGGAGTATTTGGATTTTTGGGATAGGTGACAGGAGTCATGGGCTTGGCTTGTGGTTGGAGATTCGGAGGTCTGGGTTCCCGTGGAAGATTGGGATTTTGGCCTCGAATGACGATCATTAAATTCCCGGTGGCCCTTGATTCCCGGGATGGCTGGAGTAAATTGATGGAATATCCACACCGACTTTGAACTCTGTTATTGAGAACCGAAACTCCCAAGCTCCACCGCATGAAATTTCTCGCTTTCTCACTCCTTGTTCTGACCTCTGCCCTCATTGGTCTCTCCATCGCAGGGCAACCCCAATCCTCAACCCAACCCAACGTGCCAACTCCTGAACTTGCTGTCCGATTTCTAAATCCTGATGGAACACTGACTGAACCAATGACGGTCCCAAGGGTGATCAAGACCGAGGAACAGTGGAAAGCTCAACTCACACCCGAGCAGTTCCGTGTTGCGCGCACTGAGGGAACAGAACGGGCGTTTTGTGGCGTTTTTCATGACAATCACAAGGATGGAGTTTACTCATGCATTGGTTGCGGGCTTCCGCTGTTTCGATCAGATACCAAGTTTGAATCCGGCACGGGCTGGCCAAGCTTCTTCCAACCCGTGGCCTCTGAAAACATTGGGATTCAGAAAGATGTCAGCTTTGGGATGGTCCGCGAGGAGGTTCACTGCGCACGCTGTGAGACGCATCTGGGGCATGTCTTCAACGATGGCCCGCAACCGACCGGACTCCGTTATTGCATCAACTCCGCCGCCTTGGATTTTCATGAGAACGATGTCAAACCTGCCACGGAAACAGCCGTTTTTGGTGCGGGGTGCTTTTGGGGAGTCGAAGAGGCCTTTGGTAAACTGAACGGCGTGACCTCCACCGCCGTGGGTTATGCCGGCGGAACAACCAAGAACCCCACGTATGAGCAGGTTTGCTCTCACACGACTGGGCACGCGGAAGTCGTGAAAGTGGATTTTGATCCTTCGGTCATTTCCTACACAGAACTCTTGAAGACCCTCTTCAAAATCCATGACCCCACCACGCTGAATCGCCAGAGCCCTGACATTGGGGACAGTTATCGCTCTGCGATTTTTTTCAGCTCACCCGAACAGGAGACCGCCGCAAGGACCACCATCGCAGCATTGGAAAAAGACGGCAAATTTGAACGTCCCATTGTGACTGAAGTGGCTCTCGCCGGGCCATTCTATCGCGCTGAGGAGTATCATCAGAAATACGCCGAAAAACACGGCGGCGGATTTTGCCACTCTCTTTGACCTAAGATCCTGAGAAAAAATCAGGGCAAGCCGTGTTGCAAATGGATTCTTGACCCGCCCACAGTGCGGGAACGGCGCTGAGAGCCGTAGGTGCTCTGTGAACTGCCGTCAGTTTTTCCTTTTGTATTCAAGCGTGCCTTTTCCCAGCAAAGGCTCGGAGGTGTCAATCACCTGGCCACCCTCAAGAATCGAGATGGTAAGGTCCGAATCATCTGAGTCAGTTGTGACAGTCACAGAGTCAATGTGTTGTC
>JBGTAR010000211.1:0-7407 GCA_041749815.1 Terrimicrobiaceae bacterium
CGAAGTGGCGTTACCCCCGGTGCTACTGGAAATCCCGTGAGAGTGGTCGGGACGCAAATGTAGTGCCAACGATTTTTTGATCACTGTAACTGCCTCATTATCAACAACACGTTTTTCGTAACTGTAGAAGATGGGTCAAGGGTGGGGAGTGATCGCGACAATCGTTATCTCTTTTTTGCCGGGACCATAAAACCAGAAAATCCGGTAGGCTGCCGGTGTTTTATTTTCGGCTCAGCCTTCAAAGAGGGCATGAAACCTACCCCCCGTGCAGACGTTCGCAGGCGGTGACCGTGTTGGACATCAACATGGCAATGGTCATCGGTCCGACCCCGCCTGGCACAGGCGTGATGGCCCGGCATTTTTCTGACACCGCATCAAAATCCACATCGCCCACCAATCGATATCCTTTGGGAACGGAGGCGTCATCCACACGGTTGATGCCAACATCGATGACGGTGGTGCCTTGTCCGATGTGCCCGGCGCCAAGAGCCAGCGGTCGGCCAAGAGCAGCGATGACAATGTCCGCTTTACTTGTGATTTCTGCCAGATTATGGGTGCGGGAATGGGCCACGGTCACCGTGGCATCTCCCGCCGCCCCGCGTCTCATGAGCAGCAGGGCCATGGGCTTGCCAACGATCATGCTTCGGCCCACCACCACCACATTGGCACCCGCCAGGGTGACTCCGGACTCTTGAAGCAGTCGCAGGCACCCGAGCGGAGTGCATGGCACGAAGCCGGTGGGGTCATCCATGGCCAGTTTGGCAACATTGAGAGGGTGAAAGCCATCCACATCCTTGTGAGGATTGATGGCGGCAACAATGGCGGCTTCATCGATCTGGGGAGGAGGAGGAGACTGCACGAGAATCCCATGCACGGCGGGGTCAGCATTGAGTTCTTCAACAATACGAAGAAGCTCCGCCTGGGAGGTTGATGCAGCCAGTTCGTGCTTCACCGAATGGAGGCCCAACTCGGCCGCGCGTTTGTCTTTGGAGCGCACATACGCACGCGAAGCGGGATCATCGCCCACCAAAATCACCGCAAGCCCCGGTTGGATACCTTTTGCTTTGAGCGCGGCAATACGACCCGCCGTCTCGGCATGAACTTTGTTTGCTATGGCTGTTCCGTCAATCCGCTGCATCTCTGAGTCGTTGTTCGATTTTGTTTTTCCATCCGCTGAACTCTTCAAGCGTCAGCTCCGCCGGCACCCGTTCAGCAGAATCCACTGTCACGGAAATTGTTGAGAATGGCAATGGGATGATGAAGCCATCCCAGGTTTTTAAGCGCACCGCTCGGGAAAAGCTGGCATGCGCGAGGAGAATCGGCGCTCCCGTCGTTTGTGCGAGTTGGATGGCGCCCGGCCCCATGTGGTAGCGGGGTCCCCGCGGGCCGTCGGGGGTGATGGCAATATCTACTCCCGACTCAATCAGCCGCACCATTTCCCGCAGAGCCCGTGCTCCCCGCCTCGAACTTGACCCCCGCACGGCCCCCATCCCGCAACCCGCCATAATGAGCGAAAGAATCTCACCGTCCCGACTGGCACTCGTCAGCACCGAGACCCCCTTTCGGCCCTTGGGATACTTTTTCAAAAAGGCCGGGGTGATCCCCAGAATCCGGTTGTGCCAGAACACCAAAATCACAGGCTCCTTGAGCGTGCCTGCCTGCATCCCCGAGGCATCTGAAATTCTCAAACGAACCGTCAAGAAAAGTGCACGCAGCAAAAAGACAGCCAAACTGGATAGAAGGATTTCCCGCATGTGAAAGCAGAGCATCTCACAGGAGCCATTCCTGGGAAAAGATCGAATCCGAAGTAATTTTTTGGCCAGTCCGATCGGTCACTCTTGAGTCATCTCAACATCCGTGAGCTTTGCGACCCACCTTCGCAGGAGCCAGCGAAAGATCTTCATCATCAGATGCCAGATTTGTAAATCTCTTGACGGTATGGCAGGGTAGCCATACTTTCGATGAATGAAGATGACCATGCACATTGACAAAGAGCTTCTGGCCAATGTCATTGAGGCAACAGGTGCACGAACAAAGACAGAGGCAGTCGACATGGCTCTTCGTGAAGTGAGTCGCAGGGTTCGGCAGAAGAAGCTTTTTGCAAAACCAATCGGCATCGAAGGAAAGAATCCTAATGATGTTTTCGATTTCGCGTCCTACGATCTGCTGAAAGCGGCCGAGATGCCGGGCAAATATGGGACTCGTCGTCGCAGATAGCAGTTTCTTCATTCGCGCTCTGAGATCAAAGCGCCAACCATTTCTGGAGATGGAGCGGTTGATCGATGTCGTCGAGTGGGCGACGCTGGGCATGGTCATACTCGAGGTTTGCCGCGGCCTGCGCGATCCGAAGGTGCGGGACCGCTTCGCCGAAAGGTATTCGACGATGATCTATCTTCCCACGACCAACGATGTCTGGGAGCGAGCGGTCCGCCTGGCGTGGACACTCGACCGACAGGGTTGCATTCTCCCAGCTCAGGATATTTTGATTGCCGCCGCCTGCCTTGGCGGCGAAGCCGCTCTGCTGACGCATGACGCGCACTTTGCAGAAATTCCTGGTCTCGTGGTTTTCAACTCCTTAGAAGCTGTGAAATAATTAGGATAGGCCGTGTTGCTGATGGATTTTTGGCCCGGCCAAGGCGCGAACACGGCGGTGATACCCGCAGCGGTCTCATCCCGTGTGAGCAACGCAGGCCGGGCCAAAAAGACGCGCAACCCTCTGGGCGAGAGCAGAAAAGGCCGTCTGGCGGCGTTGCCTGCTCGGGTACAGCCCGCTTTGGGGATGCTCCCTCGCAGGCGCCTTGCCACCCGGCCTTTTCTGCTCTCGCACGGCCTATCCTAATTATTTCACAGCTTCTTAGAGGCCCTGTCTGGAATGAATTGATTATGGTTTGGAGCAAGGACGTCAGCGTTTCTCTCCTCGAAAGAACGTGGCAACTCTGCCGATTTGTAAGCGCCACACATTAAAACTCTCGGTGAACCAGCGATAGAATGACGCACCGACCAAGGTGCCAAGAGCGACAGAGGTGATCACAAAAACCACCGTAATCAGTCCATCGATCCCAGCGGCCCGGTCACTCATCATTTTCGTCACACTCAAGAGCCCAAGGGCGCCAGGCACCAGCAGCCAAAAGCTTGGGAGGAAAGTGACGGCGGCTGGCGGGCCGCGAAATTTCATTTCAATGAGATAAGCAACCGGCGTGGCGACCAGGGTGCCAAAAAATCCGCTGATCTCGCTCCCAAAAAAACCGACTGCAAGTCGCTGAGCAGCAAAGGCCAGAAACAAAACGAGCAGCAACCAATGCAAAGAGTTGCGGGGAGCGGAAAAATGAAAATAAACCCCAAGGCCAAACACAAGAACGCCGGCCCAGGGTGCCCACGAGAGGTTCACAGCATGACCTGCCGATTCCACCAGGTCTTCAGGAAAATATCCGGTGAGCGCGGCACCAATGCCGAAGCCAAAGGCGAGCAAGACCAATTGAACAAAACCGGATATTAAGCGACTGGCACCACTGACCATATCACCATAAGCCAGCTCAACCATCCCCAGCGTGAGCATTCCTCCGGGGAGAAAGGTCACAAGGGGTGGGACAAGCGCATGCAGGGGGTCAATGGGAAGACCATGATGAATTGCCACAAAAACGAGCGAGGAGACGGCCGTGGCTGTGATCACAGGAAGTGGAACCGAAAGGACACTTCGACCGGTGTTCGCGAGTTTGATCAGCCCGACCACAAATCCCAGCACAGCGGCTGTGGCCAAATTAACGATATTCGGCATCAGAACAATGGACAAGCCCACGCTGAGAATCACATGGCCAAGCACGATTCCCAGTTTTCCAAAGCGCGCTTTCTGCCTTCGAATGGCTGCCAAACGTTGCAATCCCTCCTTGGGTTCGATCAATCCCTCCAGCGCCGCATCGCCCAGCGCATAAACATCGGCCATCTGATCCAATCGCAGCGTTTGGGCCTGACAATCCGCCAACGTCACCCGCTCTCCCGAGCTGTCATGAAGAGAAATAAATATCGCCGTGGGAAAGGCAACGATGCGGGATTTGCGCATGCCATAGGAGGCCGCGATGCGGCGCAAAAGAAGTTCAACTTTGGCCGTTTGCTCTCCACAAGCGATGTAGGCCTGACCCAGCCTGAAAAGAAACTCCAGAAGTTCGGTCGCATCCTTGGTGGGATTGTGGACTACCTGGTCGGGATTTGGGAATTCAGGAGTCAGCATTGTTATGGATCAGCAGTGTGGATTGCCAGCACCCTCCATTTCCGCAACTGAATTCACCATGAAGCAACATGAAGAGCATGAAGTTTAATGCATTTTGGAAAGATAGGACTTTTGATGACATGAATTTAGTAGGTGCGTGAAAAGCCAATTCTGCCTTAGCGACCTTTGCAGCTCTTCCCTTCAAAGCCTTCATGCTCTTCATGGTGAACTCAGGTCTTTCTGGTCTTTGAACTGCGGGATTGGGGTTTATGATTCCGACCTTGGCAGAATTCCAGATATTGCAAACCAGAGTCCTATTTAAGTGCCTAAAACGACGTCCTCAATCGCATGTAGAACATACCAGCCGTTTCGTTTTCGATAGCATTTCCGGGATTGGCGATCAGCTGAAATCCCACCGAAAATTGGCTGTTCGATGCGACTTGGAAACGGTGAAAGACTTCCATGACGGTTTCATTACGCGTGGAATCCCGTTGAGGGATCGAGAAGCCCACGGCGGCTCCGGTGAGGTCATTGGTCCTTCCAAACAGCCCGCTGTAGCCAAATCCCAACTGCGCGCTGTGTTTGATGTTGGTCAATCGTCCGTCCGAGTAGGAATAACGGGCGAACATTTGAAGGTTGGGGGTCAGATTTTGGTCAACGATGAAAGTCATGCCATAATCAGATGGCAATTGGTCCCGGCTCCGGGCGTCCATGTGCCAAATCCCAAAAGCATAACGCCCCTCGCCAAGCGCCTCAAAGGTGGGGGTGTAGCCGATTTCCGCCATGCTGAACAAATCCCACTCATTGAAGAGAGAATCGATTTCCGCCTCCGTGGTGATACTATAACCATTAATGGCTCCGGCGGTTACATAAAATTGATCGGTGGGCCGGATCGAAATGCCAAGCATGGGTCCATGACCGGGAAATGGAATCGCAGCATTGGCAGAAAAGTTTCTGTTGACGAAGGAGTTGTTCACGTTCTGGAGCCAGTGGGCTCCGACATAGTCGGAAATATCCGCACGTCCGATCAGGATACGAATCTTGGCGTCAAACAACCGCTGAATCCAGTAGGCATCGCGAATGACCCAGCCACGGTCATTGAAGGCATTGGTTGGGGCCACAAGAGTTCCAGTTTGTCCGCCCACGGCCGAGGCAGGTTGGTCACCGATCTGGTAACGGTATTCGCCAGTGAAAACCAATCGCCCGGTGTCTTGCGTTCCGCGTCCAAGCAGCGTCCATGAAGACATCAAATCCAGGTCTCCGGCCGCCCCGTACCGGGAACTTTGACCACCCAGAGGTTGCAAAAAGAGCATGGTGTGAGCCACACCAAGTCGGAGTCCGGTCTTATTGTACAATTCCTCCAAGGGATCAGCGAGGTATCTGAGCGGGCTCCGGACTCCGAGAGATTCGAGATAGCCTTGCTGGTCCGGGGCATAGATTTCATCGAGTTCGGAGCTGGTCACCGTGGTGGCCTCACCGGGGGAGAGGTCCGAATCAAGGTTTGAGGACTCGATCTCGCGGATGGTGGGTCCTGCCGCGATGTCAGAATCCGTCGCTTCACTTTCCCCAGCCGACGCGGCACCTGCAGGCTCTTGTTCCGCTGTTTGGCCAGCCGTGCCTGGGGACTCCTCCCCGTAACCATGGGTGACCGAACCCACGGAGAGGGCCAAACCAATTCCGACCAGTCGGAGAAATGTCATTGTGTGGTTCAGGCTGGTTTTGTTTCCGGCTCCGGCGAGAGTTCGTCCTCCTCGGGAATTTCGCCGGGGCGATAGTCGGGGAGTCGGCCGCAAGGGAAGATCGCAAGAAGGGACAGCGACCCCAGCACAAAGAAAGCGACTTGGAGGGCACGCAGACGAGCAGATTCGTTGACCGCCAGCGCATTTTCAATTTGTTCGGGCGTGGCGGTGGTTTCTTTCAAACGCTGAGCCAGCCGTTCGTTGCTGAGGAAGTTGATGTTATCCAAGTCGAGTTGCGAGGTCATTTCCTCGGTAAGAACCGGGTGAGCAGTGATCGCTTTCATAACCCCGGCGCTCAGAACACCAACCACGATGGCACCCATAAGCGCGGTCCCCACGGACGCTGCGAGGTTGTTTGCCGTTCCCCGGATTGAGCCCACGTCAGCTGCAAGCTCCTTGGGGGAAGACGTCACAAGGACGTTGAAGAGGAGGGTGACGAGGGCCCCTTGTCCAATACCAAAGGTGACCAAACCCAGAAGCACAGGGATGGAACTCCAGTTGTTGGTCACGACAAAGGTAAGCCAATAGGCCCCGGCGGCGGCGAGGATAAACCCATACCGAGCAATTTGTTTGGGCGAGAATCGCTTGTACAATTTCACCACCAAAAACGCTGTGAAAAAGACCGAAAGATTGAATGGCATCATCGCAATCGCGGTGTCAAAGGCGCTGCGCCCCTGCACGATTTGGATATAGAGGGGCACAGAAAAATTCAGCGCGGCCTCCATGCCGACAATCGTGAACATGGCCAATACCGCGGCACGCTCCTTGGGGGAATCAATGACCTCCATGGCAAACAACGGGGTCTTGCCACTCACCTCGCGCTTGCGGGTCCAAAAAAGAAACGCGGAGATAAAGAAAATTCCCACCCCAATCAGCAGCGGAGCCGGCGAGATCCCCAACACATCCATGGGGGCATTGGGGCCTGCGAGGAGAAGCCCCCAACTGCGAATATTGTTTACACCAAGAGTCAAAATGATAATTCCGCTCGCGGCCAAAATCACGCCAATGATATCAATTTTGACCTCCGGCCTGGCGTGGGAGGGCTTGAGCTGAAAGCTAAGAATAAGAATCGCGAGGGCATGGATCAGCAGAAGGCCAAAGGCAACCCGCCACCCCACAAAGCGTTCAAGCGAGCCAATGATCAAAAAGGCCAGCACGCCTGCAATGGCACGGGCCGAACCAAGGAAACCAACAGCCTTGGCCTGTTGTTCTCCGTGGTAATGATTGGCAATCAAAACAACCAGTGTTGGCACCAGGGCGGCCCCGGCCAGCCCAGCCAGTGCCTGCCCGAGAAGGAGGAACTTTGCCGAGGGGCTGAAGACCACTAGTGTAGTCCGCCTTACAGATTGCATATTATAAATATTCTGCTACTTTTGTGTAATGAGAGTAGCCCCATCCATCAAGCTGACCATACAAGAGCGCACCAAGCTGGAATCAATCAAACGGGGCCGATCTTCTTCTGTT
>JBGTAR010000212.1:0-5192 GCA_041749815.1 Terrimicrobiaceae bacterium
TGCCATCGGCACGATCGACATCGTGGCAGGCATCTTCACCTTCAAACGTCACAGTGTGTATTTTCTCGCACTTTTGGTGTTTAACATTCTCTCAGCCCTTGCCATCCGTCTCCTCGTCGAGAACCCATCCGGACAATCCCAGCAACCCAACCTCGTTTACGCCCGCCTGAAACGCGGCTCCAAGTTCTGGCATCGATGATTGCCGCATCTCGCGACAACCCTCAGGCCTGACGCCTATTCAGTTAGCATGTGCAGACGGATAGCTGCAGCGATGATTGGCTGGGCCCAATCAGGAGCCCCGGAGAGATCCTCGGGCGCCGTAATTTTACGGCTCTTCATTTCGAGCAGGAGCACAGGGCGGGGCGTTATGCCCTTTCCTGGGTCGGCCTCGATCGAGTTGTCATAAACCCGGAGGTGATGAATGTGCGGGAGCAGGCGGATGAGATTTTCGCGGCTGCCTTTCCAGCGCTCACGGATTTTTTCTTCCGGGATGTTGTGCCCGCCCTTGGTGACGCGGGCCCGAACCCGCAAGAGGTGCAGCTCCGGGCTCTCCAGTCCGCAAAACCAAAGATGGAGACGATGCCCGCCGTTCGCTGCTTCTTGAAGCAATCGCGTGATGGTGTGTCCACCGAGCGTGGTTTCAAAACGGTAGTCTTTGTGCTCCCCGATGGCTTGTTCCAACAGCGACTTGCCGATCTGCCAGGCATGAGCGTTGGCGAGCGTTATCGAAATGTCTGGGTGCAGGGTTCGGATTTTCAGCGCCACGGTGTCGGGGTTGAAGTAGAAATGGGAGTTGGTCTCGGCGAATTCTCCCGCAATACTGCTTTTTCCAGCACCATTCACACCAGCCAGCACAGTGATTGTGGGATGCGAAGTCATGCGCTCTGGTTGCCGTTTCGCTGAGCAGCCCGAACCGCTGCAGCTCCCAGTTCCTCAGGGGTTGCCTCAAACAATCGCTTTGCCGCCGCCTTTTGCTCCGGTTCCTGCATTTTTTCAAGCATCCCGCGATACTCCGCCTGCAGTTCGTTGAGCAAGTTGCTCTCAGTTCCTCTCATGCCTTCGTATTGCGCGACGGAAATCAGGATGGCGCGGGGCTTGTTGTGCTTGGTAATAGCAACAGCCCCTTCCGCGCTCACCTGATCGAGGACATCGGACGTTGAGTTCTTCAGGGCTGTGGCCGTGACCGCAGGGAGTTCATTCACTTTCAGAGAAGCATGAGGGGAAGTGGTGTATTTTGCGCCCATAATCCACATAATAGCTATTTTAAATATTATGTCAATAATCCCAAAGCGACCTTTCTGTGAGTGATCCTCCCACAGCTCACGATTCGGCAGTTCGCTCTGAAACGTGGTTGGAGATTGCGGCCAGTGAGGAAAACCAAACCCAAGGCCAGCCCCAAAGTCTCCCGTCAAAGAGATCGACGATATTCGAGGATCGCATTCGCGATCTGACGGGCCAATTTGTCTCGATAACTGGCACGCCCGGCGAGGGCTGCATCGGACGGATTGGTAAGGAACCCGCATTCAACCAGCACCGAGGGTTTCCGATTTTTGCGCAGCACATAAAAGCCCCGTTGTTTCACTCCCCGGTTTTCCCCGAAGGTGGTTTTCATGGCATTGCGTTGAACCAATCGCGCAAGCCGCAGCCCGGAGGTATTGGCAAAGGTTTCGATGCCATTGGCCCCACGCCGGGTGGCCGAGTTGTAATGAATGCTCACAAAAATGGCATTTTTCTGCGCATTGGAGATGGCCACGCGCTGATCCAAGGTTACAAACACATCGCTGGAGCGTGTCATCACGACTCGGAGACCGGCCGCTTTCAGAAATCCCTGCACCCGACGGGCGGTGTCCAACGCCACGCCATTTTCCGGGATGATATTGGTGGGAATTCCCCCGCGATCATGACCTCCATGACCCGCATCAATGACGACCGTCGAAAATGCCGATGCGCTCGCGCACGTTAGAATCAGCAGCAGTATGGTCAAGTATGGGTGTCTTCGGTTTATGAATGAAACCATAGGGAGTTGGCGCAAAGTTGAAAGCCTTTCAATGAGACCCTAGAGACAAATCCTGAGGAGTCACCGCTGTTGCGCACGAGTCAAACAGTAACACTTGAGGTGGAGCGCGCTGGCGCCAAGCCAGGGCAACCGGTTTGTAGGCAAGTCGAGCCACTCATGGAAGATTTGACCGCGGGCAATGATGTGCGGGCCAGAACCAAGAAACCAAGAAACCAAAACCAGAAATGAGAAACGCGAAATGATCTTCAACGGCCTCGTTATCGCGCATGAGGACTCCAGCCACACTGGCAAGCGTGGCCGCATCGAACAGGAAACTGTCCTGTCTCGATTCGGACGAGGTGAAGCTCAAGGAGACGGTTGACTGTGTTTTCACAGCCGGGCGCTATTCCCGAAGCTTCCAAGCAAGTCGGCAAGACACTGGAGTTCCAAGTTGAGTCCATCCGCCCGAATCGGTTGAGAAATTTTGGCCTACGGTCATCGCCGTTTTACCCGACTGCAAACCTGACAAAGGCATGCGTGTGAGCAACGACGCAGCGAATACGTGACGCGCAGAGTCGCATGTGGGGTGGGTTGAGTCTTATTGCTCCCTGCTCAACACGCTGACAGAGGCCATGGGTGGGTTTATTTTTACTCAACGCAGGACTAATTTCCAGGCGTCCATGTGAGCCCGAAGGTGCGTTCGTGCCCGGAGGTAGGGAAACGCCCCATGGGCAAATTAACCCGCCAACATAAGTTCCTCCAAGAAGATGCCGGAGCGTTGCATCTTTAATTAACACAAACATGAAAAGGGCAATCATATGAAAATTCTAGTAGCGGGGGGCACAGGAAGAGTCGGTTCGGAAGTGGTCAAGGAACTTTGTAAACGTGACGCAATAGTGCGCGTCATCGTACGTAAAAAGGGCGAATCTAATCAGTTTCCGGAAGGCGTAGAAGTGGTGATTGGAGACCTGCTCGACCCCGTCTCGGTGCAGAAGGCACTCGATGGAGTGGACAAACTTTATCTCTTGAATGCAGTGGTCCCGGATGAATTGACGCAGGGGCTGATTGCCTACGATCTGGCCCGGAAGCTGAAGCTCAAGCAGATCGTTTATCATTCGGTCTTTAAGGTTGAAGCATTCAAGGACGTGCCCCATTTTGCCTCAAAACTGGCGATCGAAAATGCCATGCGGGAGTTCGACCTGCCTTTTACCATCATCCGCCCAAACTATTTCTACCAAAACGATGATTCCCTCAAAGAGGCACTCATGGGACCCGGCATCTACCCTATGCCGCTGGGCACTCCGGGCGTTTCTGCCGTGGACGTACGCGACATCGCGGAGGCTGCTGCCATCGCGCTGACAAGCGACGGACATTTTGGCAAGACGTACAATCTCACCGGACCCGAGGTACTAAGCGGACCCAAGATTGCTTCGATTTGGAGCGATCTTCTCGGCAAGGAGATCAAATACACGGGCGAAGCGCTGGATTCTTTTGAGGAACAGATGCGGCAAAAAGCCCCATCCTGGTCAGCTTTCGACATCCGTATGATGTTCCAAGGGTATCTGGAACGCGGCTTCGTGGCAGGCGAAGGAGATGTGGAGGCGTTAACGAGCCTGCTGGGACATGCGCCCCGCAGCTACGAGGACTTCGCCCGGGATGCCGCCATGCAATGGCAAAAATGAACTCCGCTATTTTTGCCGTCAGCGCGGATTGCGCTGACTGTAAGCTAACAACTGTGCCTCCGGTCGGAGTTACGGCCCCAGTCAATCCCGCGAATGTGAATGTACGAAAATAGAAAGGTCCAATGAACGAACACCAAGTGGCTTCCCAGCCAATCACGCCGGTCCCGGCCGATAACCCCGCACGTAAACTCAAAGTCGCACGCCCTGAAACCGACCAAGGGCTGCCCCACATCGGGCTCGTGGGAGATACCTACACGATCCTGCTCTCAGGCAAGGACACCAACGGCCAATATTGCCTTATAGACATGCATATCCCGCCCGGAGGTGGGCCGCCTGCCCATCGTCATGATTTTGAGGAATCCTTCACTCTGCTCGAAGGGGAAATCGAAGCAACATTCCGTGGTGAAAAGTCAGTCGTGCGAACCGGTGAAACCCTGAGTATTCCCGCCAATGCGCCGCATTCTTTCACCAATGCCTCCGGCAAGGTGGCACGTCTGCACTGCATTTGTGCGCCGGCCGGGCAGGAAGAATTCTTCCTGGCGGTTGGTGTCCCAGTGACCAGTCGAACAACTCCGCCGCCCAAGCCTGACAAAGCAACTGAGGCGGCGATGAAAGCAAAAATTGCCGCACTCCTTCCGAAATACCGAACAGAGATGGTCAAGCAGTAGCCATCGCGATGAGGGTAACACGACCAACACAATGGTTGCCGAACTCGTGAAGTTGCTGGTTGCCACCGCTCCGACGATGCAAGTCACCGATTGATCGAACAATCAAAACCATGATGAGCATCACACCGCCGCCTTCAATTCCGGGTTCTAATAGTGAAACCGCCACCGTTAATGGCGTACAGCTTCATTATTGGTTGGGCGGTGATCCGCAGGGACAGCCTGTTCTGCTTTGTCACGGATTTCTCAGCACCAGTTACGCCTGGCGCAAAGTGGCGCCCGCTCTGGCGGATGCTGGTTTTGCTGTGCTGGTGCCGGACATGCGAGGTTTCGGAGACTCCGAAAAACCAGAGGGCACCGAAGGCTACGACGCCCGCGCGCTCGCCGAAGAGTTCCGCGCACTCGTCCGCCAGATCGGTTTTGGAAATGCAAAACCCATCATTCTGGCCGCCCACGATATGGGCGGGCCGCCGGCACTGCTTTGGGCCGCCGACCATCCGGACGAAGTTGCGGGATTACTCTACATCGAAGCGCCGGTCATGCTCTCCGAGGTGCTCACGAAAATCATCGCCTACACGCCGGAGGCCATGAAAGAAGGATCAATGTGGTGGTGGGTTCTTCCGCTTGCACCCGATGTGCCGGAACGCCTCGTCGTCGGCAATGAGCGAGCCTTTCTCACCTGGTTCTATGATCGTCACACCGCTCGGCCTAGTGTAGTCCGCCTTACAGATTGCATATTATAAATATTCTGCTACTTTTGTGTAATGAGAGTAGCCCCATCCATCAAGCTGACCATACAAGAGCGCACCAAGCTGGAATCAATCAAACGGGGCCGATCTTCTTCTGTTC
>JBGTAR010000213.1:0-3547 GCA_041749815.1 Terrimicrobiaceae bacterium
AACAGAAGAAGATCGGCCCCGTTTGATTGATTCCAGCTTGGTGCGCTCTTGTATGGTCAGCTTGATGGATGGGGCTACTCTCATTACACAAAAGTAGCAGAATATTTATAATATGCAATCTGTAAGGCGGACTACACTAGCGGTGCGAAGAGAACGCCTCAAGGTAATGTTCAGCGATGCGCGGAAGCTCGAAGTGGACATTGAAATGCAATTGGGAGTGCTGAAGCTTTGAAAGCGTGGCAGACACAGCGCTTAGGCGACTTGGTAGATGAAGGCGGAGGTTCAATCCAAACTGGACCGTTCGGCAGCCAACTTCACGCATCCGATTATGTTCCAGAAGGTATTCCGTGCATCATGCCCGCGAACATGAAAAACAACCGTGTCGATGTTTCGGAAATCGCTCGCATCTCAGAGCACGATGCAAAACGCCTCAAACGACACATTGTTCAGACGGGTGACATTGTTTATAGCAGAAGAGGTGACGTAACCCAGAAGGCTCTGATAAGGGAGCATGAAAATGGATTCTTCTGTGGCACGGGTTGTCTATTACTGAGGCCTGGGAAGAAGATTGATCCCGCCTTTCTGACCTATTACCTCAGCACGAAGACCTACCAGTCGTGGATCGCTAGTCAGGCTGTTGGAGCGACAATGCCGAATCTGAATACAGGCATTTTGAATCGAGTGTCCTTCTGCGCTCCCGATAAAGATGATCAGGAACGTATCGCATCCGTCCTTGCCGCACTCGACGCCAAGATCGAACTGAACCAGCGGATTAACGGGGAATTGGAGGGGTTGGCGAAGCTGCTGTATGACTACTGGTTCGCGCAGTTTGACTTTCCCATGACCGCCGCCCAAGCCGCCGCGCTGGGCAAGCCCAAACTAGCAGGCCACCCCTACAGCGCGTCCGGCGGAAAAATGATCTACAACGAAAACCTCAAACGCGAGATTCCCGAGGGGTGGAGGGATGGAACTGCTGAGAGTCTTTTCATCTTCAATCCTTCGGTGTCGCTGCGAGACGGCATTGTGGCTGGTTTTTTCGCTATGGACGCCGTGCCAACACGCGGGTTCATGACCAAGGCTGTGCAACGGAAGGCATTTAGCGGAGGGACCAAATTTGCCAACGGTGATGTGGTAGTTGCGCGAATCACTCCATGTCTGGAGAATGGCAAGACAGCCCTCATTACTCAATTGATCGATGACGAAGTCGGTTTCGGCTCCACCGAGTTCATCGTGATGCGCGGAAGACCGAGATCGCTTAGCGCCTTCGGTGCCTCCTTGGCGCGATCAGTGCACTTCCGAAAATTTGCCATTCTGAACATGACCGGCACCTCTGGAAGAAAGCGCATCGAGGCGTCAGTCTTGAAGGCCTTCCCCCTACCAATTCCTTCAGGTGAGTCGCTCGCTGCGTTTGAGCAAATCTGCGAACCGATGTTCCAGAAAATGACCTTAAACGAAAAGGAAACCCAAGAACTCACCCAACTCCGCGACTGGCTGCTGCCGATGCTGATGAACGGGCAGGTGACGGTCCAAGATTCGGTTGGCTCCGGGGACGGCAAGAAAAGGAAGGCGGCCTGATGCCATCCCCCGAAGGACCTGAGTTGCCTCTCTTTGAGACCGTCGGTGCGGAGCATTCTCCCGGGACTGCAAAGGCAAAAAGAGCGGTCGGCGAAGGTCTTGGGGACCCATTCGGCAAGTATATTGTGTATGTGGACGAAAGTGGAGACCACGGCATGCAATCTATTGATGCGCAGTATCCGGTCTTTGTCCTCGCCTTCTGCGTCTTTCATAAAGGCCATTACAGCCAGAGGGTTGTCCCGGCTCTGGAAACCTTTAAGTTCAAGCATTTCGGCCACGACCAGATCGTGCTGCACGAGCAGGAAATCCGGAAAGAGAAGGGCGTGTTCAGGATTTTCCGGTCTCGAGAACACAAGGAGCAGTTTTTGGGTGACCTCACCTCGATCATCGAGGAGAGCAATTTCATCCTCATCAGCTGCGTCATCGACAAGCGTCGCCTGCAAGCCTTGCCGGAAAAGTCATCGAATCCGTATCACATTGCCCTCCGCTTCTGCCTGGAAACGCTTTACGAATTTCTCGAGGAGAAGAATGAGCAGCACAACTTGACCCACATTGTTGTGGAGCAGCGCGGACGCAAAGAGGATGATGAATTGGAATTGGAGTTCCGCAGGATCTGTAGCGGTAGCAACACACGCGAGATGAACCTCAAGTTCAGTGTGCTTTTCTCAGACAAAAAGGTGATGTCCTCCGGTCTTCAATTGGCTGATCTGGTAGCGCGGCCGATCGGTCTTCACATACTCCGTCCAGAGCAGCAGAATCGTGCCTTCGATGTACTCAGAAAGAAGTTTTTCTGCGACGGGGGTAGAGAGCATGTTGGGGAGAAGTATGAAGGATTGGGACTGAAAATTCATCCTCCCCTAAAAAGCGAAAGGCCTCGATGAAACTCACCGAGGCACAAACGCCGACCAGGTTCTCCCAATCCACTTGCACAAGTAATATCCATGCGTGTTGGCCCTTGGCAATGGAAAAATAAAAGGTCAACTTGAGCCGAAATCAGCTTTCCCAGCGCAATCGTACCTGTCTACCTCCTAAAACATACGTCCATGTTGCCATACGTCTATTGTGACGTAGATCGATCGACTGCGGCCCGATTATTCCCTCCATTCACCCACGCGACCGGACGCCCACGACCTCGAGAACGAGTGGCGGTTATCCCGTCGGCCATACCAGTCAACACCTCCGACGTCTCAGCCGCAGTTGAGGATTATTTTCCTGAAAATTGGCATTTTCTCACGCGAGAAAATTTAATAATTTAAGAAATTCCACCGAGCCGAAGACGGGATTCGAACCCGTGACCTATCGATTACGAATCGATTGCACTACCCCTGTGCTACTTCGGCGGTTGGTGAAGACGGGAGTCGGGACATCCTTTGAGGGGAATTCCTGCTGCCAATCCAGTTTTCTTAGGTAGCAGACCATGCGACGCAGCGCAATCGAAAGGTTCTGGGGGCAGGCACCATCTGATTTGAGGTGGGTGCCAAATGACGATCCCGGCCCCGCAAGCGCGGGGCCAGTGGTCCCAGGAGGAGGCCCCTGTCCACTTTTCATGACACCGGGGCTTCCCCTGAAAGGATTTTGGGTTCAGAGTGAGGGTATGATCATCAGACTGACTTTTTGTGCTGTGGTTTTGGCATTGGCGGGTTGCGACCGCCCGAAGGATGTTGAAGCGTCGGCAACCCCTTCGCCCACCCCGGTTGAGACCTCGGAGGCTCCGGCTGGTTCGGCAGGAATTGTCATGGAAGCTTCCGCCCCCATTGAAGAAGTGACAGCGGCTGCGGAGGTCAAGATGGATGTCGAGGATGCCGAAATCCGCCTCGTGAAGGCCGAGGTACTCTCACGAATTGACGTGATGCCAAAACTCTCCGATGAAGAGAAGGACAAGCTTTATGTGCAGGTCGAACGGGCTCGCGGGATGGGGAAACTCATGTCCGTGCCTTTTGCGTCAGGTCAAAAAACGCTCACCCCAACACAC
>JBGTAR010000214.1:0-10914 GCA_041749815.1 Terrimicrobiaceae bacterium
AACAAGTGAGGACTTGGATCATGATTTTTTGTGGCGATGCCAGAAACGACTTCCCGAGCGCGGGCGGATTGGGATTTTTAACCGCAGTTACTACGAGGAGACCCTCGTCGTGCGTGTCCACCCCGAGTTTCTTGCGGGCCAGAAGTTGCCGAAATGCCGCGTGACAAAACACATTTGGGAGGAGCGATTCCAGGATATCCGTTCATTTGAGCGATACCTCGTGCGCAATGGAACGATTGTGCTGAAATTTTTTCTCCACGTTTCCAAGAAGGAGCAGCAAAAACGGTTTCTCCAACGCATCGAATTGCCAGAAAAGAATTGGAAGTTTTCTTCTGCCGACATGAAAGAGCGCGGATTCTGGGATGACTATCAAAAGGCCTACGAGGAGACAATCCGCGAGACAGCCACCAAGGAGGCCCCATGGTATGTTGTGCCGGCAGACAACAAATGGTTCACCCGGGTGGTGGTGGCTTCGGCCGTCATTGACGCGCTGGCATCACTCGATCTGCACTATCCACAAGTCGATGAGGCCAAACTGAAAGAACTGGCCGCAGCGAAAGAGTCCCTGCTCGCAGGCAAGTCAGATCGACAATAGTCGGCGACAACTCGTCGTTGCCCGCCTGCATTCCCGCCTTCACTTTTGTCCACAGTCGGGTTGTCATATTTGCGGGGAAGGGATCACGGTGCCTGAGGTTGCCAGAAACGAGCTAGCCAAGGGGAGTATTTTACCGTGGGGCCAACGCTGAAAGTGTTGCATCAAGGGTTGCTCGTGGAACCCTTCCTGATTGCAAAGCGCCACTCGGAGTTGGAAGGCCAGTCAACCTCCCTTCCTACCCAGCCTATCCATGGCGCAGCCACTACAGAGAGCGGCAAGCATCAGGGAACAAAATCACGCCAGACTCGCTCCATGCGCTCAGGTCGGGCAACCCACATCACACTTTCAGGATCTTCCAAATAGTGCCCCCAGATGGGGAGCTTCCGCTCAAGGCCAAGGCTTTCATAGGATGAAGGGGGCTTGAGCGTGAGGTCACGTTTGACGGGGTAGCCTGGGTTCCTCAGCCATTCGAGTTGGTCCCCCGCAAGCTTGGGAAACCAGGCCAATCCCGCATGAGCCCGGACGCCGCGATAATCAAAGCCAAAGTCGCGCACGCACCAAGCGCCAAAAGTGAGAGGTTGAGAGGGGTCCGCGCTGATGGTGGCATGCGCCCAGTTGGGAGGCACCACCACCACCTGACCGGGCTCCGCCGTCACAGCAAAACAGCGGCCCGGGTCATCCTCTGCGGTTTCCTGCATAAGAATGACCGCCCGACCTTCCCAGATTTCATAGAGCTCGGGGGTCGAGTATCCACAGCTTGAACTGACCGCGTGAAGGTGGCCCTGAGAGCGCACGGGTTCCCCGCCGAGTCGCCCGGCGGCGTATGTCACTGCGCCAAAGAGAAGGTTGCGAGTGATCAGATCGGCACGGCGATCGTTTGTTCCGACATCCATCGCAATGGCGTAAACCGGGTCCGGTCCGACGCATTGAGGGTCCCGCAGGCTGGGACGAATGGCATCAAGGCTTCGCAGTTCACAGCGGGGACCAAAAACATCCGGGCCGTAGGAGAACCCAAGAGGATCGCTCGTCACTTTGATATCAAAACCCGGATCCGTTTTCATGGTTGGTGACGAACAAATGCTTTGAGGGTTGCGAGCGGGCGACTCGGGTTGGGCACCTTGGGCCGGATGGTGTAGGCTCCGACCACGGCAGGCACAATAAACGTTTCGGCGTAGTGAACAACAAACGGGGCAAAGACACCCTCCGGGCTTTCAACCACCGCCTCCTCCCCTTCCACGAGATTCAAGACATTCACGCTGCCCCGGCTACTGCCGCCGGTGTTGTGCTCAACTGGCCCGGTGAACCAATGCCGGCGGGTTTCAATAAACTCGGTGGGATGCAATCCCGTGCGCTCCTCCCTCCACCCGGGTCCTTCGGCGATCTGCTGAAATTGATTCACCAGATGCTCTTGGGCGTACGTTTCGTCGCGGTCCCAGCGGATCACTTTGCTGCCGCGTTCGATGTTCAGGGGACGCGGCTTTCCATCCAGCCCCAGGCGGCTCCAGTCCCAGAGTTTGAATGTAAAAATATAGGGCGTCGCGCTGATTTCCAAGACCATCGCATTTGAGCCCGAGCAGTGAAGGGTTCCGGCGGGTATCAGGAAGTGGTCGTGTTTCTTTGCGGGGAATGATGCAGCGTATTTTTCCGCTTCAAAGGGATTGCCTCCGTCTTTCGCGTCGTTGAGGGCTGCAATTACGGTCGCTGGATCGGCCCCGTCCCGGCAGCCAAGGTAAACGACCGCATTGGGCTCTGCGTCAAGCAGGTAGTAGCTCTCGTCCTGGGTATAGGTCAGGCCAAAATGTTCCCGGGCAAAGTCCGTCGATGGATGAACCTGAAAGGAAAGATTGCCACCCTGCATCGTGTCAAGAAAGTCGAACCGGATCGGAAATTCCGCACCAAACCGACCATAGACCGGCGCGCCCAGAAGGTCCTCAGGATGGCGGAAGACAAGGTTGAGAGCGGGGATCTCGACCGTGACTCCTCCCTCAAATTCCAACAGCAACGAGTTTTCCTCCGGAACGCAGTCAAAGCACCAGGCATAGTTGGGAGGGCCGTCGGGCAGACCGCAAACCTCTCGCATCCAATGCCCACCCCAGGGACCCGGATCAAAAAACGGCATCACACGAAAGGGCCGGGTGGAGGCCTCAGCCAGTGCTGCCAGATGTGCGTTTCCCGAAATCAGCTTCGGCGCAGAAGCGGTTGTGGTATCGAGCAAATAATCCCAATGAGACATCGTGGATCGCTTCAGGCGATCGGCGACCCGCCAGTCGACAAAAAAGCTGCGTTTGTATTGCAGAGATGCCTTGAGGCCCCGATTGGACACTCCAAGGTTATCCACTTCGCCCCGCCGCTGACGGAGTTGCCCCTCCCACCTCGGCATATCAGCATAGATGAGCAAATCCGCAGCGGGCGCGAGGAGAGAAGCGCCGGGGCCGCAGACTAAAACGATTCGCCCGTTGCCGGGAAGGCCGATCTGTTTCCTGATAGCCTCCGCCTTCGCCGCATCAAAAAAATCTGCCATGGAGAGAGTTTGATTGAGATAACCAAACACCGGATCGTCACCCCCAATGAACGGCGCGACCATTTCATCGATCTCCGCCTCACTCTTGCAAGCAGCCTTGGTGTCGATGACCAGATCCGTGGCAAGTGCTTCGGCAAAAACCGTGCGCAAAGCCTTGTCGTCCACACCGGGATAACATTCGACGGCGACGACACAATTCGTCGTCAGGACCGAGGTCCGTCGTCGGATTTCTGAATGGATCTTATCCCACCCCGACCAACACGACGTGGCGTGGCTGGCTGGAACCTTGACAGTCGGCATCCGATCATAGTTGGGGCGGCCAACCCCGAGACGGTTAAGATATTTCATGAGATTTTTTTACTGAGGACGATCCTTCATCACCGGTTTGCCTTCACTCTCAACGATGACTTTTCTGAAATTGCGGCTGGCAATCGCTCCGTAGTCATGACCGGCATTCGAGGGATAAATCCCGAGGTAAACAAGCGGATCGGAGCCAGTATTGACCGTGCGGTGCGCTGTGTGTCCGGGCACATAAACCACGGAATTCGCCTGCAGAGGAACCATCCGACTCTCTCCGGTCATTTCATCCTCCAGCAGCATCATGCCTTCGCCCCGCAGCCCGACATACACCTCGGCGGCGGCGCGGTGGGAATGCAGGTGGCCCTTCGTGAGATAGTACTCCGCTCCGATCTTTCCCGGCTGGAGGATTCCGAGTCCAAAATGAAGCTGGCCATCCCCGGAGGCTGGCTCCACCGCCGTGACTTCATAAAGAAGCGGGTTACCCTGAGCCAGCGCATGACGGAAGCTGTCCCCATCGACAAAGCAGCCTTCAAGGTCAGAGAGGCAGCGTTGAACAAACGGGCGGTCGCCAATTCGCGCCGAATCGAGTCCGAACGCGACAAAAAGATCTTCTGTTTTGATGGTGTTAAGCATGGTGTTTTGGAATTTGAAGTTTTGGGAGCGGTGAGATGTGGCCAGCACGAAGCGCGTTGAGCGCGGAACCGTGGGCGGGAGAATATTCCGGCTCAACAAGCCGGGCCCTTGGGCAAACACGCCCGATCGCAGCTTCGACAAGTGGTTGATATGGGGGACCCGAGCGGGCGCATCCCCCGAGAATCACCACCTCCGGCCCCTTGGAAAAACTCAGCCGTCGTGCAGTTCCTGCCACCAGCTCGGCAAGAGCTGAAGCGCCCTCCCTCAGAATGCTTTGGGCGACGGCATCGCCACTCTCGGCATTTCGTACGACAACCGGAGCCAAACCCGCCAATTCATCAGGGGTCCATTTCCCCACATGAAGCCGGGCAAGCAGTTCATAGGGCTCAGAAAGTCCATAAAAGGCCAGAACAGCCGCCTCGAGACTGGTTCGTCCGGCGCGGCCGTCCGTGGCCCGTGCGACGGCCCGCAGGGCGGCCATCCCCAAGCCGAAACCGCCGCCCACATCATCAAGAAGCCAGCCCCATCCCCCGCACATGAAGCTTTCTCCTGAGGCATCCCGACCGAGGCAGTTTGTTCCCGTCCCTGCAATGAGGGCGATGCCAGCTCGCCCGGCAAGCCCTCCTGTCAGAGCATTGTGCAAATCATTAGCCACCACAATCCCCCCGGTCGGACCGATGCCTGATGTCTCTGCCATCGACTTCATCAAGGCCGTGTCCGCCGCCGACTTGATCCCGGCACAGCCAAGAAAAACCGCAACGGGGGCCGTCCGAACACCCGCTCTCTGCCGGGCTTGCTTCGAGGCGCCCAGCACATTGGCCAGCGCCGCATCGATTCCCACATTATGGTAATTCGAAGGCCCCGCTTCCCCTTCACCCCAAATTTGTCCGGTCGCACTTACGGCCACGGCCCGCGTGGTCGTTCCGCCGCCGTCAATTCCGAGGAACCATTTCATAATTGAACTTTGTCCTCGATATTTGCGCATGCAAGCCATATAACAGATTATAACATTTTTGAGGAAATCTAACGTGAAGTTTGCCACCGCCACGGCCCGTCATCAGCGAATACTAACCATGCTCAGGGACCTGGGATCCATCCGGGGCTCTGATCTTCCGAACGAGCTTGGGGTCACGCCGATGACCGCCTGGCGGGATCTGAGACTTCTTGCCGAACAAGGCCTGCTCCGCAGGGTGCGCGGCGGGGCAATGGCCTGCACCACCGTCTCCGGGGAATCGAATTTTGAAACAAAGTTTGAAGCTGAAGCTGATGCTAAACGGCGTATTGCGGAGTTGGCAGTCCGGGAATTCGTAAGGGAAGGCGATGTCCTCGCCTTGGAGGGTGGCACGACGGTGGCGGCCCTCGTGGGAGTGTTGCCAATACATCGCATTTCGATCGTCACAAACAGCCTGCCCATCGCCCTCAAAATCCGCCAGGAGAGGCCGGCCCTGCCCGTCCAGGTCATCGGGGGATGGCTCAGCGCAGTTTCCGGAAACAGCACCGGCCCGGACGCCCTCAAATCCGTTCGCAAAACCCGCGCTTCGGTCTGTTTTTTGGGAGCCACCGGTTGGGATCTCAACAGTGGTCCGATGGATCCGAACCCCCTCGAAATTGAGGTCAAGCGCGCTTTGGCCGCATCAGCCAGGAAGGTTGTTCTCCTGATCGATTCCCGGAAGTTCGGTCTTTCCTCGGTCTCGGTGCTGCTTCACCCGAGAAGACTCAGCGCCCTGGTGACTGACAGGCCACTGACTCGGAAACTTTCGTCATCTTTGAAAAAGGAAGGCATCCGGATTTTGGTGGCCCCTTCACCCGACATCCCGAAACCTACGCCATCGGCCATCGCTCGCACGCTCAGGAGACAAGCCGGGGACTTACGATGAGCCCAAATCGCCAAAGGTCCCCGGTGGGGCGAAATCGTTCGCTTGAGCTGGCAAAGGGCGCTAAGGCAAATGAAACCAGTTGTTTTGAAACTCTTACGTCACCCTCCGTTTCTACTTCCATCCATCGCCCTCCTTGCCGCATGCGGCATCTGCCACGCCTCCTTGCGGGTCGAGGTGGTGGATGACACCGGGGCGGTGCACTCGCCGTTTTTGTTGTTGGTCGGCAAAAAGGCCGGGACACCCTCACCCGGCACGCTGAGCGTGAATGCGGGCACCGGGCAGATCGCTTTGGCCAATGCGGATGAGGCAACAAACAACGTGATGCCGCTGCCGGTTTCCAGCCTGCAGGATGCGGGTTATATGAGCGTGTCAGACTATACCGGTGAGACGAGGACGGTTAGGTTTTTCGAGGTCGATTCGATTGGATCCGGGGCATTCTTGGTTTTCGAAAACGAGGGGACAGGCGCGCCTTTCACCTATGTGAATAATGCGAACCCGAATGCCACGGTGAGCAATTTCCGCTTCGACCAGTGTGAGATCACTTACAATCCGACAATCGACAGCGGCGCAAACCTCACGTCGATCGATGCTCTGAGCATGCCAATGCATTTTGAGCATTTCCTCGGGACGCATCCAAGCATGACAAAGATCGGCGAGCGGCGGTTCTACAGTTCGTTGGAATCGATCTTGGGCAAGTTTTCAGCTGCCATGGCTTCCACGCTGAAAACGTTGTGGCTACGGCAAACGGCTATGAAATGACCCTCAACGGAACAACCTACGCGCAGGGCACCGCCACACCCGATGCTGGAAAAAACAAAAATAATATCACGCTGCCCGTAGGCGCACAGCTGACGGTAAACCTTCCCAGATCCGGCCAATTGACACCAACAGCGTCGGGCTCCGGCGATGCCTTTATCTATGGTGCCACATTGAGCAGTCAGTCGTTTGCGGTGGCTGGTCTTTCAACGTCCGAGCTCGCGGATGATACGAATATTGTTTACGGATCGATGACGCGGGATGCGCTTGCGGCGCTGAACTTCGGATTTATGAACAGCAAGCTCGGAAACGATGGCTCGCTCTGGTACAGCTCGATTCCGACGGATGCACCCTTCGGAGCTGCACGTTCTCCCGACGATGGTTTTTACAATCCGTGGGCCGCGTTGGTTTATAACAACAGCGATGCCTATGGCTTTGCCTTCAGCGATCGCACCCATCCGTCTCCGCTAATCAAGCTTGGCGTCGGGCCCGACGTTCCGGCAGGCGCTGTCGAGACCTTGCGAATCACGATTCTCCCGGATTCATGGCTCGACGCACCAAAGATCAAGGTGAATACGACAACAAATGCGCTGACGTGGGATGCCGTGCCCCTACCATCGGGATACACACTCACGGGATATACCCTAAATTTCCTCGACCCGCCCGGCATCGCGCCTGTGACAATCGCCGCGGGACAAACCTCGTATTCACTTGCGTCGCTGGCGCCGGGGGTTCAATACTCCGTCGCTTTGGCGCTGGTTGGCACTCGGGACACGAAGCCGATCACAAGCACGTCGTCAGCGATTCAATTCGTGACCGCAGGCACGGCGCCCGTCAACGCCGGGACACATCCGTTTCAGGTCACGCTGAGCTATGATCCTCCCGGAGGCCTGCTCGGGCCGTTCACCGCAACCGCTGGTGGCGAGGCGCTTGATTACAAGCCGGCAACGCGCCAATGGCAGCAGGGGGCAGTCAATGCCACTCTCCACGGTAATACCGGAGTGAATATTTATCCGGTCACCATCTCAAACTCCATCGACGGGGTTATCTTCGACACAAATCTTGCGGTAACCTTTGACAGCGGTGGCAACGTCACGACCAGCGGCTGTTTCGGCGGAAGTGTGAACAAGGCCGGTGCCGGCGCGGGCACGATCCTCACCCTGCTTCTCAATGACTATGTGCCCCTGAAGATTTTTTCGCCCGTGCTTTCTGCGATAACAAACTATGCGGACTGGAAGGGACCTTATCCCGGCCTTCTTGGATCGGCCCCAACGGATGACACCGATGGTGACCGTATCAGCAACCTGCTGGAGTATTTTCATGGGAGCCACCCGGAGGAGCAATCGATCGAGCTTTCTCCCGTGGCAGGTTCTTCGATTGGGTCTGTGGTTATGAGCTATGGCAGAAGCAAAACGATTCAAGACGTCACGGAGGTCGTGAAGTGGTCCACCGATCTGGTCACATGGCACAGCGATGGAGTCGCATTCGACATTGATGAAGACATGGGGGGCTACGTTCAGCGCACGGCCCGCGTGTCTCTGGCTGGCGACACGAAACTTTTCATGAGGTTGGAAGTCACTTACGAGCCCTAGTGCAGACGCTTTCGATAGAAAGATGATTTTTGGAGCGTTGAACAGGCGTGTCTGTGGTAGTCTCCCCTGATGACGTCAAAACCGAAGAAGATCCCTGCCAAGGTGAAGATCCGTGTTGCACTGCCGGAAGATATTTCGGCCATGGTCGAACTCAATCATGCCGCGTATCCTCAGATGGCGGCAGATAACATTGTTTGGGATCCCGTGCATATCCGCTCGCATATGCGAATTTTTCCAGATGGTCAGATGGTCGCCACCGTGCGCAACAAAATTGTCGGCGCCTGCGCTTCGTTGATCGTCAATCTCGTGCCCGATCCTCTGCGCCAACACACCTGGGCAGGGATCACGGACAGTGGTTTTTTTACCAATCACAATCCGCAGGGCGACACGCTCTACGGCGCGGATGTTTACGTTCATCCAGAAGCGCGCGGGCTGGGGGTCGGCGCGGCCCTCTACGAGGCGCGGCGGGAGCTTTGCCGCCGGCTGAACCTCCGGCGCATTCTCGCCGGGGGGCGAATCTGGAACTACTGTGACTATGAGACTCAATTCTCGCCCGAGGAATACATTGAACGGGTAAAAACCGGGGAAATTCGGGATCTCGTGCTTTCGTTCCAACTGCGTGAGGGTTTTCAAGTGCGCGGCCTGCTCCGGCACTATCTTCGGGATCAACGGAGCAAGAATAACGCGAGCTTGATCGAGTGGCTGAATCCGGATTTTAAGGCGCGCAAGCATGGCCCCCGCAAGGTGCGCGTCTCCTGCATCCAATACCAGATGCGCAAGGTACGTTCTTTCGAGCAGTTTGCGCAGCAAGTGTCTTATTTCGTGGACATCGCCGCGGATTATCAGTCTGACTTCATCCTCCTTCCCGAGTTATTCACGGTGCAGTTGCTCTCGCAAACGATGACGCTCTCCCCCCAGGAGGGGATGAAAAAACTTGCGGGATATGCCCCGCGGGTGCGGAAGCTTCTCTCTTCATTGGCCGTGCGTTACGGCGTGACAATCATTGGGGGCAGCCAGCCAATCGTCGAAGGCAAGCGATTGCTGAATTCCTCACCAGTTTGTTTGCCGGACGGGAAAGTGATCGAGCAGCCGAAACTTCATGTGACTCCGAATGAGCGGAAGTGGTGGGGCATTTCCGGCGGCGATTCGCTTGCCGTGATTGACACCCCCGCCGGACGGATCGGCGTGCTGATCTGTTACGATTCGGAATTTCCCGAGCTCACGCGTTACCTTGCCGATGAGGGTGTCGAGATCCTCTTTGTCCCCTTCTGCACAGACAACCGGCAGGGTTACTATCGGGTGCGCTATTGCTGCCACGCGCGTGCAATCGAGAACCAGATCTACGTGGCCATGGCTGGGAACGTCGGCAACCTGCCCGACGTGCTTAACATGGATATCCAGTACGGCCAGGCGGCGGTGCTGACGCCCTCCGATTTTGAGTTTGCCCGCGATGGAATTGCTGCTGAAGCGGATTCGAATGAGGAGACAGTGCTGGTCTGCGATCTTGATCTGGATGAACTCCACACGGCTCGAAACAGTGGAACGGTCACGCCGCGCCTGGATCGACGGCGGGACCTGTTCGAAACGCGGTTCAAGATTCCTCAACTTCCTGAGGAGAGCGGAGAGCCTTTGGGTGACCAGCCAGACGGGACGGCCAGCGAGTAGGCACGTCAGGTTTGGCTTTCTTAAATCTTCAGAAAACACACCTGCAGGTGCCCCCGCCCTCCTTGACCTCTGGAATGGAGCCGTGCAACGCGCTTCCATTTCCCACGACCCCAAACCCCTGCGCGACGCCATCACTTTTCTGGAAAACCGCCTGAAACCCTCTTGATTTTTTTCCCGTGTAGACAGGCCAGTCTATTTTTATTCCGTTTGAAGAGCCTCTCCCCCTGGAGCAAAACCAAAAAATAAAACATTATGCATAACTCATTTAAAAACAAAGTTGTCCTGATCACCGGTGCCACCAGTGGCATCGGCAAAACCACGGCACTGGCCTTTGGCAAAGAGGGAGCCCGTGTTGTCGTGAGCGGTCGCCGCGAACCCGAAGGCCAGGCGGCCGTCAAAGAAATCCAGAATGCGGGCGGAGAAGCGACCTTCGTGCCAGCGGACGTGGCCAAAGAAGCCGATGTGGCCAACTTGGTCAAACAATGTGTCGCGACCTACGGACGTCTCGACATCGCGTTTAACAATGCCGGGGTCGAGCTGACCGGTCCTTTAACCGAAGCAATGGAAGCTGACTACCGCCGTGTCTTCGATATCAATGTCTGGGGTGTCCTGACCTCGATGAAACACGAAATTCCGGTGATGATAGCCCAAGGCGGCGGTGCCATCATCAACACCAGCAGCGTCGCCGGAAGCATCGGCATGGCCTCCGCCGCGATCTATGTTGCGTCGAAACACGCTGTTGAGGGGCTCACAAAAGCCGCTGCCCTCGAATACGCAACGCAGGGACTGCGAGTCAATGCCGTTGCTCCAGCCGCCATCGAAACCGACATGCTGACCCGATTCACGGGCGGAGGACAGGAGGAGGCCAAGCAGTATCTTCGAGACATGCATCCTGTCAAACGGATGGGGACTCCCGAAGAAATCACCCAAGCGGTCCTCTTCCTCGCAAGCGATGACGCCTCCTTCATCACCGGC
>JBGTAR010000215.1:0-6376 GCA_041749815.1 Terrimicrobiaceae bacterium
CTGGCAAAACGGGAAATCCTATTCCCTGAACAATCTCGTTTCATCTGCTAAGAGCCCCACCCCGGCATGGGAAATTCTCGGCGGAGTTGATCTTGCCGACAACGGCATCATCCTCGCAACTGCCAAAAAAATGTCCGACAACTCGAATCATGCGGTGCTGCTAATTCCTATGGCAATTAGCTACAAGAGTGCTGCAAACAAAACTCACACTCCGAACATCGGTCAAACAGCTCCTTATGATCCAAGTGCAAATCAACCATTACCGTTGGCCGATAAGGATAAACCCTACGAAACACAGAACTCGCTTGTCATTCACCACAAGGATGTTCGCAATATCGACGGCGAACCCGGGGAGGTGATAGATTTCGATCTGGATTTCAAATTTGCACCGGACAGCACTATGACAGTGGAGTGGTCAAAGGTGTCTGGGCCGGATTCAGGGCAATTAATTAGCCCGTCATCTACAACCGCGATTTTCAGAAACCCAAAGAAAGGCGGTCTGTATAAATTTGATCTGCAGGCGGTCAACAAAACGACTCGCTCTCAGATTTGGCTGCCCATGGCGGGTCCAGAGATAAAAGAATGGCTACTCAGTGAGCTTCAATTTTTGCGAAATTGGGTACAAGACTACATGGACAATGCACCACTGGATCGGAGGACCCCTCTTTTGGGAACGTATTTGAGGGCAGCAGATTGTGCAACTATTGCTGCTGGTGCTGACTGGTCGGGGCGATATATCTCAGAGCACAGTTCATGTGGAGGACCTGATGCACCCGGCGACATCGAAAGACACACGATTGCTGGGATAGTCGTGGAGAGACATAAACTTTCAAATCTCCTTACAGCATTCTTGGCGAGGGAGATGACGGGACTTCCAAGGTCGGTAATTATAAATAAATTTAATGGCTATGGAACCCCTGATGGCCCTGAAGAGGTGGCATCCTACAATGCGGGATTTGATCTGCAAGAAGCCTCAGAACTTTCTTTGGAAATAATTGAAAATATCATGATACAATACGGGTATGACATGCAAGAGCCGGGAACTTGGGCGGAAAGGGAGTGGCCGAGTGATGAAGCCCCTACTGGGGGTGAGATCAATAGGCCTCCTGGTTTCGACAGCTTTAGTTACTAATTTATATGAAAAACAGTATATTACTTGGAATTAGTTTAATAATGTGTTCTTCAATGCTGGTTTTGGCTGGAGTTGACACAACATCAGGATTTATTGCTGAGTTAAACAGCAAATGGGCCGCTTCAGATTACCAGGGAATGAAGTCGTCAATTAACTCAAGACTCCAACTAAAAGGATCGTCTGACCTCATTGGATTGATGGCAAAATGTGATTTTTACACCACAATCGAAACGGATGCCTCAATACTCCAATCAACGGTGGCCCAAGTTAAACAAGCTAGAGATAGCATAAACTGGGCGCAGGATAAAGAGGCGCTTGATATTCTTAATGCCACGTTGGCTCTTTATGATAATCCCCAAGATGCTCAGGCAAAGGGATTTATATCTGGACTAACGCCGCAACAATTACAAAGTTTACGTACGGACTATCCAAACCAATACCCCGCCACAGTTATTTTACAGCGATTTGGAGTAATTCAATACCCATAAGATTGAACGCATTTTGCCCGCAACAGGATTCAACTCATTGCATTTGCAGGCAAATTTGATGAGGCTTCGGAAGCTGACTTTTTGCTGCTTTGAGGGGCCATATCCCATATTCTCCCATGGAGAAAACCCGCTCATCCTTCGGTTAGGCCGCCCGCTTCTGGCTCAAGCTTGGCTTGATCAGCTTTGGCGGACCGACCGGCCAGATTGCCGTCATGCACGCAGAATTGGTGGAGCGAAAAAAAATGGATCAGTGATGCAAGATTTCTGCATGCCCTGAATTATTGCATGGTCCTGTCGGGGCCCGAGGCCCAGCAACTGGCCACCTACTTGGGATGGCTGTTGCACAAGACTTGGGGAGGGATTGTGGCCGGCGCATTGTTCGTGCTGCCATCTGCTCTGCTGCTCTGGGGACTGAGTTACATCTATATGGTTTATGTGACACTCCCCTGGGTTGGTGCCATTTTTTATGGGCTGAAGCCGGCGGTCCTTGCCATTGTTGCCGCAGCCATTTTTCGCATGGGCGGGAGGGTGCTGCAACATGGCGCCATGTGGGCCATGGCGGCATTCGCGTTCGTGGCCATCACGTTTTTGCACCTGCCGTTTCCTGCGATTGTGATTGGAGGCGGCCTTGTTGGTTTGATTGGGGGGAAATTCTTCCCCGGCCAATCCTAGGACATCCAGGCCCATGCACCAACGGCTGCGATGGTGGACAGCCGGCCTGATGTGGATGAGAATCTGATTTTGTTGAATAATTTTATTATTATGAGAGTCTTATTTTATGAAAGTGACGGTCGATATTCCGGAAAATGATCTTGCAGATATCATGCGATTTTCCGGGGAAAAAAAGAAAGGGCCTGCCATCGTGAAGTTTTTGGCGTCGGGATTGATGCTCAGACGCAGGCGGGCTCTCACGGCGGAGGTGCTGGCAGGCAAGTTCACAGTCGAACTACCAAATTGGCGGGAGCGGAGAAAAAATGAGAGGGCAAATGACAAAAAAACATGGGCGCGTTAATCGACACGTGTGTCTGGATTGATTTTTTCCATCCCAAGAGCACCAAAGCCCTTCGCCAAAAGGCAGCAGACCAGATTGATCGCGAAGATGCCGTGCTGTGTGAGCCTGTTTTTGCGGAGATCTTTCATGGCCTGCCAGCCTCCAAAACCGGGCGTGTGATTGAGCACCTGCAAACGGTCCCCCTTTTGTCCACGCCTTCTTCCCTCTGGCAAGAAACCGCAGAGTTTATCCGAGCCTGCACGAATCATGGCCGCCCGGTGGGAACGATGGATGCCGTGATCGCTGTCATCGCAAAAACCCATTCGGTCGAGGTGGTCACATTTGACAGGGGCTTTGAACCCTTTCGGGATTATTGCGATGTGAAGCTCCATCTCCTCAATCACCCCAAATAGCGCCTGGCGCCCGCTCCAGAAGAACCTGTGCAATCAATGCGTGTGATCGCAGATGCAGGCGTATTCGGCCAATTTGCATCCGGGGCATTCGGAGAGATTCAGCATGAATCGTTCAACGACGGCTTTTGCGTCCGGATTCGGCTTGATCTGTAAGACCACGGGGAGATTGTTTCCCTCGGGAATTGTTTGCTCAGAAACGAGAACCTCCCCGGATTTCACAAAGGTGAGTTTGACAGGGGACATGCGCTCACCAGTTGTCACGGCAACGACTTGCTCCTCCGGAGCCACAGGCTTTTCGTCCTCACCCACAAAGGAGATTTGCACCTTGCGATCCGCCGTGACAAAAAACTCAGCGTGTGGATCGATGGTGGTGATGAGGCGACCGCCGTTCGGGCCGGCCTCTTTCTTGGCATGGCTGTGACCGTGCCCGTCTTCGGCCGATTGCAGGGTTGAGGTTGCGAGGAGTGCGGCCACAAGGGCCAGGATGTGTTTTGTTTTCATGGTTTTTGGTTTGGGTTTGTTGGACAGGATTAACGGGATTTTCGGGATTATTTGAGGCGTATCTGAAAAGCGGGATTTTCAGGATCGGAGATTGGCATCTTCAGAATCCTGTAGATCCTGTCTAAAAAGTTCTGTGTCATTGTGCTGCTGCCGCATTGTGCTCCAAGGAACGGAGAGCGGCTTTTTTAGCGAAGTGGAAAAAGATGAGCGGGGTGACGATAAAATCGAGCAAAGTGGAGGAAACGAGCCCGCCAACGATCACAACGGCCACGGGATTAAGGATCTCCTTTCCCGGTTGATCCGCCGCCAGCACAAAAGGAATGAGCGCAATCCCAGCGGCCAGGGCGGTCATCAGCACGGGAACCATCCGCTCCTGGGTGCCGCGTTCAACCATCTGACGGGTGAAACCCTCGCCCTCATGCCTCATCAGGTGGAGGTAATGGGATAGCATCATGATGCCATTGCGGGCCGCGATGCCACCCACGGCGATGAACCCGACCAGAGTGGCGACACTGATGTTATCGATGAGGAGCCAGGTGAGGACGAGGCCGCCGACAAGTGCAAGCGGAATATTGAACAGCACTTGGAGGGCAAGCCACACACTCTTGAAGTAGCCGGTGAGAAGAAAAACGATCACGAGGAAAACAGCAGCGCTCATGATGCCAATACGCCGGGTGGCGTCCTGCTGGGCCTGAAACTCACCTTCGAAAGTAATAAAATACCCTTCCGGGAGCGTGATCTTTGCGTTCACGTCCTCTCGCAGTTGTTCAACGAGCACGCCGACATTCTGCACGCTGGGCTTGATGGCAATGGTGAAACGGCGCTGGCCATTTTCTCGAAAGATCACGTTCGGGCCTTTGGCTTCACGCACGTCGGCCACAGCAGAAAGGGGGACATACTGGCCGGAGTCTGTTTCCATGGGAAGTTGCGCGATGCGTTCGGGTGAATCCCGCCAGGCATGCGGCAAGCGCATCACCAGATTGATAACTCGCTGGCCTTCGCGGAGTTCGGCAATCGCAGCGCCGCCGATGAGTGTGCTCAACCGCTCATTGAGATTTCCGGGTGCGATGCCATAAGCCGCACTGCGGTCGCGGTCCGCTTCGATGCGGAGTTGGGGGATGGACGATTGCTGATCCAGCTTCGCGTCCTCGAAGCCGGGGATGGTTTTGGCAAGAGTTTGGATTTGGGTGCCGATTCGGCGAATCTCGTCGAGGTCAGGACCAAAAACCTTGATGGCGACAGGAGCGGAAACACCACTCATCATGTGGCCAATGCGGTCAGCCAATGGACCACTGACCACAGCAAAAATCCCGGGCACCGATCTGACACGTTCACGCAGGTCGTCGAGGATTTCTTTGCGTGAGCGGGAATTTTTTCCATCATCAAGCTCGCGAAAATCCACATCAAATTCTGCCGTCGAGACGGGCACCACATGGTCACCCCTCTCGGCACGGCCCAGACGCCGCCCTACTTTTCGGACTTCGGGAACGGAAAGAATCTGCTCCTCGATCACATCGGAGATCCGATTCATTTCTGCCAGGGAGGTACCGGGTGCTGACGTGGCTGCGATGAGTGCGGTTTCTTCTTTGAAGGAGGGAAGAAAGTCTTTGCCCATCTGTGGGTAAAGGGAGAAGGCGGCAAACACCCCGACCAAAAGCACGGCCAAAACGGGTATCGGAAAATCCAGACTGACCCGCAACGCAGTCGCCCGAAGCAGTCGCTTCATCTGGCGGACCAGCCAGCCATCGGGGTGCTCGACCCCTCGCTTCGGGTTAAGAAGGTAGGAGCAAAGCACCGGGATGAGCGTGAGGGCGACAACAAAGGATGCCATCATGCTCACGATGGTTGCGATGGCGATGGGGGCAAAGAGTTTTCCCTCGACGCCGGTCAGCCCGAGCAGCGGCACAAAAACGAGAACGATGATGATCGTGGCGTAAAAAATTGAGCTGCGGACCTCGCCCGAGGCGCGGGCAATGACCTGCAAACGCGGCAACGGCTCCGGCCGCGTGGCATTTTCGCGCAAACGGCGAAAGACGTTCTCAACGTCGACAATCGCGTCATCGACCACCATGCCAATGGCGACGGCCAGCCCCCCAAGCGTCATGGAATTCACGGAAATATCCAACCACCGAAAAGTGAGCATCGTGATGGCAAAACTCATCGGCATGGCCATGAGCGTGATGAACGTTGTGCGGAAGTTGAGAAGGAAAATAAAGAGCACGACGGTGACCATGATCGCCGCCTCGATGATGGCGTTGGTGAGGTTGCCAATCGCATTGTCAATGAAGTCCTTTTGCTGAAAAAGCAGAGTGGTTTCAACACCTTGGGGAAGACTGGGAGCCAGTTCGATGAGCGCAGCATTAACTTGCTCGGTGAGCTCGCGGGTGTCGAAGCCGGGGGCCTTGGTCACGGACATGATCACCCCGTAGGTCGGCGTTTTTTCCGGGGTCTGGCTCACCGTGGCATCACCGCGCATGGGTTCGATGCCCCAAACAACTTCGGCCACATCGGAAATTCGCACCGGGCGGTCGCCGGCGCTTTTGATGGCCGTGCGTGCGATGGCGTTGATGTCCGTTGTCATTGCCAGATTTCGCACCATGATTTCTGTGGGGCCCGTGTTAAGAAATCCGCCGGTTGTGGTGCTGGCTGTTTTGGCGATGGCGGTTTCCAACTCCTCAAAACTCACATTGTGGGCCTGCATGCGGTAGGGGTCGGGTTGGACCTCGATTTGTTTGATGCCGCCGCCCATGTTGAGCACCTCGGCGATGCCGGGGATGCTTTGCAATCGGCGCTTGATGACCCAATCCGCGAGGGAACGCACCTCACTCGGCGGCAGATAACCGGGCTCACC
>JBGTAR010000216.1:0-7126 GCA_041749815.1 Terrimicrobiaceae bacterium
TTTGATGATGAGGCGGACAATTCGCTCAAGGGCCGTTGTTACGGACGCACGGCGGCTGAGGTGATCGAAAAGGCCAGCCTGTTTAATGAGGCGTTGCGATCCGGTGGAATTCTCAGTTGTGGGAAACATTTTCCGGGATACACCTGCGCCGGCCTGGATCCGCACCACGAACTCCCCCGGATCGAACGCTCACGCGACGAACTCGAGGCCCATGAACTGGCAGTGTTCCGTCATTTTTCCAATGCTGTGGATAGTATGATGATTGGGCATATCACGATCTCCGGATTGGAGCCCGGAGGACCACCGGCCTCGCTTTCACCCGCAATGATCAAGGACCTGCTCCGTGGGGAACTGGGGTTTGAAGGGTTGGTGATGACGGATGACCTCGACATGGGGGCGATCTTGAATCATTTCGGATTTGAGGAGACCATGAGACGCGGGTTGGCTGCCGGGAATGACCTCCTCATGATTTGTCATCGTGTGGAACTGGCCATGAAAGGACGGGAGGTTTTGGAAGCACTGGCTCCGAAGGAGCTGGAGGATTCGCTGGGTCGGGTTGCTGCGTTCAAGACCAGGCTGGCGCCACCGACTCCCTTCAGTGAAGAAGCTTTTCATGAGGTGGACTCCGAGATTTATGCCCTGCGTGTTGCGACCCTTGGCGAAGAACTCGCAGCAATCCCAAGCCCCGAGGATGGTAAACGTTCTCCCGTGGAGATGTATTAATCATGAAAATCCTGATTATTGGCTCCGGGGGACGCGAGCACGCCCTGACATGGAAAATCGCCCAATCGCCACGCGCCGGTCAGATCTTTGTTGCTCCGGGAAATGGCGGGACCTCGTCCCTGGCAATAAATGTTCCCATCCCTGCCTCGGACATTTCGGGGTTGGTAAAATTTGCCAGGCAGGAACAAATCGACCTGACCATTGTGGGACCGGACGACTGCCTGGCGGCCGGGGTTGCAGACGCCTTCGAAACCGAAGGTTTGCGCATTTTTGGCCCCAAAAAAGAAGCCGCCCGACTGGAATCCTCAAAAGCCTTTGCGAAAGACTTTATGAAGCGTCACGGCATTCCCGCAGCGGATTCCTGGGAATTCGATGATAGCATGAAGGCCCATGCCTGGTGCCGGAAGGCTCCCTATCCGTTGGTCGTCAAGGCGGATGGACTGGCACTCGGCAAAGGTGTCATCATCGCTCAAAATCCGCTGGAGGCAGCCATGGCAATCCATCAATGCATGGACCTTGCCGCCTTCGGAGCGGCTGGCAAAAAAATTATCATCGAGGAATTTCTTGAGGGCCCTGAGTGTTCCATTCACGCCATCATCGATGGCTCCGGATATCTGGCCTTCCCTGATGCCCGGGATCACAAACGGGCTTATGATGGGGATCTTGGGCCCAATACCGGCGGGATGGGCACCATCTCACCCAGTGGGACGCTGGATGGGGCTCTTTGGCAGCGGGTTCATGAAGAAATTCTCAAACCTTTTGTTGCGGGCTTGCGGGCGGATAACATCGCATTTCGCGGCATGCTTTTTCCCGGACTGATGCTTACCAAAGATGGCCCAAAAGTGTTGGAATTTAACTGCCGCTTCGGGGATCCCGAGACGCAGGTTCTCCTCCGGCGTTTGGACAGCGATCTTTTGGATCTGCTGGAGGCCGCCTTGGAAGACCGCGTGAGCGAACAAACCCCCCAATGGAGCGACAAGGCCGCGTGTTGTGTGGTCATGGCATCAGGCGGTTATCCGGGGCCATACAAAACCGGCAACCCAATCCGAGGGCTCGCTGAAGCTGCCTCCAACCCTGATGTGGTGGTTTTTCATGCGGGCACAAAAGTCCGTGACGAGGATACGTTGACCTCCGGTGGGCGGGTCCTGGGAGTCACGTCCCTGGGAGACTGTCTGCCCAGTGCGCAAGAGACAGCCTACGCCGGCGTTGCCAGGATCTCATTTGAGGGTTGCCAGTTCCGCACAGACATTGGTGGCTCGATGCAGTGAACATCCTGTTAAAATGCTGCCGCAGGGGGGTAACAGAAAAAAAATCCTCAAGGCTGGACCGTCTTTTCTCTGGTTTCCATCCCATGATTTCTGAGAGACTATCCAGTTCCCGAAATGACATCGCCACGCAAACAATTTCCATTTCCCGAATTCGAATCCCGCTGGCAGGCCCGGTGGCTTGAGGAGGGGGCGTTCCGTTGCCCCAATCCCGGGGATCCGGATTTTAAGGCCTCAAAGCCAAAGTATTATGTGCTGGATATGTTTCCGTATCCAAGTGGGGACGGGTTGCATGTGGGTCATGTTGAAGGCTACACCGCCACGGACATCATCGCCCGAAGCAAGCGGATGCAAGGATTCAATGTGCTGCATCCGATGGGCTGGGATGCGTTCGGGCTGCCGGCCGAGCAGTACGCCATTCGCACCGGCCGTCATCCCCGGGAAACCACCAACCGGAATATCGCGAATTTTCGCGCCCAACTTCAGTCCCTGGGGTTCAGTTATGATTGGTCTCGGGAAATCAGCACCACGCACCCTGAATATTTTCGGTGGACCCAATGGATTTTTCTTCAGCTCTACAATTCGTGGTTTAATCCTGATTCGCAAAAAGCGGAACCCATAACCACCTATTCCGGCAATGATCCTGACGCCGTGCGTTTGGCTTACGTGGCTGAGGTGCCGGTGAATTGGTGTCCGGAGCTGGGCACGGTGCTAGCAAATGAGGAAGTGGTGGATGGAAAGAGCGAGGTGGGGGGATTTGCCGTGGAGCGTCGTCCCTTGCGTCAGTGGATGCTTCGCATCACCGCCTATTCGGACCGGCTTTTGGAAGGCCTGGATGCCCTGGACTGGCCGGAGGGGGTCAAGCTTCTTCAGCGCAATTGGATTGGGCGAAGTGAGGGGGCTTCAGTGCGATTTCCGGTTTCGAAGACGGATTTCCATATCGAAGTCTTCACGACACGCCCCGACACACTTTTTGGGGCAACCTATGTGGTACTCTCGCCCGAACACTCTTTGGTGGCCAAAATCACCACGGCAGAACAGGCGGAAGACGTTTCGAATTATCAAAAGAAGATTTCTTCAAAATCCGATCTCGAGCGCACCGAATTATCCAAAGAAAAAACTGGCGTCTTCACTGGTGCCTTTGCGGTGAATCCTGCCAACGGAGAACAGGTGCCAGTCTGGATTGCGGACTATGTGCTGCTCAGTTACGGCACGGGTGCCATCATGGCTGTTCCAGCACATGATGAGCGGGATTTCGAATTTGCAAACACGTTTGGGTTGCCGGTTCGTGAGGTGGTAAGGCCGATAGGCCCAGGGGGCACGGGCGTCCCGCCCGTGATCCAACAAACCCCCTTCTTAGAAAAAGACAGAGAAATCGAAATCCATGAACGGAATTTGCCGCACTGGCAGCAGGATTCAAAATGCTACTTTGTGACATGGCGGCTGGCGGACAGTTTACCCGCTGAACTTTTAAGTCAGTGGAAAGCTGAAGCCGACATTTGGCTTGCCTCAAAATCATTACCCCTCTCCACTGAGGAGGAACTTGAATATCATAGACTTTTTTCTGATCGGATCGAAGAGTCTTTGGATCAAGGGAGCGGTTCGTGCCTGCTTAAAGAGCCTAGATTGGCTGACATTGTAGAAAACGCACTGCGACATTTTGACGGAAATCGGTATGACCTTAATGCTTTTGTGGTCATGCCAAATCATGTTCATGTGCTTTTCGTATTGCATGAAGGCGAGGACTTATCCCATGTCATCCACAGTTGGAAGAGTTTCTCGGCTCACGAACTCAATAAGGCAACCGGCAAGTCTGGAGCAGTTTGGCAAGAGGAATATTTTGATCGTATTGTCAGAGATGAAAGGCATTTTTCGCGTTTGGTGACCTATATTGAGAATAATCCAACTAAGGCAGGACTAAAGGATGTTCAGGCCCACACGGGCGGGACGCCCGTGCCCCCTGGACTTTCCGTGCCACTCGGATCACAGGCCATTTGTTTTTCCGGGGAGGGGGAGGCCGTCAATTCCGGATTTTTTGATGGCCTGTCAACGCCTGAAGCCAAGGAGGCCATGCTCCATTTTTTGGAAGAGCAGGGGAGTGGGGTCAAGACGGTGACCACCAAGCTCAGGGATTGGTTGTTCTCGCGCCAGAGATATTGGGGGGAACCGTTTCCCGTCATTTGGGAGGACGGCCAGCATCGCCCCCTTGGCGAGCATGAGTTGCCGGTCATTCAACCCGAGATGGTTGACTTCAAACCAACCGGAACGTCTGAACCCCCGCTGGCAAAAGCCACCGAGTGGGTGGCCTACAGTGAAACGGCCCGACGAGAAACCAACACCATGCCGCAATGGGCAGGGTCCTGTTGGTATTATTTGCGGTTCTGTGATTCGCGGTTGGAAACCCGTTTTGTGGGCGAGACGGCAGAAAAATATTGGATGTCCTCCGCAGGCCATGGCGGGGTGGATCTTTATGTGGGTGGCACTGAGCATGCGGTGCTGCACCTGCTTTATGCCCGCTTCTGGCATAAGGTGCTGTTTGATTTGGGCCACGTGAGTTCCTCCGAGCCATTTTGTAAATTGGTGAATCAGGGCATGATCCTGGGGCCCGATGGACAGAAGATGTCCAAAAGTCGCGGGAATGTCGTGACCCCAGAGCATGTGATTTCGGAGTATGGAGCGGATTCTCTCAGGCTCTACGAGATGTTCATGGGACCGCTTGAGCAGATGAAACCCTGGAGCATGAAGGGGGTCGAGGGGGTTTATCGCTTTCTTGCGCGGGTTTGGCGTCTTGCGATGAAGGAAAATCAGGAGGGTCAGTGGGACATTTCTCCCGACCTCACAGACGTGGCACCCACGGCTTCCCAACTGAGAGTCCTGCATGCCACCATCAAAAAGGTGACCGAGGACTTTGACGCCATGGCCTTCAACACGGCGATTGCCCAGCTGATGGTCGGCACCAACGAGTTTGTGAATGCGTCTCCACGTCCCGTGGAATCGCTTCGAATTCTTCTGCCGCTCCTGAGCCCACTGGCACCCCATCTGTCCGAGGAGCTCTGGCAGATTCTTGGCACGAAGTTTGAGGGATTTAAAGGTAATGCCTCCACGGCTCCCTGGCCGAGGCATGACCCCCATATTCTCGAAGTGGAAGAGATTGAGTTGATCGTGCAAATCAATGGCAAACTGAAAGACAAGCTGCGCATTGGCAAGTCGTCCCCGGAAGAGGAGGTTCTTGCGCTGGCGATGGCCTCGCCAAAAGTTCAAGAGGCGGTGACTGGCAAAACAATCGTCAAAACCATTCTGGTTCCAGGAAAGCTGGTGAACCTCGTGGTGAAGTAGCGGGGGATCAGGTCACAACGGTCGCTGGCCAGAACTTATCTTTGATGGCCTGCAGTTCCTCGGTGGAGAACGGTTTGCTCCTTGGCTTTTCCATCAGGAAGCCTTGGGCATAGTCGATCCCAATTTCTTTCAGCAAGTTCAGCTCCAGCTCATTTTCAACAAACTCCGCCACGGTGTGAACACCCAGCGCCGAGCCAATGCCGTGAATCGCCCGGATCATGGCCTGTTGGATCGGATCGTTTCCGAGATCGTGGGTGAATGAGCCGTCAATTTTCAGAAAGTCAATTGGCAGCATTTTGAGATACGTCAGGGAGGAAAATCCGGAGCCAAAATCATCCAGGCCGAACCGGCATCCCAATTCCTGCAGGCGATTGATTGTTACAGAAGCCGTTTGAAAGTTGGAAATTAACTCATCCTCGGTGATTTCAAAAAGGATTCTTTGGGGAGAAATGCCGGAAATATCCAACATGCTTTCCACAAAGGAACAATAATCCGGGTCATTAAAAAGAGTGCCGGAAATATTGATGGAGACAGTGAGGTGAGGATTGCTCGCCAAGGAGGCAAAAGCTTTGGTGATCACAAAGCGATCCAGGCGGGTCATCTGGCCTGACCTCCGAAGAGACGCAAGAAAGGCAGCCGGGTTGATGATGGTGTTACCCTCCTGAAAACGAACAAGCAGCTCTTGAGCAAAACACTGCCCTGTGCTCACGGAGAAGACGGGTTGATACCAAACCTGCAAACTGCCATCGCTCATGGCGGCTTTGATGCGGGTGGACCAATCGGTGTCTGTGATCAGGTTGGCGATGGCAGCTGTTTTAGAGCTGTGAACTTCGACACAATTTCGGCCATGTGCCTTTGCTGCATAACAGGCTTCGTCCGCGTGAGCCATGACTTCGCTGGCATCGATTGTCCCATCAATGGGAGCCAATCCAATGGAAGCTCCCACACGCAGGGATTTTTCCTGGGCGATGTAAATGATTTCCTGGAGTGCCTCGCGCAGCAGTTCGGCCTGCTTGCGGCCATCGGCAAGTGCACGGTCGGGCATCACAATCACGAACTCATCCCCCCCAAAGCGCAGGAGTGTGTCACCGGGTGTGCCGACCTTGCGGAGCGTTTCCGCAACTTTGACAAGAAGGTCATCCCCCACATCATGGCCGAGTGAGTCATTGATGATTTTGAAGTTGTCGAGATCAAGGTACAAGACCACCCCTGGATTTCCCTGCTTGGCTTTGCGAATCGCTTCATCGATCGCCGGCGAGATCCCGCTGCGATTTGTGAGACCGGTGAGCGGATCGTGGTGGGCAAGAAATAGCAGCTCTGCCTCAAGGGCCTTCCTTCGGGTGATGCCTTTGATTGAGGACTCTGCAACAGAAAGTCGGATATCCAGCAACCCGGGATGGTAAGGTTTGGCGATATAGTCGTCAGCGCCGGCATCAAGAATGGCACGAAGGTCCTCTGGGCGGCTGTTACCCGTTCCCACCAGGATGTAGTGGGCGTCTCCGCTGGGCTGCGCTCGTAATTGCTGGGCGAACTCCAATCCACTGATCCCAGGAAGACCAATGTCCAAAGTGATCAGAGAATAAAACCCCTGCTCCAACAATTCAAATGCCAGCTCTGCGGACTCGCAACTTGAGACAATATGACCCCTTGCCCTCAAGATGCGCTCAAGGAGCATCCGCGTGGGGCGGTCATCTTCAATGACAAGAGTTCTCAGCGCGGTGTCCGCCGTGCTGGCATGGGCCATTATTTTGTGTGTTGTTGAATCCAAGAAATCAGAGCTTGAGGGCCGCCTTGAAGATATC
>JBGTAR010000217.1:0-2293 GCA_041749815.1 Terrimicrobiaceae bacterium
TCAGCCTACAAACCGCCGGATACATAAATCATCCCGAAGGATCCGCGCCTCTCTTCTGCTCTCTGTTTTACTTTTTGAATGCGCGACAATAAAAAGTTGCGACGGAAGAACTTTGTCTATTGACAAAAATGCAACCATATCAACGTCATCGTTCATTCACGAACACAAAAAGACTCAAAAACTCCCATTCGATGGACAAGTCTGGAGGACCTTCTCCAAACCTCTGATGTGATCACGCTCCACTGCCCCCTCACCCCACAGACAGACAAACTCATCAATGCGAACACCATCAAAAAACTCAAACCCGGAGCCTGGCTGATTAACACGGGTCGCGGGGGGCTGATTGATGAAGCCGCCCTGGCGGCAGGCCTGGCCGAAGGAAAGCTCGCCGGATATGGGGCTGACGTTCTATCCTCAGAACCTCCCTCCCCTGACAATCCGCTAATTTCCGCACCGAACACCGTGATCACCCCTCATATTGCCTGGGCCAGTGTTGAAGCCCGACAGCGGCTCATGAATGGAGTCGTTGAAAACCTCCAAGCCTATTTGTCCGGCACACCACAGAATGTGGTGAATGCATCATGAGTGGAAACGCATGCCGGGGTTGCATGGCTTCAAACCAAGCCTTTTAAAACTTAATTTCCAAGCCACCAGAAATGCTCTGCGCGGCAGCAAAGCCCATGTGCTCGAACTTGGCGGTCAGAATGCCCGCAGATCAGTGAGAGTCCAGCCGGACGTGTGCGGGAGCTTCTTCCGTTTGGGGCAGGTAGTCTTTTTCGAGTCCGGGGACACTGTATTCGTAAGCACCATGGAAAACCCGCGGAGTCTTCGGGAAATTGCCGTGGCCTGGAGGTGAGGCGACGGTCCACTCCAAGGTGTTGGAATGCCAGGGGTTTGCGGGCGCATCCGGGGCTTTGGACAGGGACTTGACGATGTTCCAAATGAAGATGAACGTTGCAAATCCAAGGCCCATGGCTCCAATTGTTGAAAGCTGGTTCAGAGGTTGGAGTTGCTTGAGGTGCTCGTAGATCGGTGGATCGGCAATGCGTCGCATCATTCCACCAAGCCCGAGATTGTGCATGGGGAAAAAGGCAAGGTTGAAAAACACGAAGGTGGCGAAGAAGTGGACCTTGCCAAGGGTCTCATCCAGCATGCGCCCAAACATTTTAGGGAACCAGAAATAGATGCCACCAAAGACGGCAAAGAGACTTCCGCCGAAAAGGACGTAGTGGATGTGAGCCACGATGAAATATGTGTGGTGAACAAAAAGATCCACCGGTGTGGACGCCATGAAAATTCCGCTGAGCCCGCCGATCACAAACATCGAGACAAACGAGAGGGCAAAGCACATGGCCGTTGTGAACTCAATGGATCCCCGCCAGACCGTTCCCATCCAGTTGAAAGTTTTGATGGCGGATGGTACCGCGATAAACATGGTTGAGATGGAGAAGGCCGCGCTGAGGGTGAGGTTCATGCCACTGACAAACATGTGGTGTCCCCAAACCACAAATCCAAGAAATCCAATGGCGATCATGGCCCATACCATGGCTTTGTAACCGAAGATCGGTTTGCGAGAGAACGTGCTGATAATCTCGGAAGCAAGCCCCATCGCAGGCAGGATCATGATGTAAACCTCCGGATGACCAAAGAACCAGAAAAGGTGCTGCCAAAGCAGGGGCTGGCCGCCTCCTGCGGGTTTGAAGAAGCTTGTTCCAAGATTCAGATCAGCAAAAAGCATGGCAGCGGCTGCAGACAGAACTGGTACCGCGAGGACAAGAAGGATCGCGGTGATAAAGAGCGACCAGACGGTGAGGGGCAACCGAAACATCGACATGCCCGGGCAGCGCATGTTCACGATGGTTGTGATGTAGTTGGTGGCACCAGCGATGGATGACAGACCATTGATAAAAATCGCAATCCCCCACAGGCTCTGGCCTATTCGCGTTCCATTATAGGCGGCCTCGGCACTGAGCGGCGCATAGGCGGTCCATCCGGTTCCAGGAGCTCCACCCGGCACAAAAAATGCCGCCAAAAGAACGAGGCCGGAAAGCACGTAGAGCCAGTAGCTCAGTTCGTTGAGCAAGGGAAAGGCCATATCCCCAGCCCCAATTTGCAGAGGGATCAAATAGTTGCCAAAGGCTCCGATCAAGAGAGGCATCACCACAAAAAAGACCATCACCGTCGCGTGCATGGTCACCAGCATGTTGTAACCTCCGGGAATGATGGCCCCATCGGATGCGACCGTTGCCGGAAGCATCCATCCAATCAGGGGAACCTGGGTGTTTGGCCAGGC
>JBGTAR010000218.1:0-13322 GCA_041749815.1 Terrimicrobiaceae bacterium
TTCGTCTAGCCTTCCTCCCCCCGGTCGGTTACCCTCCCGGAGTTGGCTTCAACTGGTGATTTTACTTTCATTTTCATGTTTTGGTTCTTTCACAGGGGACTTTCACCCCATTTACAACGCGCCCATGCTGGGCGCACACAAGCATGTCGAGGTAACCCCTGCCGTCAGGCACTTCTCATGCTAAAGCATGAGGAGCGCCTGCCGTCCGGGGCTCCTCACTGGGGACGTCCAAAATGACAGTTGCTCCGCTTGCATTCACATTGCCAATAGTTTTGGTAGGGGTGTGCGTTCTCTATTTGATTATTGCTGTCCCAGTTAGCGGGATCGTGGCCATGATTTGTTTCACCTACAGGAGGTCACGACGTGAGATTGCCAAACCGTTTATTGTCACGAATGCACTCACTGGAACTGTCGGGTTGTTCAATCTTCTCGTATTCATCCTGGTGGAAATTATCTCACGACTCGGGGGTATGGATTCAGAGTTTACCCCGTTTTGGATCGGTATGCTCATTGTGGCACTCATCGTCCCTATTCTTACCATTGGTCCGGTGCTACTGTGTGGCAACAGCAGAGCCCAACCACGCAGGCGACGCTAACCCGTTTCTCACGCTGACTCGACGCTCACTCTGATTTTAACCATTATCCACCCAGTGACACTCGCTCTCGGTATCGGGTTGGTCACTTCAAACGTTGAGACTGTCGGAAACCGGTAAGCGTCACGCGTGGGACCACCTTCTCGGCGACTCGTAGAAGTCGTAGGCTGGGGGTTATGACAACTACGGAAGGTACGAGGCTGGAGATTTTGAAACAGGATCGGATCGGGCGGGTTCGCACGCCGAGAGGGCTACAGGAAGCGATCCTGCAGGATTATGATCGTAGCGGGATGGAATAGCCAAAGGGATCAGTCCCATAACTTATAATTCAAGACCGCAATGTGAAGTAGTCAGTGGCGAAATCTGTCTCTCGCATCGGTAGTGTCATCAAGCTAAAGTATCTCAGCGACTCATTTGGGAGTGATTTATAGAGTGGTTGAGGCAGAAGGATTGCCGGCTGGAAGCCAGCGTTCCCAGGTGCAGCGAGCATGCCTTTTCATGGCATTCCATCCGCCGATGTTGTTGAGCCCGCTGTTGCAATAATCCGAGCACAGAAATCCATGGATCGGTCCACAGCTTGGAAAAACTGGGACCACATGGCCCAGAGAGGAACTGAAGAGGAATAAATGAGACCAACAACTTGCAATAAAATGCGTTTTCGAAAATCTTGTTGGACAGTGGAGTATTGCCCAGCGCCGAGTTTTGCGTCATAATTACCTCATGAGTGCCGTTGAACTTGAAAATGCAGTTCAGAATCTTCCGCCCGATGAGCTTGCTCGCTTTGCTGAGTGGTTTGAACAATTCGTTGATAATCAGTGGGATGAGAAAATCGCAGCTGATGTAGCTGCTGGGAAGCTGGAATCAGTTGCCCAGAAAGCTGATGCACATTTCGAGGCCGGACCCTGCACTCCTTTGTGAAGCATTTTGCTTCTCCTGATTTCTGGGTTTCCTACGGCTTGCTCCCAGCGTCAGTCAAAAATATTGCAGATAAGAACTTTGAGATGATGAAGGCCAATCCAAGACACCCTTCCGTTCGATTGAAGAAGGCCGGCCTTTTCTGGTCAGCTAGAGTTGGCATTCAATATCGGGCTCTGGCCAAACAGCGTGATGAAGAACTTGTCTGGGTCTGGGTCGGAAATCCCTCCGAATACGATTAGTGGCTGACACAACAATAAAGCCCATCGAACCAGTCGACCTAACCCCAGTTTTCTTTTGTGAGTTCGGGTTTGAGGTTGGGTAATGTGCCATCCCGGACAAACAACAAGTCTGTTTGCCAAAGCACGCGATCTTTTCGGCGTAGTTGGCTGGTGATATCAAACAACTTGAAAGAAGCATTGCTCATAAACTCAACGACCTCGGAAAATAGTGGAGCTCCCTTGTTGATTGGAATCAAGGAGGCCTCAAGCAGCACAACCTGCACCTGTTTAAGCAGGTTTGGGGAACCTTTGAGTATTTCGATTTCGTAGCCCTGTGTGTCCAACTTCAGTAGTTGGGCCTGCTCGAATTCAGGATGTGCCTTCAAAAGGGAATCCAATCGGGTTAACTTCGATTTTTTCTTTTCTCGAGGGAAATAGCTGGACTCCTCCAATACCGAACTTCCTGTCCTCATCTCCACAAATTCCACTTCCGTGCCATCTGATGCTCCCAAGAGGGCAATTTCGCAGACAAGGTTCTGCGGGAACTCACCGACGACTTCATTCAGCAGTCCCTGTTTTCCTTCCTGCCCCTCAATCATGAGGACCTTTGCGTCTGGAAAAACGGAGAGGCATGCTTTGGACCATTTTCCATGGTATGCGCCCACGTCAATACAGCGTTTTGGAATCCAGCCCAATGACTTCAAGGTATGAAAAGCCGCCATCTGCGAATCAAACGAAGGTTTTTTGTCTTCGGTGTAAAACTTGCCAAGTCTGGCGAGAAAGGATCGCAATGGCCGCGGGGTAGAATTTTTGATGAGGGGGTAAAGTCGATTTCGCCAGGCATGATCCTTGGTCGCAACTTTGGTGCTCGATTGGGGTGATTCCATTGGCGGATGTTGGCGATGCGGGGCTTGGGAGTCAAGAGGGTCGCTTTTCGGGACTTGGAGCAGTCCTTCAAACCAAAGGGGCTTGACACCCTCTAACAACAAGATCCCGCCGTACGGTTGACTGAGGGTTTCGGTTGCGTTCCAGATTTCAGCCCGGGGTGTGTTTAAAAGAGGACGCAATGACACGTTGCCGGCTGAGAAGCTGCACTCCCCTGAGGAGTGAGCGCACCCACTTTTTCTGGATTAATGAAGCATGCTCTCCTATCGTAACCCCATGTTCAAAAACATGCCGGAAGAGTCCTTCGATTTTTTAAAAACCCTTTTGGAGACCCCATCACCTTCGGGGTTTGAAAGGAAGGGGCAGCGGGTTTGGAGCGATTATGTGGCCCCATTTGCGGACAAGGTCGAAAGCGATCCATACGGAAATGTCTTTGCCACGATTAACGCTGGTGGTTCCCCCAAGATTTTGTTGGCGGGTCATGGGGATGAATTGGGGTTGATGATCTCGCACATTTCGGAGGAGGGGTTTCTGTTTTTTAAGGCGATCGGCGGCGTGGATCGGGGGCTGCTCCGGGGCCAGAGGGTTCTCGTGGCAAGCCGTGGCGGTCCGGTTCCTGGGGTGATTGGAAACCTCGCCATTCACTTGCAGGAGCCGGAAGATCGTAAAAAAGCCCCAGAATTCCATGACCTCTACATAGACATTGGCGCTCATAAAAAGGCCGAGGCTTGCAAACTTGTCAGGATTGGGGACTCAGTCACGATTGCCGCTGATATGTGGCCGCTGAGCGGGGGACGGATTGCTGCAAGGGGATGTGATAACCGGATTGGAACCTGGGCGGTTGCGGAAGCCCTGAGGCTGCTGCATAAACAAACGGTCGCGGCACAGATTGTTGCTGTCTCCACAATACAAGAGGAGAATGGCCTTTATGGAGCCACCATGGTGGGTTACCGGGTTCGCCCGGAAGTGGCCATTGTGGTGGACGTGACCCATGCCACCGACATCCCTTCCTGCTCAAAAACCAAGCACGGGGATGTCAAACTTGGCGGAGGTCCCGTGATTTCTTTTGGGAGTTCCAATCACCCGGCTCTATGTGAACGGTTTGTAAAGCTCGCTGAAAGCGAAAATATCCCGATCCAACTGGAAGCAAGCCCCCGGCGGACAGGCACGGACACGGATGCGATCTTTCTTCAGAGGGGCGGCATCCCTTCACTCTACGTTGGCCTGCCAAACCGTTACATGCATTCGCCGGTTGAAGTCATTGATCTCGCCGATCTGGAGGCCCTCGCGAAGCTCCTCGCGGCGTTTTGTACGTCCGTCTCTCGTGACGAAAAATTCCGGGTCGAGATCTGATTCCCTCCAGAGGGCTTGTGCACCCAGGGACTGCGCATCCAAGTAGATGGCCGATGGCTGGGCCTTCCACCACCGGCCGCTTTCTTTTTTCTCAGCGGAAGTTGTGAACTGGTAATTATCCAGCAGAGCCCTCACAAAGCGGGGACGGCGGCCCTCGAAGGGGTCCTCCGCCAGCAAAGCCAGCACGGTGGGTTCTGCCTGCAACAAGCGCTCCACGAAATCTAGGAACCATGGATTTTGCCCCACGGGGGCGAGCGATGCAAACCACATCTGCCAGTCCAATCGTGGCATGTAGGGTGCAACGATGGGCGGGGGCAGAAACAAATCCCCGGGCTTAAAGCGAAACGAGTACGTCCGCCAATTGTAGCCGTCCTCACTGCCTTCAATCACAATTTCCCGCCGGGTTGTTGTCATGTCAGAAAATAACCCGTATCCGTTCACTGTTCGAAAGGGGGCAATGGCTTGGTGCAGGATGAAGAGAGGTTTCACAGCCGTCATTGGCGCACGAAACGCTGACAGCAGCGGAACAAGGCTCAGAGCCAACAGAACGGCAGCTGAAGGGATGAGGATCCATCGCGGCAGGTAGCGTTTGGAATGTTTAGGCATCACGTCCTTCCACAAGCCGTCATCAAGCAGCAGAAGCGTCAATGCGAGTGCCAGCAAATTGAAGAAGCCATAGTTGCCGGTTGCGGCGATAAAAATCTGCAAAATGGCAAAGCCTGCTGCAGCAAAAAGCCGGAGGCGACGTGGTGCAAAAATAAAAAAGGGCAGCACGAGTTCGATAAAAAACATGACAAGGACCGAGGCTTTTTGAAACCACGACGGCCATTGTTGGGCAACCCATGCGAGCGGGGTGGGCAGCGGTTGGGTGAAGTAGTGAAAATGGAGGGCGGTCAAATCCGGCCACCAGGTGGGGTCACCGGACGAAAGCTTCGCAATCCCGGAAGAAAACATCAGTCGAAAGAGCAACCACACAAGGAGAAACCTGGCAACGCGGGGAGGGGAGGAATTGGTGGGTTCAAGGATCGACCATGGGGTCAGAAACACGGCAAGGAAGCCAGTCTCCAAGAGAAGAATATCCCATTGAAATTGATAAAACACCCCGCCTCCGAGGCTTAGCGACAAATAAACAGCCCAGGCCAGGAGCAGGGCCGGGGCCCGAAAAAAGCCGAAAAGAATTGCAAGTGATGCCAGCACGCCGACAAGGCTCCACGCCGCAAGAGCCGTGTCCCCCGCTCCAAACCACAAGACGCTTGGAAGGAGATGGAAGTCTTTTCCGCCAAGCAGCTGTTCAGCCCGCTGAAAAAAGCTTTCTGCCGGTGAGATCCCATTGCTTCCTACGAGCCCGGGCGCTTGGACCCAGAATGACACAAATGCCAACAGATAAATGGCCCCCAAAGCTCGCAGGAACCATGTGCTGGCCAAAGCAAAGGTTGGGCTGCGGACGTCCTTTCCCCAGAGCCACTTCGTGGCGAGGGAAAACAGCGGTCGATGGTCAGCGACGAATCCATAACCCACACGGGAGATCCAGGCAAAGGGGCCAAATGCCAAATACGCTTTTAACAGCAGGGCATAAAAATCGGACGTTGCGGCGAGTAGACGGAACACGGCTTCGGCTCCCGAGGCCCGCGTGCCATCCTCCCCAATCCATTGCACCGCTTTCAAACAGGATGCCTGATCAAGACCTTCAATCCGGGCTTCCTGAGAGGGAATAAAAGTGACCCCTTTCCCGGCAAGGCAGCGCCAGCGCTCCACCCACAGACGGCAGAATCCACAGTCTCCATCAAAGATCAATGTCCCCCGGTGATTTTCTGAATCAGAGTGTTCCCGCTCTGCTTCAGAAAGAGGGTTTCTGTTCACGACATTTTTGTTCTCTGACATCCGATCAGAGCGATCACGAGCCCGATCAGAGTATGGGATGCCAAAACCCAAATACACAGCGACGCTGGAGACAGGGCGGTTTGGATCACCGTTTGCACGATTTCATAGTACCGCTCACCCCTCAGGGTTTGCAAAATACCCGACCAACTCCAATACGCGGCAATGAATGGCCGCGTGATCACACCCACCCATTCCGGCAAGGCAAGCACTGCTCCCGAGAGCGGGAGTTGGAATCCCACCAGATAGATCGAAACCAACGAGGCCTGCTCGGCTGAGCGCATCAGGCTGGAGATCGCCAGACAGACAGAGGTCATCGCCGCATTCACAAGGATCAGAAAAACAAGCTGCGTCGGAAGGTCTCCAGGAAAACCGCAAACAAAGTGCACAAAAAGTCCCATCCACAGGGACTGAGCCAGCACAAGCACGCCCAAAAACAGCGCCTTGCTCGCCACGTAACTGATGGGACTCAACCCAGCCAGTTTCTCCTTCTCAAAGATGAGACGCTCGGATGCGATTTCACGCCCGGAGTTATTGGCGCCCATGAGGGTCAACAAGATCACTTGAAACATCACAATCCCGGAAACCAGGCCGCCAATTTTGCTGCCCTCCACGAGAAACTTCATGTTTTCATGAAGTTGCTGAACCAACTCCAGATTCATCCCCATCGTCAGGTTTTGCACGGCCGGGAGGCCGTTCCATGCAAAGATGGCCACAAGCAGGGGAAACCCCAAAATCAATCCTGCTTGAAGAATGATTTGAGGGGTGTCTCGCAGAAAAATGCGAAAGCGGCGGCCAACCAACGTGAGAAATTGAGAGATCGCATCTGGTGGGGGAGGGGCTTCCTGCGGGGTGGTGGACAGGCTGTCGGCACTGTCGGCCTCATCAATTTCAAGCGCCTCACTTCCAAAGTGCACCGATTGTAAGTCCATCGTTTCGCGGCCACCCATCGCCTCGCGAAATGCCGAGCGGTGTTTTTTCCATGACTGGGCCCATTCCCGTGGTTCGCGTTCTCCCAGCCGTGAATAAAGATCCTGGGGATCTTCGCAGCGAAAATAATGACCCAAAAACTCGGGGGGACCATGATAGGCCAGTGCCCCACCGGTGAGAACCACGACGGAGTCGTAATAATCCAAATGGCGCAGACTGTGCGTGACGGATAACACCACCCGCCCACCGGTCCGGGAGAGGCCATGCATCAGCTTCACAATTTCATCCTCAGCTTGAGGGTCCAGCCCACTGGTCACTTCATCGGCCAACAAAACCACCGGGCGGCTCACCACTTCCATGGCAAGGGCCAGTCTGCGTTTTTGACCACCCGAGAGCACACTCACTCGTCGATCGGAAAACTCCAACATCCCGACTTCTCCCAAAACCCGTTCCGCCTCCAAGTGCACCGCTTCCCCGTTCAGGCCGCGGACTCTCAAACGGATGGCATAATCCACACACTCCAATACGGTGAGTTCCTCGTGTGCGATGCTGAATTGCGGCACATAACCAATCTCGGATGGGGCAAAATCCGATCCACTCATGAGATCGCGCCCCTCCCAATACAGCGCTCCCTCTTCTTCGCCTTGCGCAATACCGGCAATCACCTTCAGCAGGGTGCTCTTGCCGCAGCCTGAGGGACCAATGATCGCTCCGAAGTGGCCACGGGGGAATGCGGCACTGATATCAGCAAGCAAGGGTTTGACCTCCCCACGGCTGCCGACAAACAATGTCACATCACTGAGTTCTAACACAGTTTCCACAGTCGCTGATGAGGGTGGTCCCTGACAACGAAAATCCGTGGTCTCGGTCCGGGAAATGATGTAACTACCATGCGCACACCAATGACTCCGACCAACAATCCCCATCTTTGGAAGCACCGCCGGGGAGTCTTTGATCTCACGCGGCGGGGAATCATCATGGGCGTTTTGAATGTCACCCCGGACTCCTTTTCTGACGGCGGCAATTATTTGCAAGCGGATGATGGGGTGAGTCGGGCGAGGGAACTTGAAGCTGGGGGAGCCGCCGTGATTGATATCGGTGGAGAATCCACCCGACCGGGTGCCGAGCCTGTGGGCGCCGAAGAAGAACTTCGCAGGGTCATTCCTGTTATCCGTGGAATCCGGGCCGCGAGCGATGTCGTGATCTCCATTGATACGTGCAAAGCGGGAGTCGCCAGCGAGGCGCTCCGGGCGGGGGCGGATATCGTGAATGATATCACCGCATTGCGGGGTGACCCCGACATGGGCGAGGTGGTTGTTCGTGCCGGGGCCGGTGTCGTGTTAATGCACATGTTGGGCACGCCCGCGACGATGCAGAATAACCCGACCTATGAGCATGCCGGGGAGGAAGTCCGGGAATTTCTTCGACAGAGGATGGAGTTTTCCATAACCTTCGGAATGCCTCCGCAAGCGATAGTTTTGGATCCTGGAATTGGATTCGGAAAAACCCCGGATCACAATGTGAAGATTTTGCGATCGACCCCCCGGCTGGCTACGCTTGGTCGCCCCGTTCTGCTTGGAGTTTCCCGCAAATCGTTCCTTGGCTGGCTGGCTGATGCCCCGGCCATCTCGGACCGCCATTGGCCGGGAGTGGCTCTCACCAGCCTTGGTCGGGAATGGGGAGCCCGAATTTTTCGTGTCCATGATCCCGCACCTCATTCGCAAGCCCTGCGAATGACCGAAGCCATCCTCCACGGCCAGTCCAATGATTAAGTCTGTTCTGGAGTTTTTTGCTGCAACGTGGACGTCGGGGGTTGAGATCCTGATCATTGCGCTCGTGCTGTATTTTGCCTACAGGAATCTTCATCGGACCTATGGCGCACGCATCCTCATCGGGTTGGCTTTGATCTTTCTGACCCTGACCCTTGTGTCGCAGTTGCTCAACTTGGTGGTGATTGGCTGGCTTTTGCGCAGCCTCTCGGTGTTTCTGGCGATTGCCCTCGTGGTGATCTTTCAACCCGAACTCCGCCGGGCACTCACTGAATTGGGAAGTCATCCGTTTTTTGGATCGGCCTTTGAAAAAAAAGAAACCATCGAAGCCATTTCGGAGAGTGTCTTTGAACTCTCCAGCAAGGGCCTCGGGGCTTTGCTCGCCATTGAACGCGACATCTCGCTGCGCCCCATCACGGAAACCGGGGTCGCCCTCGATTCGGAATATTCCAAGGAATTGGTCCTGACGATCTTTCATCCCAAAACGGTGCTCCATGATGGAGGGGCCATCATTCGCAATGACCGCATTGTTTCCGCCGCCTGCATCTTTCCGCTGACCCAGCGCGAAGACCTTGACCGGAATCTGGGCTTGCGCCACCGGGCCGCGCTGGGAGTCACTGAGGAGTCCGATGCGGTTGCTATTGTGGTTTCCGAGGAAACAGGTCAAATTTCCATTTGTCACAGCGGGACTCTTGAGCGCAATTTGAAGCCCGACCAATTTCGAAAAATCCTCACAAGCCTACTTGCCAATGAACCTCTTCAAGAAGATCATCCTCGACGACTGGAGGGCCAAACTCGCGTGCCTGATTCTCGCGAGCGTCCTGTGGTATCTCATCCGGCAGAACCTCCCGCTAAACCCCCAGGTGCGTGATCCCCGGATTGGTCCGGCATGGAACTCCAAAAGTCTTCGATGAGTAATCACCGCAAACTTTTTGGAACGGACGGCGTGCGTGGCACGGCCAATATTGAACCCGTCACCGCGGAAACCGCCCTCAAGCTCGGCCGCGCTGCCGCGCATATTTTTGCGAATCATGGCCGCCCACCCGTGGGCGGAGGCCGCCCAAAAATTGTGATTGGCAAGGACACCCGTCTTTCTGGCTACATGCTGGAAAATGCCATTGTTGCAGGAATCACCTCCCTCGGTGTGGATGTCCTCATTATTGGCCCCTTGCCAACTCCCGGCGTCGCCTACATCACTCGCTCGCTTCGAGCCGATGCCGGAATTGTCCTCTCTGCCTCCCACAATCCGTATGAGGATAATGGCATTAAGTTTTTCCGTCATGATGGCTACAAACTTGATGATGAGGTCGAATCCAAAATTGAAAACCTGGTGTTCAGTGGTGAGATCGAAAATATCCGTCCCACGGCAGGAAAAATCGGCAAAGCCACACGGATCGACGATGCGCTTGGCCGTTATGTGGAATTTGCCAAGCAGAGCTTTCCGAGAGGGCAAACCTTGGAATCCCTCCACATTGCCGTGGATTGTGCCAATGGTGCGGCCTACAAGTCCACCCCCTGCATTCTGACGGAGCTCGGTGCCAAAATCACCGTGAGCCACAACAAACCGGATGGCACAAATATCAATGCCAAATGTGGCAGCACGTACCCCGAGGAAATCTGCCGATTGGTTCGTGAAAGCGGGGCTCAGGTGGGTTTGGCAAATGATGGCGATGCGGACCGTGTTCTTTTGTGTGATGAAAACGGCGAGTTGGTGGATGGTGATGAAATCCTCGCCATTGCGGCCACGGATTTTTTGAGCCGTGGATGCCTTGCGGGCGAGACCCTGGTTTCAACCATCATGAGCAACTTCGGCCTGGACGAGACCTTGGCCGAACATGGGGGGCGTGTCCTGCGTACGAATGTCGGGGACCGCTATGTCATTGAGGCCATGATGCGTGAAGGGCTGAACGTCGGTGGCGAGCAGAGCGGCCACATGATTTTTCGCGATTTTGCCACCACGGGAGATGGTATCGTCAGCGCCCTGCAGATCCTCCGTGTCATGGTGGAAAGTGGCAAACCCCTCTCCGAACTCAAAAAGATTCTCAAAAAATACCCTCAAGCCCAACGGAATCTCCGTGTCCGTGAGAAGCCCGATTTGGATTCACTTCCTGCCGTGCAGTCCCTCCTCAAGGAAACCGAATCGGCACTCAAAGGCAGTGGACGCGTTCTTCTGCGCTATTCCGGCACGGAACCCAAAGTTCGCCTCCTGATTGAAGGCCGGGAGGAAAACCTCATCAATGGCTTCGCAGACCGAATCGCCTCGGCGCTTCAGGAATCCATCGGGGAACGGTGAAAATATTTTAGGGCCTTGCCCCGGTCAGGCGACAGGCCTCCGCAAAGCTTGATTCATTGATGAGCAGTCCGGCGAGGTAGGGATCTCTTTGGGGGAGTTGTTGGAGTCGTGTGAGGTTCTGCCAATTTTCAATGCGGGAAAAGATGGTTTTGGCAATTTTTGAGCGGGCCACGGATTTTTCTCCATAGCCGCCCGGCTTGTTGCTTGACCAAAAACGAACATGCTCGACGCCATCGACCTCCTCGGTTCCAAGAAAAATCACGGAGTGACCGCGCTCAAGTTTGCCCACCGCATTCGTCCAAAAGATTTTCATAAAATCTCCCGGACGCGCCTCGTCATATGATGTGAAATTTTTACCAATCCCCAACTCATAAAAAAGCCGGGCTGTTCCCGGTCCGTTGGCGTTCCATCGCCCCCAGATTCCTTCACCATCTGGCAGGGCCGCAGGAAGCAGTGCCTGCCATTGATTCCCGGAGAGTTGAAGCCCAGATGACCGCTGCAACTCCCCCAACGTTTTCAAAAACACCAAATACGTTGCGCCCGAGCAGTAACTTGGTTTGGCCTTTTCTGCGCGGATCACAACCCCTGCCGCTTCAATCTGTGCGGAGGCTGACAGGACCTCATGGGCCTGACGCGTGGTGGCATAGCCCCCGCCGGTGGGCATCTTGGAAATCTGGCGCAACACGATTTCATTGGGATCGGCCGCAAATCCGGCCACCAAGGAACTCAGAAGAATACTCATAAGGAATTTCAACATTGTGATAATATCGATTGCAGGATGACATTTTGCCCCGAAAGTGGTGGATGGTCGAATCAAAAACGGCCGGACGGCAAGCCGCAACGGCCTTTGCGACTGTCCGCCACCGCTTGGAATATTGGGGGCTGCGCCTTGCCGGATGGGCGGTGCGGTTGCTGCCGTTCCTGTGGTTGGCGAAGGCTGCAAAACCGCTCGGGGCGGTCGTGTATTATTTCGATTCGCGGGGCCGCGAGGTGGCCATGCAAAACCTTGACGCCGCTTTCGGGAATTCCCGAACCCCCGCTGCCAAACGCCGCATCGCCAAAGCCAGCTATCAGAACTTTGCACGGACAATGTTGGATCTGTTTTGGTCGCCGAACCTCAACGCATCGGTTGTCAGCAAGTATTTCAAGATTCGTGGACTACCGGGGACTCCCCCCGGCCAGCCGTGCATCTACGTGAGCTTGCATTCCTTGAATTATGAATGGCTGGGGCAAACAACATCATTCTTTTGTGGACCTGGAATTATTGTGGCCCAGAATCTGAAAAACCCGTTGTTGGGTCCTCACTTCGATTGGCTACGAAGCAGCACAGGAAATCAAATCATTCCCCAGGAACGCGCCATTGCTCTCATGCTCAAACATCTTAAAGCCGGAGGATATTTCTGCGCGGCCATTGATCTGAATCTCGACCCCAAGGAGGCCAGTGTCATCATCAACGAGTTCTCCGGCCTCAAAACCTGCGTCACCAAAATCCACGCCGCACTCGCACTCCACACAGGCGCCAAAATTGTTCCCTGCCAGTGCCTCCCGCGTGCCGGTGGGGGATATGACATGATTTATTTCGATCCGCTGGAATACCCGCCGGACGCCACCCCCAAGGACATTGCCCAGCTTTGTTGGGATGCCCTCGAACCCCACATCCACGAGCGCCCCGAAACCTGGTTATGGTCCTACAAACACTGGCGTTTTCGACCTGATGAATCCCATGTCAGCCGTTACCCAAAATACTCCAACACGGCGAAACGGTTTGACCGGAAAATGGCCCAGCAGGAAAAACCCGCTCAAGCCGTAGCGGAAGTCGGAACGACTTTCGACGTTTGAACCTAAAAAGATAAATAGCAGAAGAAAAACTCCCGCAGAGTCGCTGAGTCGCAGAGAGCTGGAACGAAATCACCAGTCACCTGAAAGAACATGACTCCGCTCAATCCATTCCAGAACCGGCCGATCGTGCAGGAGGTGTTCATGGATGATGCGCTTGCAGCGTTCCGTGGTGACCTTTCCATACCAGATTCCATCCGGATAGACGACCATCCATGGTCCCCCCAGGCAAATCCGCAGGCATGCTGCTTTGGTTCGCATGACCGGAATGCCGAGTGTTTTTAATTCTGCTTTGAGCAATTCCCACGACGCAAGCCCCTCATCGCTTTGACAACAATCTGGTCCGATACAGAGGAAGACATGACGCTTGCTGCTATCAAGTCCCATTTTGGCGAAGCCTGCATCGATGGAGGATTTTGGGATCATGGTCTCTTCACTGGCTTAACGCGTCCTGGCGAAATGTCAGCGATATTCTTTTTGTGAAGCCTTGGTGGCCCGAGCCAACAATCGAAATGATTCGACACGACTTTCGCGGAGGGCGACAAACAATCGGATGGAACCGCGCAAATACAGCACAGGCACCAAAGGTCGGATCAAAATGCATGCCGACAAGTGCAAGGAGTTCATCCATGCCCAGACCTCCTTCAAC
>JBGTAR010000219.1:0-12824 GCA_041749815.1 Terrimicrobiaceae bacterium
TCCTCCCGCTTCTCCTTGGGCGTTATCACCCGCCCTGCCACGTCAACTTTGAGAACTTCTATCGAACTTTGTAGATCTGTCATCAATCCAGATTATGGCAGTTCTACCTTTCCGGGTAGATGTGCTAGAAGTGACGCTTACACTATATCAATGTGTATTGAAAATAAGCCGAACGGCGTCGCTCTCAACACCTGCCCCGCCACCAGTTCGATCCGCCATGGCAATTCAACCCTCAACCCACAGTCGAAGCCCCGCACTCGGGCAGGTGTGAGAGGACTTTGACGTAGAAGAAGATATGCCTCCCACATCAATCGTCATCGCCAGTATATGGCTCGCATTTGGAATTTCTTTCGGATTTGCGCGATTCACATCTGAATATCTCAACTCGTCTCAAAATCCGATCCAGACTGCCTGGTTCATTTGGATTACACTCCTGGCATTTACAAATCTTCTTTCGATTGTGTTCTTCTTTCGGCAGAAGCCGAGGGCGCAATTTTACTATTATGGGAGTCTCATTCTTCTGTTTCTCTCAGGCACGATATTTTTCGTGACTCTTGCTCGATCAGGACAGCAGGCCGGTGCTTTCGCTGCACAATGTTTTACAGGTGCGTTGATCTTCACGATTTCATACCTTCCGTATCGTGACCGTTTTGCAAAAAGAAAATTCTATCGAGCCGATGCAGTAAATCGCCATCCCTCCGGGACTTCTGGCATGTCTCCTGCTGATCCCGCTTCGCGGGCAGGAGACATGCCAGAAGCAAGTGGCGATTCCTGATCGGGGACGGAAAACAAATGAAGCGACCGTTTTTAATTTGCGGACTCCTTGGTATTCTCGGGCTCCTTGCCGCAGGAGGTCTTTTATTGATGAAGGGTGCTTACCAAGCTTTCGCTGACTTCAATTTCGGGGACGACTACACCCTTGATGCCTCCAAGTTTGATGCAAAGGTAATGGAGACTGTGGAACAGTGCTCTGGACTTTCGCTGCCCTCCGGTGCTCGCGGCCTCAATATGTTTTATCAGGGATCCGGGATCGACGATGCTTTCGTTGCAAAGATTCAAATTCCCCAGGAGGATGTCATGGCTGTAGCACAGCAGATCGAGCATATAGCTGGGACATCGGCAGCCGCAGCCGAATCACTGACCAACGGTTTAACCTGGTGGAATCCAGAATCCATGAAGATCAAGATACAGCTGGAACTCAGAATTGATTCAGATTATCTGCAAGTCATCCTCGGCGAAGAGGGCAATGCGTGGATCTTGTTGGTGAAGTGGATTTCGACATGAACAATCCGAACATGCCATTCCAGCAAATCGCCGTCCCTTCGGGACTGTCGGCATGTCTCCTGCTGACTCCTCTTCGCGGGCAGGAGCCATTCCGAAAGCTAGCGGCGATTTCTGACTGGGGACGTTCGTCAAAAAAATAAAGCCTCCCATGAAACCAACATCCTCATCAACAAAGCCAAAATCCTCCGTTTTGCTTTCCGGGGGCAACCCGCAAATAGCAAAGGCAGACGGTGACGCGCCCGTTCAGGAATACATTGCGGCCATGCCAGAGTGGAAGCACGAGATCGGGGTGTGGATTGACTCTCTGATTACTCGTGAGATTCCCAATGTGTCCAAGGCGGTAAGATGGAATTACCCATTTTATGGCATTGAAGGGCAGGGGTGGTTTCTCGGAGTCCATTGTCTTACGAAGTATGTGAAGATCACTTTTTTCAAAGGCACTTTCCTGGTTCCCATTCCTCCAGGTGGAACACCGAAGAGTAAGGAGGCACGTTGGATCGATATACGCCAGGGCGAAGATGTCGACGAAGCTCGCGTCGTTGACTGGGTGAGGCAGGCTGCCTCGATGCCGGGCTGGACGCCGTGATGATTCGGCGGTTCAATCGGCAATAGGAAAAGAGCACCTTCGCTCATGATAGAAGCTACGAAACGCACCATTTTCCGCACCCTGCACATTCTTTTCTCATGCCTATGCAGGCAAAAAACCGATCTTGTTTTTCCTTGAGCGGGGGTTTCTATGACGTTACAAAACCCTCCAAGCAACACCCCAGACGAAGCCTGGCCTTTCGGGCGATATTTGTCGGATTTATGTCGCCGGGGACACGAAAACAGTATTCAGCTATAGTTTTATGAAAACCACCATCGCAATCGTCACAACATTCTCGCTGGCATTCAGCGCATTTGCTGAACCTGCATCGACTCCCCCCGAGCAGAAAATCGTTCCACAAACGGAGATCACGGGAAAGCCGTATCAAATCGGCACCTCTTATGTTATCGCGTTTTCTCCCGTGATCCCGATGACAAGTATCGAACTTCCTGAAGGATCTTCTACTGTCATTGCTGAATCGGGTCAGTGGGTCAAAATCCGATTTTCAAATTTCAAAAATGAAAGATCAAAAGATGATCCAGGGAAAGTCGTAAAAAACGAAAAGACTTACACAGCATGGGTAAACTCTGACTCCATTGTTGCATTTATCGAAATCCCTGAGTCCAAGACAGCCGAAGGCGCGGCAGGTAACCCCTAGCCTTGACGCGTTTCGATTACGACCGTCCGTTCTCCCACTCATACGCCATCTGAGTGCCCGCCCGTTCTCGCTGAGCCAAGCTTGGCGGTAGGCCAGATGAATGAACATTATGCCGACGCTTTTGAAGATATCGATTTGCTCGCTGTGTGTCTTTGTCGTCGGAGTCATCTTTGCATTTTGGGCACCAGCGGTTGATGGCTGGCAAAGCGTTCGCAATTTTGCCATAGGAACGCTCATTGCGGCCACGGGCTTGATTTTAAGCATCCTTACTTCGGCCATCTCTGCGATTATTCGACCACTCTGGAGACGGATGGCCGTCGGCATCCTCGTCGTCTCCCTGCTGCTTTTGGCTGGTTCGATTTTGATCTGGCGAATGGCCTAAGCCGATGGACCAAATCGCTGCAAACCGAATGACCCCCAACCCATTCCTCACAAAGCCCACAAAGGCACAGAGAAATCCCTCCCGCTTCTGTGTCTTGGTGTCTCCTTGAGAACCCTCTCCGAACCGCCTCAAACTCCGAAACAAGCAGAAGTGTTGGAGGCAGAGAAGGATTGCCGGCTGGAAGCCAGCGTTCCCAGGGGGAGCGGCTTGACCTGTTCATTGGCCCCCAACCCGTTCCTCACAAAGCTCACAAAGGCACAGAGAAAACCCTCCCGCCTCCGTGTCTTGGTGTCTCCGTGAGAGCCTTCCCCGAACCGCCTCAAACTCTGAACCAGCCAGAAGGGATTGGTTCCATCTCATTCAAAACCGCAACCCCGAAAAATCAGTGATGAAGTGGATCTTGCGTATCAGCATCGGTACAAAGCGAAAATATCTCGGCGCCCACTCTGTTTTGGGCTACTTGGAAGTCGCCCAATCCATGAACATCTCGCGGTACACAACAATGTCGGCATGATGCCCAAACGCATGATCGCTGGCCATCCTTTGGGCGTCTCCCCACTCCGAATCACTCCAAAGAGTGGTGTCTTGGATTTTCTTAACCAGATCCTCAACGGTTTTATAGGTGACAGCGAACCCCCTTGTGAATTCAACCAAACTCGGAAAATCCCTCACAAAACACAGACATCCTGTGGCCATTGCCTCTGCGATGGAGACGGGTTGACCAACCGGAGTGCCACCCTCTGTTCCGGGGAGACGGAGCGTGTGAACATAAATCCCGGCCTCTCCCAACAAATTGGCAACCTCCTCGCGGGGCACATCGAGCCGGATCTCCACTGGGGAACCCATGGATTCATGAATGGCCAGCAATTCCTGAATATAGGACTCCATTTTGTAACAGGTGACCACCGCCAGGACAAACCGGAACTCGGGAAGGCGACGGGCCGCCTCAAAAAATAGCGGAAGGTCTTTGCTGGGTATTCCAGCGGACGTGCGGACAACCAGACGACGGTCCTTTTGTTGGCTGGGGAGAAAAAGCGTGGAATCAAATCCTGCCGGCGTTGATTTCAGACGGGGGTCTGAGATTCCGTATCTGGCAATTTGATTCGGGAAGGCATAAATCGCGGTCACCTCCTCGTGGGAAAGAAAATCGGCAAGCCCCTCGGGGGACGAATCAAATCCATGCAGCCGCAGCGTGATCGGCAATCCGAACCCTGTCAGGTCTTTGATTTGTGATTTTGCAAAGCTCAGCCAGTGGAGGTGGATCGCATCCGGTTGGCAGGCGGTAATGGCCTCGGCAAGAGTGCCGTCATGGATGGGCAGACTCACCGGATAGGTGGACCTCCCATCTGCCGTGCGCCAAACCTCCACATGGACCCCCCAACGTTGCATGCACCGGATTTCGGTTTCGATGTAGCTCTCACTGAGTTGGGGGTAGTGCCAGATCACGTAGAGAACCTTCGGGCGTGTTGTGAGATCCTTCGGTGGAAACCACTTTTTGTGGATGGCAAGTAGCGAGGAGCTAATAGTGTGTTTTAGCGTGATACGATTTTCATCGACGACCCGATAGTGCACCGCAAAAACCGGCAGGCGGTGGGCAGGTTTTTCCTCCGTATACCGCAGCACAAGCTCCCAATCCTGCATGCGATCGATTTGAGGATCCCATCCCCCATATTTTTGCACCAGAGTTCTTCGATGCACCATGGTATTGGTATCGATAAAACCCAAATTAAGAAGTTTCTCCCTCAGAAACGGCCTCCAAACAATGTGGATGGGTGCTGGTTGGGGTTGAGGTTGGGGAATAACCATGGCCCCATAAACCAAATCCACGTCTGGCTCGGTGGCCAGGCAATCCACGGCCTTCTGCAAAAACTCGGGATACCAGAAATTGTCACTGTCAAGATAGGCAAGGAGGGGAGCTTTCGACTCTTGGATCCCCCGGTTGCGGGCACTGGCACTTCCCGATTGTTCCTGAACGATGTATCGAATGCGTTTGTCTTGAAGAAAAGGCATCACCACATCCCGGGTGTGATCTGTGCTTCCATCATCCACAATAATCAGCTCCCAATCCTCCATCTCCTGGGCCTGAACGCTGGCGATGGCATCGGGAAGAAATTGGGCCCGGTTGTGAGTCGGCAGAATCACTGACAGACAGGGGCTTTTGAGTTGGGCCGCGGCGGCTCCCGCGGGCCGCAGGGGACTCGCCAGGGTGATTTCTTCAAAGATATGGGCCTGCTCTCTCAGCCGCGCGATTTCCACGGAATAGGAGCGTATTTCCTCGTGCAAGTGGTCAAATTTGATCTGGATCCCATCAAACCTGTCCTGACTATTGGCATGGAGTTTCTCAAAATGAATCTGCTGCGTCTGATGGGACTTCCCTAGCTGATCCACATACTTCTCTAACAATCGCACGCGTTCCTTTAGTCGGCTGTAGCGGGTAAAAAATTTCATGGCGTCATGACAATAACGCGTTGCAGTTTCTCACAGGAGGCGCCCGGTTGGCAATGCCTGTAGACACTTCCGCGAACGGGCCTGTTGTTTTTTCAAAGTGTGAGGGCAGGTTCTTTGGGGCCGGCCTCCTGCCATCATTTGATCTAGATCACGTGTTTTTCATCAAGCCCAAAGTCGCCGTTTCGCGTCTTCCCGCTCGCGCCAAGGCCCTCCCTCTGCTATATCCCAACCATGGAATTGGATTTTTGGAAAATGAACGGCGCAGGCAATGACTTTGTGATGCTCGACAACCGGCAGGGGACACTGGCGCTTTCGTGCGAACAAATTGCGCGGCTCTGTGACCGGAATCGTGGTGTGGGTGCGGATGGCGTCCTCTTTGTGGAACCGGCAGTTGGCAGTGCTGATTTTCGAATGAGGTATCACAATGCCGACGGCGGGGAAGCCGAGATGTGTGGAAATGGGGCGCGGTGTTTTGCCAGATTCTCCCGTCAATTCCTCGAAAGCGACTCGATCCGCTTCGAAACGCCTGTCGGAGAAATCCAGGCGCAATTGCAGGGTGGAGATGTCCGTCTCCAAATGAGCAATCCCCATTCCTGGCAGGAGCCGCGTCCGCTCGATCTCGTCGGACATTTGCGTGAGGTTCACTTTGTCAACACAGGCGTGCCGCATGCCGTGATTTTTGTTGATCATTTGGATGAGGTGGACGTGATGGCTGAGGGGGCCGCCACGCGCTACCACCCTGTCTTTGCTCCCAACGGCACAAACGCCAACTTTGTTCAAGTCCTGGCCCCCGGCCATCTGGCCATTCGCACCTACGAACGTGGTGTGGAGGGTGAAACCCTGGCCTGTGGCACGGGCGTTGTCGCCTCGGCGCTAGCCCATGCAAAAACTCATGGTGTGAGCAGTCCTGTCCAAGTCCGTGTCCGCGGAGGAGATACCCTCCATGTCACCTTCCAATCCGTGGATTCCGATTTCCGAGAAGTGACCCTCACCGGCCCGGCTGACTTTGTTTTTCAGGGCCGCATCATCCTTTAAGAATTCGGACGACCGAAAACTTCACTCCTCTGGGTTCAAAGGGGGAGATGAATGCGTCGGAATTCGGAGGGGGTCATTTGGTTCGTTAGTCGAAATCGCCGGTTGAAGTTGGAGAGATTTTCGAATCCACAATCGCCAGCCACCTGGGTGATGGGGCGGTCGGTTTCAATCAGCAGACGGCAGGCCTCACGGGTTCTGCAATTATTCAGGTAGGTGACATATGTTTGATTTGTCATCCTGTGGAACACGCGGGAGAAGGAACTCGGCGTGAGTCCCGCAATCCGTGCCACTTCGGCGAGGGGCAATTCTTTTCGAAAGTGACCGTCGATGTGGCGGATCACCCGCTCCAAACGACTGACAAGCTTTGAGGAACGTTCGTGCCGGTAGCGGCGGGAGGACAGAACCTCGCCCCCTTGCAAGGCAAGATGGTCCAGGATTTCCATCAGTCCCAGCCACGCAGTCAGACCGCACTTTTCTGTAAGGGCTTTCAATAGTTTTTCCAGGGGCTTGGACGTCAAAAACCGAAGTCCGGGTGCGGCCTGATTCAGAAGCGTGCCAATACGGGAGAATTCCTGACAAGCCATCAGCTCTCTTGGGAGAGCATGGAACTGAACAACAATGGCTCTGTTGGCCGGGCTTTTGGGGTCGGAGATCCATGTGTGCGGGAGGTTCGGCCCGAGCAACACAATTTCACCGGTCTGGTAGGGGGCGGCATGATCCCCCACGAGTCGACGGCCATACCCCTCACAGATCCAGGTGAGCTCAAGCTCCGGGTGGTAATGCCAATTCCATGGGAAGGAAATTTCCTGCCGCACAAAGGCCACCAACGAGGCCCCCTCCTTTTGGAAAAGTGGGGCTTCATAGGCGGGCTTCATGATAGAAAAATAATGAATAGTCCTTAAAGTAACAAAATAATATCATTATGTGCCAAAATCGAGGAGGCACAAGTTGCCTGGCTGCGCTAGAAAAGCGTTCATGAAATCCACTCTCCCTCCCGCTCCCCGGTTGCCACTGCCTCCTTTGGTTGGTCTTTGCACATTTGAGGAGGCGTCCCGGCCGGGTCTGTCGGTTGAGGAATGCGTGAAGAGGCTGAAGCGTTTTCATTTCAGCTTCTGGCGGCTCCATCAGATCTGCATCGCGCATCTTGCGGCGGAGCCACTCTACGAATTAAAAATGGCGTTCAGTCATCACGCTTTTTTGGCGGCGGAAAATGACACAAATTTTCGAACCCGTATCGGCGAAATGCGAGAGCCGCCCCTCGGTTTGGAAAAAACCCCGCACCCGGCCATGGGGGTTTTCTTTGATGAGATTCTTGGCACGCCTTCCACCGAGGAGCGTGTGCTTGGGCTCTACGAAAAGGCCTTTCCCGCTCTTCGGGATATTCTGTTGAAATACATGTCCGAGAGCCATCCCCTGGCCGATGCTCCTTCCATTCGGCTCTGCAAGCTGGCTTTGGTGGACCTTGAAGGAATCTGTGACTATGGGGCTCAAGTCGTTGAGGCTCTGATCACCCCCACTCAACGCCGGGAGTCCGCCCAGTGGCTGAACCTCCTGGACATCTTACTCGCGGCCTCGGGTGGTCTGGATGGATCAGAAAAGTCAACTGAGGGCACCGAACCCATGCGTTATTACTCCTCAACCCCCTTTGTCTATGACGGCACCCCAAGGCGGGACGCCCGCTTCCCCGATCCTTACAACATGGGAGTGAATGCCGAGGCTTTCCTCTATGATGAAACACAACCCCCGGACGCCAAGGTCCTCATGATGCTCTACAAACGGCTTCGGGAGATTGATGTGCCAGAAATGATGTCCAGCATCATCACCGAGACATCCGGCAAACCCTGGGGATACTACCGGGATATGACCCGTCAACTTTGGGATGAGGCCCGTCATGCCATGATGGGTGAGACCGGTTTTGTCAGCCTCGGCTTGGATTGGAGTGAATTGGTGATGGTGAACTCGACCTGGTCGCGCAGTCTGAATGAACAGCTTTCTGCCAAGGAGCGACATGCGGTGTTATATTTTATCGAGCAGGGACTCATGCCAAAAACCGGGAAGCGTCATGAATGGGAGATTAGTCGGGAATCCGGCAATGCCCTTGCCACGACGTTTCAGGATTTTGACTGGGCGGACGAAGTGCTCCATGCCCGGATTGGTCGGGATTGGTATGTGGCGGACATGCCAAGTGCCAGCGAAGCCATTGCCTATGGGGACCGGTGTTGGAGCCAGGTCATGGTCGATTGGGCCAGTTGGGAAGAACAAGGTCTGACCCAACACCGCAATTGGTGGCCGGATCTTTACTCCGCTTGGTGCAAATCCCGTGGGCAGACACCCGACCCCCGGATCCTGGCCTTCAACACCAGCTATGCTGCTCTCCGTGCCGACCTGAAGGAAGTGGTCCGTCAGGGCTGATTCGTCTGGATCAGTCCTTTTTGGAAGGGGTGGGGTCGATGATGGCGATTTGTTCGAGTTGGGAGAGAGCGACCCGTGCGGCAAGCGATTCGGGAAACTCGGTGGGGATGGATTCGTAGACCTTGCGGGCTTCCTGGTATTTGCCAGCCTCGGTGAGTTGGCGGCCTTCAAGGAGGAGCGCCAATTCTGCGCCGTAGCTCGAGGAAGAGGCTGCCGCCTCTTTCAATTTTTCAAGAGACGCGGCTTGATCGCCGGCTGCAGAGGCATTTTGTGCCAGGCCGAGAAGGGCCAATCCTAGCAGAGGGTTGGTTTTTGGTGCCTCGGCAAGGAATGCGTTATACACCTCCGTGGAGCCTTTGAGGTCACCACTTTCCCGGAGAGACTCCGCGAGGAGCAAACGCGATGAGGCGGCAGGCAAAGAGCCCGGGTATTTGGCAATCAGATCCCGCCATGCGTCCGGGCTGTCCGCGACGGCAAAGGCCTTACGGGATTCTTCTGCCGTGATGTGCTGACGGTAAAACCAAACGCCGACCGCCAGGGCCAGTGCAACGATCGATGCGACACCCAGAAGGATGACCTTTTTGTTTTTTTCCCAGAAGAGTTCGATGCCGAAGCTCTCGTCGGTGTAAATTCTTTCGTCCGTAGGAAGGGGTTCTTCGGTGGCCATGGGTTTAACCTCCGACTTCAGCCCGCGCTTCTTCCGCCAATGCTGTACTGAGGTAACGTTCTCCGGTCGAGCAGGCCACGGTGACAATCAATTTTCCGGCATTTTCCGGACGTTTGGCCACTTGGATGGCAGCCCAGACATTGGCGCCGGTGCTGATACCACCGAGGATGCCTTCTTCTTTTGCGAGGCGGCGGGCGATGGCAAACGCGTCATCATTGCTCACCTGAATACACTCAGTGATTTGGTCCTCTCCGCTGGAGCCCTTCAGGTGAAGGTTGTTTGGAACAAATCCGGCACCCGTGCCCTGGATCTTGTGAGGTCCAGGCTTCACTGGTTGGCCGGCGAGGGTTTGGGAAATCACCGGGGAGTCCTTGGGTTCCACGGCAATGGCGATGAAGGAAGGTTTGCGGGGACGGATGGCTTCGACACAGCCAGTGATCGTGCCACCGGTTCCGACGGCGGAAATAAAAATATCCACCGCTCCGTCCGTGTCTTCCCAGATTTCCTCGGCCGTTGTGCGGGCATGCACGGCCGGGTTGGCGGGGTTGTTGAATTGTTGGGGGATCCATGCGTTGGGGGTTTCGCTGACAATTTGTTCAGCGCGGGCAATGGCACCCTTCATTCCCTCCGCTCCCGGTGTGAGCACTAGCTTCGCTCCCAGCATGGCAAGGAGCGTGCGGCGCTCGACGCTCATCGTTTCGGGCATGGTCAGGATCAGACGGTAACCTTTGGCGGCTGCAACAAATGCCAGGGCAATGCCCGTGTTTCCGCTGGTGGGCTCGACGATGATAGTGTCCTTGGTGAGGATGCCCCGCTTTTCGGCGTCCTCGATCATTGCCGCGCCAATCCGATCTTTTACGCTGCCAAGCGGATTAAAAAATTCGCACTTGAGGGCGATGGTGGCATTCAGGCCTTCGGTGACGTGGTTGAGTTTGACGAGGGGCGTGCGGCCCACTGTTTCGACGATATTGGAGTAAATTCTGCCCATGAGTTGTGTTGGGGTTTTGGAGTGAAGAGTCTTTATAGCACGGAAACCGTGACCGGCAAGCACAGCTTCATGATGCTCAATGGGCCTGAAGCATTTCTGTGCCGCATGGAAAAAGACGTCCTGATCTCAGAAATCAGGCCAACCTATGAAAATCGGCTGGGAAATGGCAAAATAGAGTCGCCACCAAGGCACTGCTGAACGAGGTGGTTATATTGGTGTCGCCTCGAAAATCCAACACCACGGCCTTAGTAAAGGAAAGAACTGGTTCAAATTCCGTGAAGCCTGATTCGTTTCGAACCTGGCATATCAAGCCTACCCTGGGGAAGGGTAATTCTCAGGCAACCCAAGCCAGACTCTCCTGACGTGCAAGGAGTGCTTTTTCCCTAGCGCAGAGTTCCATCTCTTTTAGATACGCATCTTTTTTCTGGATGAATCGAGCGAAGGTGTTCGGATCTTTGCCGCAAAGTTCCGACAAAGTGCGGGTTTTTTGGGCGACTATTTCGATTTTCATTGGTTTTGCCTGAGAAGAAGGAATTGACTAAACTCTTCCTCACCATACACGGCAAGGATATTTTTTCCAGTGCCTTTCTCTGCAATCAGCCGCGGATCCTGCACGGTTTCGCCGGGGAACCATGGGTTCCAGAAGAGTTGCACAGAGTCGAAGACATCAAAATACTGCTCGAAAAGAGCGGCAAATTTTCGGTGTGAGTCCACAAAGTATGCCGGATGCGCAAATCGTCGATTTTCTTTCGCGCGGTGCATGGCCCTTGCGATTGCTGCTTCGAGGGGAGAGGAAACGCCAACAAGATGCAGTCGGTAGCCCTGTTTCCGTGCGTGCTCAATTTTTTTCATGCTCTCCGAAAAATTGGAGAGCGATGAATCCCACGTGAAGGAACGACGGAGAGTCGTTAGGAGACCAAACAAATCTTCCGACAAAGCGCGTGCCTCCCTCTGAACAATGGAGCTGGCACGTCCCTCACCCAATCGGGACAGAATTTCATACTCGGGCAAAAATTTCTTGAAGACATCCACGCCGACCTGAACCCCTTGAGGTAGATCCAGAATCGGACAATCCTTCGTGCTTGCCAAAATGCTTGTTTTCCCGGCCCCGTAGCCACCTCCTGCAAACACAATGAGAGGCTGTTCACGATCCACAGAACGGGATGCGAGGTGTGCAACGAGCTTCTGGTGAAAATCTGCGCGTAGGCACTCTTGGCCAAGCGGTAAAATGCCGTGATAAATGGCCTTGGAAAGAAACTCTCCGAAAAGGGAAGAATGGGTGACTGTGTCCACCCAAGGGGATTTTACCGTTTCGGTCAGAATTGGCTCCTCATCTGCCACAATTTCCGGCCTGGAAAGCGCTGTCGAGCCTGCGCGATTTTTCCACCACCAATCCCAGTAGGCAAAGCAATCCTCAACATGCGCGACCAAAAACGACAGAGCAAACTTTTCCCCTTCCTGAAGCATTTCGAGAACCCGGCTCATGATTTATTTTGGGAGTGTCGCCTTTTTTGAGCAACATACTTACGTAATTTTTTTAAATTACCCATCAGGCAGACCTCGAAAACAAAAACAATCAATTCAATAAGTGTCTGCATTATTAAGGAATCTTTGGGATGGAAGGAAGAGGATCAGGTCCTGCTCCATTACTGATATTGCCAACACCGAAATGCAGCCACGCTGCTCCCGCTAAAGCACCTAATGTGTCACCTGTCACGGCAATGCCAATAAAATATTTCTTAAACCGCTCTAGCACAGCGCCCCACGGAACCTCCTTTGCTTGGCCTCAACCCAAGTTCAGGAATCCAAGAGCGGGTTCCAGACACGACCAAAGCCGAAGTTTTGAAAATCTTTGACGTTTGTTGTGGCAAATTCCAAGACTCCATGGTGGCGAAGTGTCACGGCAAGGCGGGCATCATAGACGCGACGGCGGGCAATTCCGGGCGTGGGTGCGGCTTCCCACACGGATTCCATGAGGGTGCCGGGGTAATCTATTAAGCTTCACTTGGGGTGACAGCGCAGCCTGCGGACGATTTCCACAGCTTGCGGTGCGTCGAGTGGTTCTTCCAGAAGGATGGGGTTACGAAGCAGGCCATAGAGTTCCACAAGAACAATCTCGCAGAGGACCATGGTTTCATTGGCGTATTGCTTGGCAATCCATGCAGCGGCTTGCGAGTGCCAGACATTGTCCTTGTTCAGCCATGCGAAAAGGATGTTGAAGTCCACTAGTGTAGTCCGTCAAGCAGATTGCATATTATGAAGGGTTTGACGCCCCCTCTTCACTTTTTCGAGAATGTCCGATGCCTTAGCGGTCCAAATAAATGGTTTTGGATCATCATTATGAACACTGATGTGCTCCTCGAT
>JBGTAR010000220.1:0-5697 GCA_041749815.1 Terrimicrobiaceae bacterium
CATGGGCAGAAATGTTTTGGATTTTGGAGGCTGATCACGACGGGACAGCGCAACCGTGCCCTGCTCCAAATCGCGGGGACCAATTTCAATACGAAGAGGAATGCCTTTTTTAATCCACTCCCAGCTTTTGACGCCACCCCCGAGATCGCGGGTATCCACTTCGACAAGGATGGGAGCCCCGGCGTAGGACTGATCGCGCAGTTGCCTGGCCAGATCTTGCGCCGCTTCGAGCACGGCCTCGCGGGTTTCTTCCTTGGGGGTGATCGGGAGGATGACCACATGCGCTGGCGCAATCTTGGGCGGAAGGATGATCCCATCGTCATCTCCATGGGCCATGATGAGTGTCCCAATCATGCGAGTGCTCACGCCCCAGCTCGTGGTCCAGGCGTGCTCGACGGACCCTTCTCGGGATTGAAATTTGATGTCTGAGGCTTTGGCAAAGTTCTGGCCCAAAAAGTGAGACGTCCCGGCCTGAATCGCTTTTCGGTCCTGCACGATGGCTTCAATACAATACGTCCTGACAGCCCCCGGAAACCGCTCGCTTTCACTTTTTTCACCAACCACCACCGGCAATGCCAAAAATTCCCGGGCAAATGTTTCGTAAACCCGGAGCATTTTCATGGTCTCCACTTCGGCTTCCTCCCGGGTCTCATGCGCGGTGTGGCCCTCCTGCCACAAAAACTCTGCCGTTCTTAAAAACAAGCGCGGGCGCATTTCCCAGCGAACAACATTCGCCCACTGATTGAGCAGGATGGGAAGGTCCCTCCAGGATTTGACCCAACGCGCATAGGCGGCACCAATGATGGTTTCAGACGTGGGGCGCACCACCAATGGCTCAGCCAACTCCCCGGCGGGCACAAGTTTGCCATCACGGACTTCAAGGCGGTGATGGGTCACGACCGCGCACTCCTTGGCAAAACCTTCCACATGGGCCGCTTCCTTTTCCAGATAGCTCAGCGGAATAAACAGCGGGAAATACGCGTTGCGATGACCGGTCGCCTTGAACATTTTGTCGAGCGCGGCCTGCATGTTTTCCCAAATCGCATAGCCCCATGGCTTGATCACCATGCACCCTCGCACCTCGGAGTTCTCAGCAAGATCCGCCGCGCGGATGACCTGTTGATACCACTCTGGAAAATCCTCGGATCGCGTGGGCGTGATGGCAGTCTGGTTTTTCATGACATTAAAAAAGGGACGTTAGTATGGGGTCGCGGCGTGAAGCGTGCAAGTGGAGACCTTGGGGGGAGACCTTGGGGAGAGGTGGGAGTTATAGGTCCTATGGGACTTATAAGACCTATAATTTTTGAGGCTCCCCGCTCACCACCAATCCGGAAATCAACCGCAGCGCTTCCTGATATTTCTCTGAGGTCTTCTGCACAACCTCCCCGGGCAGGTTCGGGGCGGGCGGCGTTTTGTCCCAGTCCAAACCTGCCAAATAATCGCGAAGGTATTGCTTGTCAAAGCTGGGTGGGTTTGAGCCGGGTTGATACTGATCGGCTGGCCAGAAGCGCGAGGAGTCGGGGGTCAGGCACTCGTCGATGAGAACCAATTCATCCCCGCAAAGTCCGAACTCAAACTTGGTATCAGCCACGATGATCCCCTGCGTGGCCGCCCAGGCCCGGCCGTGTTCGTAAAGGTCAATTGATGCCTTGCGGATTTCCAAAGCAAGGTCATCGCCCACAAGAGCCCGGCATTGCCGCCATGTGATGTTTTCATCATGACCGGTTTCAGCTTTGCGGGCCGGGGTAAAAATCGTTTCAGGAAGACGATCTGCCTGCTGAAGGCCGGGAGGCAGATCGTGTCCACAGGCGCTTCCCGTGGATCGATACTCTTCAAATGCCGAACCGGCAAGATATCCACGAACCACACACTCCACGGGCAGCGGGACACATTTTTTGACCAACATACTCCGCCCCTCCAACACCTCACGAAACGAGAGAAGGCGCTTCGGAAACTCCCCGAAGTTGATTGAGACAAGGTGATTGGGAACAAAATCGAGTTTCTCAAACCAAAAGGACGAAAGGCGCGTGAGGACTTCCCCTTTGAAGGGAATGGGATTCGGCATCACGCAGTCAAATGCGGAGATGCGGTCAGTTGTGACGATGAGCAGGTGCTCGCCGACATCAAAGACTTCCCGGACTTTTCCGCTCCGGAGTTTGGGAATCCCCGGGAGATCACATTCTTGGAGTTGCATAGGCAAAAAAACTGAAGGGAACAACCTCTGGAGTCGAGCCTGTTCAGCCAAAGGCGAGCACAAGAATTTGTACGGTCAACACCCGCAGCAACATCGTGAGCGGATAAACTGTCGCATACGAGAGTGCGGGAGCGGGGGTTGAGGTGATGGAGTTGGCAAAGGCCAGTGCCGGAGGATCTGTCATGCTTCCTGCCAGCACGCCAATGGTTTCCAGATAATTTTGTTTGAGGATCAGGATTCCAAAAGCTCCGACCACGAGGAGCGGCACCAGCGTGATGACGGCCCCACAGCCCAGCCACAGCAGCCCATCTCCCACAAGGAGGGTTTCCATAAACATGCTTCCGGATTTGAGCCCCACCACCGAAAGGAAAAGCACAATCCCGATCTCCCGGAGTAAAAAATTGGCATTGGTCGGCATGTACCAGACCATCGATCCGATGCGGCCGATATGACTTAACAAGATCGCCACGACCAGTGGCCCGCCCGCCAGTCCGAGTTTTACGGGAGCCGGCATGGATGGAAAAAAGATGGGCACACTCCCCAGCACAACCCCCAACACGATGCCCACAAAGAGCGGAATCACTTGGGGATGGTTCAAATCCTTGAGAGAATTTCCGAGCCCGCTGGCAACTTTGTCCAGAGACGCTTCGTCACCAACCACCGTGAGAGTGTCACCAATCTGCAAACGGCGGTTCAAGGGATCAGGAAGGTCTATTTCCGTGCGGCTCAATCGGGTGAACCGCACGTTGTGGGAGGACTCCAGCCCAAGGTCTGCCAGGGATCGCCCCACGACGGACTTTCGGGTCACGATCAACCGACGGACAGAAAGCTCTCCCGCGTTGCTTCGAAGATCCACATCACTGACTTCACCGGCGACGATGCGCAAGCTCTCCACGGGGGCCGGAGGACCCACCGCCAGGAGGATGTCCCCCACATGGATAAGCGTGTCCTCGCGGGCCACAAAGGTTTTGCCCTGACTTTGCACACGGGAGACCACAACCCCCGACCCATGAAGCCCCGGCACTTTCGAAAGCTTCAAGCCTTCGAGATTGGGATTCGTCACCCGCATGTGCAGGGTCTTCAACTGAGGATGCACCCGGGCAAGATCCTTCCGAAAATCCTCCTCCTGCTTCGAGACGTTGACCCGTAGAAAGACCCGCAAAAGCAGCATGGCGACAATGATGCCGACCACCCCGAACGGATAAGCCACCGCATAGGCCAGCCCCGGCAAACGAAGGGCTTCCTGGGTGATACCCGGAAGTCCGGCAATCGCCTCTTGCGCCGCACCCAAACTGGGAGTGTTTGTGCTGGCTCCGGAAAAAAGCCCGGCTGCAGCCGCCAGATCCACCCCGGCAAAACGATGGGCCGCCCACGCCAGCGCCCCGCCCAAAAGCACCACCGCCGCAGCCATCATGTTCAGCGGGGCTCCGTTCTTTTTCAAAGAGGCAAAAAAGCCCGGCCCGACTTGAATCCCAATCGTGTACACAAAAAGGATCAGCCCGAATTCCCGGACAAATCCCGCAACCTCATGGTTAATTGTGACGCCAAAATGACCAAAAATCAGGCCAACAAACAGCACCCCGGCCACCCCGAGGCCAACCCCCCGGAATTTGATGCTCCCCAAGGCAATCCCACCCGCTGCCACCAGACCCACCACCACCATCGTTTGAGCCACCGAATCTCCCCGAATCAATTGAAGTAACCATTCCATACTTTGTTGTTGTAACATGACAAGATTCACACAAACAAGCAATATATTAGTTTTTCTTATATTGCACATATTACCAAATCATTCGGAAAATATTCTCTGCCCCCCCAGCGTCCGCGCTGGCCAACTTTGGGATGCAGGAGTATGTTTTGGATATGTCTGCGACACTACTCTCTGATGTTCGTTCCCTGGATCAGGCCCACCATTTGCATCCCTTCACAGACCACGCCCAAATGCACTCCGTGGGGTCCCATGTCATCGTCGAAGGCGACGGCTGTTTTTTGATCGATGCCGAGGGGCGTCGGCTTCTGGATGGATTGGCCGGGTTGTGGTGTGTGAATGTGGGCTACAATTGTGCGGCCATCGTCAGGGCCGTCTCCGACCAAATGGAGCGCCTCCCTTATTATCCCTCCTTTTTTAATTCGACGACGGAGCCGCCGGTGCACGTGGCCGCGTTTCTAGGCGCCAAGGCTCCCCCCCGGATCAATCGGACCATGTTTTCCAATTCAGGATCGGAGGCGAATGAAACGGCGCTGAAAGCGATTCGTGCGTATCACAAGCTTCGCGGGGAATCTGGACGGCGAAAAATCATCACCCGCACGTTTGCTTATCATGGCGTGACCCTTGCAACGACAAGCATGACCGGGCTGCCCACCTGTTATGAGCCGTTTGATTTGCCCCTCGAAGGATTTTTGCAGGTGCCAGGCCCGCACCCCTACGGCGCGCATTCTCCCCTCGATCCCGAAGCTTATGGGAAGTGGTGTTTGGAAGAAACCGCAAAAACCATCCAGCGGGAGGGACCTGAAACCATCGCTGCCATTTTTGCAGAACCAGTGCAGGGGGCGGGCGGGGTGATTGTGCCGCCACCCGGGTATCTTGCTGGGTTGCGGGAACTGGCGAGGGAAAATGAAATTTTGTTTGTTGCTGACGAGGTGATCACCGCGTTTGGGCGGTTGGGAGACTGGTTTGCCAGCAACCTTTGGGATCTGGATCCGGACATCATCACCCTCGCCAAAGGCCTCACGAGTGGTTACCTCCCACTGGGGGCCACGATGTTCAGTGATGAGATGGCCGACGCTCTTTCAGGAGGCGGATATTTTGCGCATGGCTTCACCTACAGTGGTCATCCCAGTTGCGCGGCTGCGGCCCTTGCCAATCTTCAAACCATTGAGTCCCTCGGCCTCGTGGAGTCGGTGCGTGGGGACCTTGGAACCTATTTTCAAGAAAAACTGCATTCTTTTGCCAGTCACCCCGCCGTCGGCGAAATCCGTGGTGTGGGTTTGATTGGAGCCATCGAACTCCTGCCCAAAGGCGGACGTGCCGCCCTCCTCCCCGGAGCCAACCTTGGCATCCGCGCGGCCAATCTCGTTCGACAAGAGGGATCCATCGTCCGCGGGATCCGGGACCTCATTGCCCTGGCCCCACCCCTCATTATCACCAAAGCTGAAATCGACCAACTTTTTGACTCGATCAGCCGCGGGCTTGACCACCTGTGGGATTGAGCGCAAGAGTTCCTCTTCACCGAATTCACCATGGAAGAAACAATCACGGAAGAATCCCCCCCGCCAACCGTCGCGGAAGATTCCTCCAGGATTGGAGCCCGCACGTTTTATCGCATTGAACCCGGACGCCTGGTGCTTTGCCCCTCCTCCGAGGCCCAAGTCATCGTTTACAATTCCCCCACCATCGATGATGAGGCCGAGCTTCAAGACCTCTACAACATCGATTACCACACGCTGCAATCCTCGCTCGACCCCGACGAACTGTCCCGTATCGAGTTTGAACCCGATCATGC
>JBGTAR010000221.1:0-29811 GCA_041749815.1 Terrimicrobiaceae bacterium
GGGCATTCCGGCGAAACTTCCCCATGGAAGACCTCACTGCCTTTTTTCCGGACGCCGATACGTTCTTCCCCGCCAATTTGCCTGTCGGCCTCACGTTTGACGACATCTCGCTGGCGACCTGCTACTCGGATATCCTGCCACGCGATGCGAACCTTTCGGTCTCGCTCTCCCCCTCGCTGCATCTTCAAATCCCGATCCTTTCGTCGGACATGGACACGGTGACAGGATCAAAGATGGCCATCCGCATGGCTCTCAATGGCGGCCTTGGGCTGATCCATTACAACATGACCGATGAGGCCCAGGTCAAGCAGGTGGCCCGCGTAAAAAACCATATCCATGGTTTTATTCGCGAACCCATCAAGGTAACCGCCGACCAAAAAATCAGCGAGGTGCTTGACCTTATCGCCCGGAAAAATTATCGATTCAGCTCATTTCCTGTGGTGGATGAAAACAACCATCTCCTTGGGTTGCTCCCCGGCAGCTGTGTGAAAGAGCGCTACCGCGAGCGCAGTGTGCATGAGGCCATGACCCCGCGCTCCTCGGTTTATACTCTTCCCGAGAGCGGCATCACACGAGCTCCCATCGAGGCGGCCGACCGGTTTTTCACCGAGCATATCGGCATCAACAAGCTGCTGATTGTGGATGATCAGGACCGCCTTTGCGGGCTGTTCACGCTGAGCGATATTGAGCGCATTGAGGACGAGGCCACCCGCATTGTCAAACCAGCGCGTGATGATCGTTTTCGCCTGCTTTGTGGGGCGGCGATCGCCTCACACCGCAAGCCCGATGGTTCGCTTGATGCCGAGCGGATTGTCAACCACGTCGGCCTTTTGGTGGACGAGGGGGTGGATGCCGTGGCGGTCTCGACCGCGCACGGGTTTTCCCAAGGAGTGGGAGACAGCGTGCGCCTGCTGCGCGGGCAATTCCCGAACCTCACACTCATCGCAGGCAATGTGACCAGCGCGGAAGGGGTGGCATTTTTGGCCGAGGCGGGGGCCAATTGCATCAAAATCGGTCAGGGACCGGGTTCCATTTGCACGACACGTGTTGTGGCGGGAGTTGGCATTCCACAAATGACGGCCCTCTACGTGGCCTCAAGAGCGGCAGCAAAACATGGGGTGACGATCCTTGCTGATGGTGGCATCACGAAATCCGGCGACATGGTCAAGGCCCTCACTCTGGCAGATGGTGTCATTTGCGGCGGCCTCCTTGCCGGAAGCGATGAGGCACCTGGTCGTATTATCGAAATCAATGGGAAACTGTATAAACAATACCGTGGCATGGGCAGCCGCGAGGCCATGAAGGAGGGATCGGCGGCCCGCTATGGGCACGATAAAAAAGATGTGACCTCAAAGGCGGCACCGGAGGGCATCGAGGCCCTCAAAGAATCTGTCGGCCCGCTGGATGATGTGCTGCGCGAACTGATCGGTGGGATCCAGTCCGGCATGGGCTACCTGGGAGCCCGCGACCTGCCCACCCTGCGTGCCAACGCCCGCTACATCCGTGTGAGCCCTGCCGGGCAGAAAGAAGCTGCCCCCCATGATGTTATCACCGTAAAAGCCTCGGCCCAGACCGCCAGCGAGTGAGGTTGCTGGTTTCCTGTGCTTGTGATTGTGCCGGATGCGGTCATCGTGGGCAGATGTTTGGTTTTGAAAGAAAGAATTTATGAGAATCGCAGCAATTGTTGGCCGACCCAATGTTGGCAAATCCGCACTTTTCAATCGCCTGGCCGGGAGGATGATCTCGATTGTGCACGATCAACCCGGGGTGACCCGTGACCGGCTGGCCGCTGTTTGCAAAATGGGGAGGACCCCGTTTGAGATCATCGACACCGGGGGGATTGGCGCCGAGCCGGATCCTGAGTTTGCCGAACCCACGAAAGAAGCGGCTGAGGTGGCCATTGCGGGCGCGCAGGTGCTGCTTCTTGTGGTGGATGCCCAGACCGGCGCGACACCGCTTGATGCGGAACTGGCAAAACAGCTTCGCAGTTCGCGGCGACCGCTGATTCTTGTGGTCAACAAGGTCGATCACCCGGGGTTGGAATCCACGACGGTTGATTTTGCCAGGTTGGGTATTGAGCCCGTGCTGGCTGTGAGTGCGGCTCACGGGCTTGGTATTGATGACTTGGTGGAAGCGGTCGAAGCGGCCCTTCCCGCAGACACTGCAGATGAGGAAGTCTCGGAATCCCGCGCTCCCAGGCTGGCAATGGTGGGGCGTCCGAACGTGGGAAAATCCTCCCTCGTGAATGCTCTTCTTGGCGAAAAACGAACCCTTGTGAGCGAGATCGCAGGCACCACCCGCGACACCGTGGATGTGGTCTTCGAACATGAGGGCCAACAATTTGTGTTTTGTGACACGGCTGGGATTCGCCATCGCTCGAAACACAACACCTCGGTGGAAGTTTTCAGTGTGATGCGATCCGAAAAAACCATTGAGCGTGCTGACTTGTGCGTGTTGGTTATCGATGCGACCCAGGGCGTCACCACCCAGGATAAAAAAATTGCCGGGCTCATCCAAAAAGCCGGCAAGGCGGCGATCCTGGCTTTGAACAAGTGGGATCTCGTGGCAAATGGGGATACCGATGAAAAAGAACTGCTCCGCCATCACATCGACGAAGTGCGTAATGAGTTGTTTTTTCTGCCATACGCCCCCCTGGTGATTCTCTCTGCCAAGACCGGCGATAACGTACGCCGTTTGTTTTCGACCGTGGAAAAAGTGCGTCAGCACGCTACGAGGCGGGTGGGAACCGGAGAGCTCAATCGTTTGCTGAAGGAGGCGGTTGATCGTCAGGCTCCACCCATGCGCTCGAACCGGCGTCTAAAAATCCTTTACGCCACCCAAGTGCTGACCGATCACCCCCGGCCTTTTGAGGCTCCCGCCTTTCTGCTTTTTGTGAATGACCCCCGCCTGTTGCCCGCCAGCTATCAGAACTTTCTGACAGCCCGGCTTCGGGAGCGTTGGGAATATCCCGGGCTTCCTGTGAGTCTGCGGTTAAGGGGACGCAAGAAGCGGGAGTAGCAACCCTGATGGCGCAGGCCTAACTTTCGTCGGGGAGGCGGGCTTTTTTCCAATTTTGGTGGAAGGCCTTTTTGCGCTTGGTGATCGCGAAGTTTGAGTTTTGAAAAAACCGCATGAAGAAGGCCCGGAGGGACCTGCCGTGATTGCGTTCAATCTCTTTCACCGGATCTTCATAGCCCGCCATCTTGAACTGTTTGATTCGGTGCTTTTCGGCGATCTCCCTGAGAGACGTGTCGCCAAATATGGAGTCCGCAAACCGGAGCATCCTGCGATTTGGCAGGGAGAGGGGATTCGCCTGAGTGATGATATTAAACGCGGTGGCATCATCATAACCGAGTGTCCTGAGCCCAATGATCGCCGAGGCCGCTGACCGGCTCAGACCCGCCTCGCAATGGACAAGAATCGCACAATTCTCAATTTCCTCACTTTCAGCGGAATCAATTTGCTCAAAAAACTTGATGATCGTTTCGACGTGCGAGGGCTGGGGCGCCAGGCACTTGCGATATTCCGGCGCCAAGATCTCGATATCATCCAAGTCATGGAAACGCAGTTGGAGCAATTTTTTGCAGGAATGCGGCAACATATCCGGGGTGACCTTCGTGTCAGGATCAGGCAAGCTGACGACGTAAGGAATGGCCACCGAACGGTAGCTTGGCAATGAGGATAAACTCGAAACGGCGATTTGCATGGAATGAGTTCGAGTGAGGAGATTTCTTTATAACCCTCCTCCCAAAAAACCACAAGAAATGTTCGTAGTTTTTCGTGATTTAAAAGCGCAGCTTGCTTTCTTGGCGAACCGTCGTTTCATTGCCTCGCTCCCATGCAAAACCGCCAAATCCAATACGCGACAATCTTTTTAACGGTTTTCATCGATATCCTGGGATTCGGGATCGTGATCCCCGTGTTGCCGCTGTATGCCGAACACTTTGGGGCCACGTCCATCCAGATTGGAGTCTTGGTTGGGGTCTTTTCGTTGATGCAGTTTCTGTTTGCGCCGTTTTGGGGAAAGCTTTCGGATCGTGTTGGGCGCAAGCCAGTGTTGTTGATTGGCATGGTGGGCACCGTGGCGGGTTATTTGACGATGGGGCTGGCTGGTTCGGTGGCGCTGTTGGTTCTGGCACGGTTGATTGCGGGGGTGGCAGGCGCAAACATTGGTGTTGCGCAGGCGTATTTGGCTGATATTTCGAGCCCTGAAAACCGGGCGAAAGCGATGGGGCTTTTGGGCGCGGCTTTTGGGTTGGGGTTTGTGTTTGGTCCGGCGCTGGGAGGTTGGGCCAGCGGGCTTTTTCACTACTCCACCCCCATGTTTATCGCCGCAGGTTTGGCAGCAATGAACATTGTGTTTGTGTCTGTTTTCCTCCCCGAGAGCCGGACGGGACGGTCAACCACGGCCCGTGGAAAGATTTTCCCGGAGCTCTTCAATCACGTCAACAAATCACAATTCGTGTGGAGCGTGTCCGCTTACTTTGCGGTGATTGCAGGATTCTCGATGATGACGACCCTCTTTGCCCTTTATTTGCTCAAGCGTTTCGGGCTGGGAGTCCAATCCACTGGCTTTTTATTGGCTGGAATTGGCGTGTTGGGCGTCTTAATTCAAGGGGGGCTCATCGGGCGGCTCACCAAAAAATTTGGAGAGGCCCGCCTGGCATTTGCGGGGACATTTTTTATGGGCGGGGGACTTCTCGGGCTTGGATTGGTGCATGATCTTGGTCTGATGTATTTGGCGGCGGCAGCTGTGGGAATCGGGAACAGCCTCCTGATGCCCACCCTGTCAGCGCTCGCTTCGAGATCCGCCGAGGCGGAGTGGCAGGGCCGGGCGCTTGGGGTGATGCAATCCAGCGGGAGTCTAGCAAGGTTTCTGGGCCCCCTCACGGCGGGGTTGCTGCTCTCCGTGCAGGGAGAATTTGGCGGCTACGCCTCCCTGCCCATGTATGTTGCCGCAGCGATCGTACTGGCCGCGTCGGGAGTCGTGTATCGGCTGAATTTGGTCGTCGAGCGCAAGGCGGCGTGAGCCCCTTTTCCCGCTACAAAATTCCATCCCCCATATATTTGGAAGGGGTGAGGGCACAAAAATTGTCGATGGTTTGAAGACCTTCATCCGCAGATTTTAAGGCCCGATCCAATTGGCCCATGATGCGAATGGAAAGTTCATGAGGGGAGTCTTTGGCCAGGAGCGAGGCTCTTGTATCGGTTGAGGTTTTGATCCAGGCCTCGCGGGAACTGACGAGGCCTTCTCGTGCGGTGGCTGGAAATTTTTGGTCCAGCAGCACGCATTGAGGGATTAAGAGGGCCGTGTGGATTGACCGCTTGAGCGAGATCAGGCCCTCCGTGACCACCGGTTTGCTCTCTGGAGGCAAATGATCATCCAACCCTTTTCCATAGCCGCGTAAATAAGATGCCAGCCTTGCCAGTGATTCAGCGGCGAGGCGAAGTTGGTCTCTCTCGGCAGGTGGGCAGTCGATTTTATTCATCACCGCGATCCACGCGTGGACTTCTCCGGGCAACAATGCCAGCCGAACATACCTCCATGTCTCGAATGGCATTGCCGGGTGGCTGGTGAGCCTCTGGCAATGCGAGATCCATTCCAGGAGACGTTCACGGAGCTGCCATTGCGGGAGAACCGGCCACAGAAGTCGCTGGATCATCGCCGAGACCGTGATGCCAAGCATGATCCCAAAATAGACCCCAGTGATGTCTTGAAAACCAACCGGTTGTTGCCCGTTGAGGCCGACGGTTCCAACGATTGCGAGCAAGGCAACCTGCATTCCAAAGTTCAATCCCGGGATCCCGAAGGAGAGAAAACCATAAAGGAACAATGCCGAAAAAAGCAGCGTGCTGAGCACCATGTAGTCTGAAAGCAGCGGTGTCATCAAAAGCATGGCAGGAATATAGAGGAGTCCCAAGACGCCGGTGATTGCCGCGTAATGGAAGGCACGTCGGTCCCCCTCGCCTCCGGGATACAAGCGGGTGAGGGCCGAAAATACAAATGTCGCAAGGGTGACCATTGAACCGCCGGGAGGTTGCAGCCAATTTTGAATTGTCAGGCCAATCATGACCGCGACTCCGGCACGAATGCCATTTCGAATCCAGAACGGATCCAGTGGGGCGGTGGCTGATGCAATCGGCTCTTTGGAATGAATGGAATCATCTGGCAGCGAAAGAAGCAGGACCCTGAGTTTTTCGAGTCCCTCGCCAACTTCCTGAATCGCAAGCAGCCAACCCCCAAGATCCAAAGCGCGCTCGGCCGGGATGGTGCGGGCCAGGTCATGGATTTTGCGGAGCTCCCCCATCTGACTGTCAATCTCTGCTCGGGCGGTATGGATCCGTTCAAGGTTCCGAGAACAGGCGGCATCGTCCTTTTTGGATAATGCCGAGAAGGTGTCCACGGTGGCTTGCACGAGTTCTTCCATCAAAGCCTTCATGGCCACACGGTATTTGGTGTCGAGGTGGCGGGTTTCCTGGAGCAGTTCCATGGAGGCTGCCATGTGGGCGAGGACCACGGTGATTTCCGAATACGTTGGGAGGCGGTGACGGAATCGGCTGCTTTCGCGAGCTCCAAAATTTAAAAGTGTGCGCATCCCCGCAATGCGCATCCGTGCTCCCGGCGGGCTTTTGGGTGAATTGCCATCCTGCAGGAAACTCGCGGCCAAGTCATAAAACTCCCCGCCCATCTGATGGAGTTCTGCATAAACTTTATCGCGAAATTCCTGGCCGGCAAATCGGGGCCAAACGAGGGATGTGACCAACATCGTGCATAAGACTCCCACCGTAACCTCCTCGGTACGGGAGAGGGCCACCTGCCAACTAAAATCCGGGTTGGCCATCCCATTGGAAGCCACAACCACCACGGTCAGTCCCAGCAGAAAAAACGCATAGGGAGCCCGGCTCTGACCAAAAAGCGTGATGGAGATGGCAACCACCGTTCCCACCGCAATCAGGAACGCGATGGGGTTTTGTTGGAGGGCTCCGGTGATGAGATATCCGAGCACGGCACCGACCAACGTGCCAATCAGCCGAAAAAAGGACTTCTCCGCCACCGCCCCAACATATTGGGCCAGCATCAAAACCATCACCGTTAGAAGCGACCATCCCGGAATATCCAAACGGAGCAAGAGCGCCACATAAAGGGCCAGAGTGCCGGCCAGTGCGTATTTGATACCAAACCGCACGGCTGGGTTCTTGAGGAAGGAAAGAACGGGCAGGCCGCTCAGGAAGCGGGCGCTGGTTGGGCTTGACGAGGTCATGGGGAATCAACTTCCGGCAAGCGATATAATTTGATGGAAGGTTGGAGGTATTGCATCTGTCCCGACGGGCTCTCCCAGATCAACGTGCCAATCGAGAAAAGCTCTTCGTAGAATTTTTTTCTGCGTTCATATTCCCCGGCCTCCTCGGCTCTTGGTTTGTGAGTTTTCAGAAAGAACCGGCCATAGTCGCCTTCGGAGACCGCCACATAGCGGATGCCCGCTGCCTGCAATTCTGACAAAGTCCCGGCATCTGCTGCAAAAAATTGGTCATCAACACGCTGAGAAATTTCCATGCCTGATCCCTCAAACCTTGGGTCCCCTTGGGACGGAAGGCCAACTCGTTTGTCCTGCACGATGACCGCATCTCTGGGCAACTCGCGATTCACATACTCCACAAGTCGCAGCCGGGCATCGTTCTGAAAACCCCGGTCATAAACAAGCGCTCGGGAAATCGATAACCCCAGGGCACCAAGGAATAAAACAGCCCCCAGCGGGATGGCCCATCGTGCCCGTGACAGAAATGGTGCCAATGCGGCCAACAAAAGCACCAGACAGGTCACAGGAAGAAAATATCGGTGGTGCGTTTTGGGCGAGAAGGAAAGGATCAGCGTATAAACCACGGGAAAGGCTGCCAGCAGAACCACCGACCATTCCAAAGAGCGCAAACGAAGGACCTCCCGCAATCGGGGAAAAAATGACGCGATCACGCCCGCGTAGAAGAGCCCGATCAGAATCCAAAGGAAGGGGTTTGTGGCATGACGGAAGACGGCCCCATAAACCCCGTGAGGCACACTGCGCGTCAGGCCCTTGTGTCCCCCCACAACAAAGCCAACCTCCCTTCCCAGATTTGCGGAAAATTCTTTCAACGAACCCAGCATGGGAAAGTTGATGGCAACCAGGACCACAAGAAATCCAAGGGCCGTGATCAGGCTGGCACGAAGCCGGTGCCCCGGTTTCTGCGCGATCACCAGCGCCAGAGGAAAAACCAACACAAGGGCTCCCAGGTATTTGCCGGAAACCGCAAGGGCACAGCTTGCCCCCAGCAGGGCAAAGGCCCACCCGCCCGGCAATCGTGCACACCGCACATAGGCCAGAGCGGTGGCGCAAATCCCAAATGCGAGGGCAGCATCCTCCTTCATGTAATGGGCCAGTTCGTAGAGTTGATGATTGGCCAGCAGGAGCGCTCCCGCAGCCGCCGCCGCCAAGGGTCCCGCGAGGTGCGCTGCCGCCAACACCAGGCATGCCGCCGCTGCGGCCGTAAAAAGCGCTGAGGCGGTTCGCCCAGCCCGCACGATGGTGTTTTGGTTCTCTTCCGCCGCGCTGGGACCAAGGATCACCTTCGTGGCCTGAAGCAGTAACAGGGGGTGATTAAAATTGAAACCCCCCTGCTTCACCTGCCTCACCTTGCTGGGTTCATCCGGATGATAATGCGCAGGAAAGTCATTATGACGGGAAAAATGAAGGAATCCGGCCAAAAAAACCACCAGAGCTATGCCCACATCCCACCGTCCAATTTTGGCTCTCCAGTCCGGAAAAAGGAATATTTTTGTGGTATCTCTCACGAAATTGGGGGCAGGTTGTGCTTGTCGGTTATTAACTCCGGGATTCGGCACATGGGAAAGTCATCTTTTTCTCTTGCAAGCATGGATCAGGAAAATAGCCTGCCATGGTCCTATGATAAATAAAGCCCTTCGCACGTTGATCGCCCTTTTGGCTGGGTCGGCTTGCGCCGTGGCCCAATTTGGCAGCTTCGGCGACATCCCCGTGGAAATCACCGCGGATGGAGATACCAGCTTCGAAGGAGGCGTGGCGGTGGCCCGCGACAACGTGCAGATCCATTACGGCGATTACAGTATCTATTGTGATTACGCCGAATACAATCCGGACACCCGCGATGTGCTGCTTGTGGGCAACATTCGCCTCTACACCCCCAGCGAAGTTCTCACCGGGCAGCGAGCCCTCTTCAACTTGGAGACCAAGCAGATGAGGGCTTTGGAGTTCTCCGGAGCGCGGCAGCCTCTGTTCTTTAATGCCTTCGCCTTCCAGGCGCCCTCCAGCAGAGAGTTTCGGGTGAAGGATGCCACGGCCACCACCGATGACTCCTCCATGCCGGATTTTCGCGTCCGTTCGCGCTCAATCCGCATCTACACCGACAGCCGTGTTGTTTTTGTGAACTCCACCGTCTTCGTCGGAGACGTGCCAATTTTTTGGTTTCCGTTCATCTGGGCAAATATCAACAATTCCGGGTTCGAGTTTCTGCCCGGCTATGACAGCCGTTGGGGCCCCTACCTCCTCACCGCTTACAGCTTTCCCATCGGTTCAACCAGTGCCCTCATGGGCAAATTCCGCAGTGATTTCCGTGGAGAATTCGGGCCCGCCATCGGTTTTGATGCCAAAATGAAATATGGCAAAAATGACCGGAGCTACGGGGAATTTATCGGTTATTACGCGCTGGATGACTCAACCAACAGTGTGGGAGGACCCGGCGAGGCGCCTGAGGAAGACAATGTGGACGGCAGGTATCGGGTGACCTTCAAACAAAGGCTTTTTCTCACGGATGATATTTACGCGACCGCTGACATTAACCTTCTGAGTGATGTCGATTTTCTCGAGGATTTCTATCCTAATGAATTCCGCGTTGACCCACAGCCCGACAATGTGCTCTCCGTCACAAAATGGGATGAGTTCTACACCCTGAACCTCATCGGGCGGTTTCAGGTCAACGACTTTCAAGAAACCACCGAGCGTCTTCCTGAGTTGGTCTTTGATTTCAAGCAGCACCGCCTTTTTGGCCTGCCCATTTATTATGATGGAGAATCCGGCATCGCCCAACTCAAGCGGGCTTTCTCAGATGAACAATCCTTTGGTGAAACCGGTTTTTCAAATTACGAGTCCTTCCGCTTTGACACCTTCCACCAACTCACCGCTCCCACCCAGCTCTTTGGCTGGCTGAATGTGAATCCCCGCGCAGGTTTTCGTCTCACTTACTACTCCGAGAGTGGCACATTCTTCGAGAGCGAGGAAGACCCGGTCACCGAAATTGATCCAGACAGCGGCGAACTCGTGATTCTTCAGGCACCAGAGCGAGCCGGTCCAAGCCCTCTGAATGCGGCAACCAATGACCTCGAGTCGAGCGGGCCAGTGCTGCGGCCGGTTGTGAACTTTGGTTTGGAGGTTTCCACCAAACTCTCAAGGTCCTACGAAAAAATTCAATCACGCGCCCTGGGGATTGACGGGCTCCGTCACGTCATCCAACCCTATGTGAACTTTTCTTATGTCTATAACTTCGGCCCCCCGCCGGATGAGATCCTGCAATTCGACCGTGTGGTACCATCCACGCAATTGCTGCCCCTGGATTTTCCTCAATTTAACGCCGTCGACTCCATCGACACCTGGGCGATTGCCCGCATTGGTGTGCGCAATCGTCTCCAGACCCGACGTGACCAAAAAACCTACCAGTATCTGACCCTCGACACCTTTTTCGATGCCAACTTTGACAATCCCTACAGCGACACATCCGCTTCAAATCTGTTCAATGTGCTTCGCTTTCGGCCGGTCAATTGGTTCAATCTGAGTCTCACATCCCAACTGCCCCTTGATGCGCAGGGATTCACCGAATTCGGCACCAACTTCTTTTTCATGCCCACTCGGAATTTCAGCTTCCGCGTCGGGAATCGATACATCGATGGGAACGAGTTTTTCTCGGATAACAGCCAGGTGGATTTCTCGGCGTATTACCGGATCAACGAGCATTGGGCGGTCAGCCTCTACGAACAATACGAGTTTGTTTCCGGTATCCTCCAATACCAACGTTATATGGTCCACCGCGACCTGTCGGCCTGGGTTGCCTCCTTCGGTGCTCAAGTCCGGGACAATGCCGGCGGAGACAATGATCTCGGCGTTCTTTTTGTTCTCACCTTGAAGGATGCCCCCCAAGTCACTCTCCCCATACAATTCGATGCGGCAACTTCGCCGATCGAACCGGGAGCGAACTGACGCCTCCCCTCAAGGAATTTCTCACCAAATTTAAATTATGAAACTGTGTATTATTGGCTCTGGATATGTCGGATTGGTAAGTGGCGCGTGTTTTGCCGAGGTTGGGCATCACGTGATCTGTGTGGACAACGACCAGCGCAAAGTTGACAAGCTCCTGGCCGGCAAGATTCCAATTTATGAACCGGGCCTCGAAGACCTTGTCCACAAGAACGTGGCGGCCAAGCGCCTGAGTTTCACCACCAGCACCGAGGAGGGTGTTGATGGCTCGGAAGTGGTTTTTATTGCCGTTCCAACCCCGCCCCAACCGGATGGAAGTGTCGATCTTTCCTACATTGAAAAAGTCGCCCGTGAGATCGCCGCCGTTCTCAAAAAGGGGCAATATCGGGTGATTGTTGACAAGAGCACCGTCCCGGTCAAAACCGGAGAAAAAGTGAGCGAAACCATCCGGCGATACAACAAGACCGATGCGGAATTCGACGTGGTCAGCAATCCGGAGTTCCTTCGTGAAGGCTGTGCCGTGGCCGATCTCATGAAGCCGGATCGTATTGTCATCGGTGGAAACAGCGAGCGGGCCGTTGCTCTCATGCAAAAAATTTATGAGCCGTTTATGGCCCCCGTGTTGGTCACAGATATCAACTCCGCCGAACTCATCAAACACGCTGCCAATTCGTTCCTGGCCCTCAAGATTTCCTATATCAACGCCGTGGCCCAAATCTGCGAAGCCAGTGGGGCTGACGTTGAGAAGGTGGCTGATGGTATTGGATCTGACAAACGCATCGGACGAAATTTCCTCAACGCCGGCATCGGATACGGCGGTTCCTGTTTCCCGAAGGATATCGCCGCTTTTATCGCCATCAGCGATCAACTTGGCGTTCCGTTCACTCTCCTCAAGGAGGTCCAACGCATCAATGCGACCCAGCGGGACCGCTTCATTGCGAAACTTCGTGAAAAACTCTGGGTCCTCCGAGACAAACGCATTGCGGTCTGGGGTCTGACCTTCAAACCTGATACCGACGACGTGCGTTCCTCGGTCGCCGTCGAAGTTGTGCAGGATCTGCTTGCTGAAAAAGCGATCGTCTCCGTTTATGACCCCAAGGGTGTGGAAAAAGCCCAGGAGTTCAAGCTGGCTGAAGGAGCAAATTTTGTTGCCTCCGCTCTCGAAGCGGTCAAAGACGCCGATGCGCTCGTGATTGCCACCGAATGGAAGGAATTCACCGCTGTGGACCTCAACGAGGTCAAAGCCGCCATGCACACCCCTCTCATTTTTGATGGTAGAAATCTCCTCGACCCGGCCGTCGTGCGCAGCATTGGCTTCGAATACACGAGCATCGGCAGAGCCTGAGTTCAAGACTGCTGGCCAATCCTGCAGGCAGCTATCTCCCCGTGTGATTTGTGTGGATGTGATTCAAGATGGCACCCGCAATCGGGGACCTGTTGTTGGTTGATATTGGTCCTGTTTCAAAGAATAAACCGTGAGGGAGTCGCGTTCCGGCCTTGCGTGGTCAGCCCTGTCGCTGCCACCATCCTGATATGACGAAGGATGCGCTTGCTGAGGTGATGGAAAACATTGCCCGGCTCCTGGAAATCAAAGGGGAGAATCCCTTCAAATTCCGTGCCTACCAAAATGCAGCGAGGGCATTGGAGACCTTCCCGGGGGATATTCACGCGATGGCAGAGGCGGGGACCTTGCAGGAGATCGATGGGATTGGAAAAGCCATTGCTGAAAAAATCGGCACCCTTTTGCGGGAGGGGCGTCTTGATTATTACGAGGAGCTGAAGGAGGAATTCCCTGCGGATATTTTGACACTCTATGAATTGCAGGGGCTCGGTGGAAAAAAAATCAAGGCACTCTATGATGCTTTGGGAATCGCCTCCATTTCCAAACTGGAGCGCGCTTGTCATGATGGCACGGTGGCGGACCTGCCGGGGTTTGGTTCCAAATCAGCAGAGAACATCCTCCTCGCCATCGAACAGCGCAAACGGAGTGCCGGCCACTTTTTATTGGATGATGCTCAGCAGCTCGCCGACGAGATTCTCGAGTTCTTGCGCTCGCACTCTTGCGTGAACCTTGCGGAGGTTGCGGGAAGCCTGCGGCGAAGGAAGCCCGTGGTGCGTGATCTCGATTTTATCGTGTCCAGCCGGAAGCCCGACCAGGTGATTGCGGATTTTGTGGCCATGCCAGCCGTGGAACAAATCCTCGCCAAGGGGCCAACCAAGGCCAGTGTGCTTGCTGCGGGCGGCATGCAATGTGATTTGAGGGTGGTCTCAAACGAGGAATTTCCATTTGCGATCGGCTATTTCACGGGAAGCAAGGAGCACAACATTCGACTGCGCTCCCGGGCGCTGGAGCGGGGATGGACACTCAATGAATACCGGATGGCGGGAACGGAAGAAGCCGATCCGGTGCCGGAGATTGAAACCGAAACAGATCTCTACCGGGCGCTTGGTCTCGACTTTGTTCCACCTGAGTTGCGGGAAAACCTCGGGGAATTCGAGGCTGCGGAAAATGGAGATCTCCCCGACCTCATTGAGTGGACCAACCTTCGCGGCACCTTTCACAATCACACAACGGCCAGTGATGGCCGGGCCACGTTGGAACAGATGACTCTGGCCGCTCAGGCACTCGGTCTCGATTATCTGGGCATCGCTGATCACAGCAAGAGTTCCATGCAAGCCAATGGGCTTGATGAAAAACGCCTGCTCGAGCAAATCGCTGAGATCAAAAAAATGAACGCCACCTTCGGAAAGGATTTTCGTCTGTTTGCCGGAACGGAATGTGACATCAAGAAAGATGGCACGTTGGATTTTTCAGATGAGATCCTTGCGCAGCTCGAATATGTGGTGATTTCTATTCACAGCTCCTTCACACTCAGCGAAAAGGAAATGACGGACCGTATTATCCGAGCCATGCACAACCCCCACGCCACGATGTTGGGCCATGTCACCGGCCGCCTTCTTCTGACACGCGAACCTTACGCCGTGAACATCCCAGCGGTCATTGAGGCCGCAGCCGCGACGGGCACGATTATTGAATTGAATGCAAATCCCCGACGCTTGGAAATGGATTGGACGTGGTGGCCGCTCGCCAGGAAAAAAGGTGTGCTGTGTTCCATCAACCCGGATGCCCATTCCACCGAGGGTCTCGCGCACTTGAGGCTTGGGGCCGAAGTTGCTAGAAAAGGGTGGCTCACAAAAGCCGACGTGATCAACACCCTCCCGCTCTCTCAAATAAGCGCCGCGCTCGCCCAAAAGCGCAGGAGAACATCCTGATCCCATGGACTCCAACCTGCTCACAGCCATCTGGGGAATCGCGTTGGTGCTGCTTCAGTTGGCCGGAATTTGGTATGCTGTGCATGCGGTGATGACGGCCCGCACGCCGCAGTCGGCGATCGGGTGGGGTTTTGCGCTGGTCGTGCTTCCCTTGTTTGCGATCCCGATGTTTTGGATTTTTGGTCAGTCCAAGTTTTCGGGTTATGTCTCCATCGGCGATGGTGTTGTGCCCAAGCTGGATGCGGCGGCCGCACGAACCATGGAAAGTGTTTCAGCATTCCGCTCATCCATCTCCCACAAATATTCCGATGCCGAGCAGATCGCCCGGAACTTGCGGGGTCTCGGTGCTCTGAATGGAAATCAGGTGCGACTCCTGATTGATGGGGAGGCCACCTTCGAAGCGATCTTTGCAGCCATCAAAGAGGCCCGCGAGTTTTTGGTCGTTCAGTTTTACATTATTCACAACGACGGCTTGGGCAAACGTCTCCAACTTGCGATTCTGGAAGCTGCAAAACGCGGGGTGCGGTGCTTTGTGGTTTATGACGGGGTGGGTTCGAAGGGGTTGGACAAGGGGTGGACGGGTCCGTTGAGAGACGCCGGCGTGGCTGTTCACGACTTTGCGACCAACCGGGAGCGAGGCATGCGATTTCAAATCAATTTTCGAAATCATCGGAAACTGGTGGTTGTGGACGGACGGGTGGCCTTTATTGGAGGGTTGAATGCCGGGGACGAATATCTGGGTTTGGGTCCATTGGGGTACTGGCGGGATACCCACATGCGCGTGGAGGGACCGGCTGCAACGGCCATGCTGGTTTCTTTCTTTGAGGATTGGAATTACGCAGCGGGTGAGGTTCCAGATTTGCCAAACAATGCGGTGGCTGTCGGCAAGCAGAAAGTCATGCCATTTGCTTCCAGTCCGGCACAAGCGTGGCCCATGGCGGCCGCCGTCTATCTGGAAGTGATTCACGATGTGCGAAAACGTCTTTGGATTGCGAGCCCTTATTTTATCCCCGATCCCGCCACCCGCGTGGCACTGGCTCATGCGGCTTTGCGAGGCGTGGATGTGCGCATCCTGCTGCCGGGGAAACCGGATCATCTCATGCCATGGCTCTCCTCGTTCACACTCTATCCACAAATGCGCGATGCCGGCGTCCGCATCTGGCGAATGAAGGAAGGGTTCATGCATCAGAAGGTCCTCCTCGCGGATTCCGACCTGGCCATTGTGGGTTCTGTGAATCTCGATTATCGCTCTTTTATGATCAACTTTGAGCTGGCGGCCCTCGTGGAGGATACAGGGTTTGCCTCGGAGGTTGAAGCCATGCTCAATGACGACTTTTCAAATTCCCGGGAGGAGGATCTCACGTTGTTCGAAAGGTCCAGCTTCCTTTTTCGCTTCAAATGTCGCATGGCATCGCTCATGAGCCCCGAGCAATGACGCCAGAGGTTTTTCCAGCCTTGGCTGCCATCCCAAACATCCGCGCGGCATTTTTGGGCCGGGTGCCCGGGATCGACGTCGATGGCGAGCGGGAGGAGGTTCTTCTGCGTTTGCAGGACGCTCACCGCGCTGCTGCCGACAGTGCGGGTTTTCTGGGAATGCCATTTGCAACCGCAGAACAAATCCATGGGAACCATATCGCCATGGTCGATCATGCCTCGGTTTTTCCAGCACGTGGAGCTGATGGACTCATGACGGCAACCCCGGGGCTCTGCCTGGCCATTTATGTTGCAGATTGTGCCGCGGTGTTTCTTGCGGACCGGCATCGCCGCGCCATTGCTCTCGTCCACTCCGGGAAAAAAGGCACAGAGCAAAATATCGTCGGCCGTGCGGTAAATCTCCTCAAATCAAATTTCGGAGTCGAACCATCCGATCTTGTTTCCGTCATCTCGCCCTGCATCCGTCCCCCCCACTACGAGATCAATTTTGCGGCTGAGATCCGTCATCAACTCGAAGGGGTGGGGGTTGTTTCGGATGACCGCACTTGCACCGCCACTTACCCGGAACGCTATTATTCTTACCGCCGCGAAAAGGGACGAACCGGGCGAATGCTGGCTCTGCTTGCGATGGATTGAACGCACAGCGGGCTTTCCAAAAGGCCCCTGCTGCGGTTAGTTTTTGCGGCGTGAATTTGAAGGACTATTTGAAGCACCAGGCCCGGGCGGTTGATCGGGAAATGAGCCGACTTCTCCCAAAATCGGGAGAGAAGCCCTCAACCCTCCACCGGGCCATGAGGTACAGTCTTTTTGCGGGTGGCAAGAGAATGCGGCCGGTGCTTTGCCTGGCGGCGGCTGAGGCCTGTGGCGGGGAAATCTCAGCGGCCCTTCCCTCGGCATGTGCCATTGAGTTGGTGCACACGTATTCATTGATCCATGACGACCTTCCCTGCATGGACGATGACGATCTGCGTCGCGGCAAACCCACCTCCCACAAAAAATTTGGGGAGGGGGTTGCCGTTCTGGCCGGGGATGCGTTGTTAACCGCAGCTTTTGGAATTCTTGCCGAAACCAAACCGACATCCCGCTACCCCGCTGCCAGCTTTGTGAAGGAGCTCGCAGAGGCGGCAGGCAGTCGGTTTCTGATCGCGGGCCAGGTGGCTGACCTTGAGGCCGAGGGTAAAAAGATCACCCGCCAACAGCTACGTTTTATTCATGCCGGAAAAACCTCAGCAATGATTTCCGTGAGCTTGCGGTTGGGTGCCATGTCCGCGAATGCCCGGCCCGCCGAAGTCCTCGCGTTGGGGGAATTTGGCAGCTCCCTTGGACTCGCTTTCCAAGTCATTGACGACATTCTGGACGTGACCCAATCCAGCGAAAAACTCGGCAAAAGCGCAGGGAAAGACGAAAAAGCTGGGAAGTCAACATACCCCGCCGTCATGGGGCTTGATGCTTCCCGCGATGAAGCTCGCGTGCTGACGGCGCAGGCCAAAGCCGCTCTTTCGATATTTGGCTCCAAAGCCTCAAGGCTCCGAGAGATCGCTGATCATTTGCTCGTCAGGGATTTCTGATTTTTTCTCACAGGAGCCCCACCGGATCGACGTCCACTGCTACAAACACGTCTTCGGGCATGGGGAGGGCGGCGAGGGTTTTGCGCACATGTCGGGCGAGGGCGCGGCCGGAAGGGCCGCGCAGGGCGACTTGGAAGCGGTGGTAGGTTTTGGCTTTGGCGAGGGGAGCGGGGGCGCTGTCCCCACAAATGGCCCCCTCCGGCAGTTCGATTTTGAGTTTTCGTGCCAGGGTGATCGCGCAAAATTCTGCACGTTCGATGGATTGGGAGCGCAGGGTGATAAGCACCATCCTGCGGAAAGGAGGAAATCCAAAACTCGAGCGGTACTCGAGTTCTTGCTCGGAAAAACCTTCGTAGTCATGCTGACGGGCAAACTGGATGGAGGGGCTGAAGGGAGTGAACGTTTGGACAAACACTTCGCCCTCGACCTCGCCCCTTCCCGCCCGTCCCGACACTTGCGTCAACAATTGGAACGTTCTCTCACCGGCGCGGAAATCCGGCACATGCAAACCCAGATCGGCATTCACAATGCCCACAAGTGTCACATTCGGAAAATCGAGGCCCTTGGCGATCATTTGCGTGCCGATCAGGATATCGATCTCAGCGCGCCGGAACGCCTCCAACGTCTCGCGGTAGGCATTTTTTTTGCCCATGGAATCGGCATCCATGCGGGCAATCCTGGCTTTGGAGAAAAGACGCCGCACCGCATCTTCGACTTTCTGCGTTCCGGCGCCGGCGAACCGGATGCCCGGGTCAGCGCAGGCCGGACATTTTTTTGGGGCGCGTTGGGAATGGCCGCAGATATGACAGGCCAGAGATCCCGCATCGCGGTGATATGTGAGAGCGACCGAGCAGTTTGGACACTGACACACGGCTCCACAGGCATTGCACTGAAGGGAGGTCGAAAATCCGCGGCGGTTCAGGAAAAGAATAACCTGCTCGCCTTTTTCCAGCCGACTCTCGATCGCCAGCGTCAGAGCGGGTGCCAGGATGGAATCACCGCCTGCGCCCACACGCCTCAGGTCGAGAACGCGCAGGAGAGGCATCTTGCGGTCATCAACACGCTGCGGCATCACCGAGAGCCGGTATTTTCCGGTTTGAGCATTGTGCCAACTCTCCAGCGACGGGGTGGCACTTCCCAGGACGATCGCGCAGGGCTCGAGTCGTGCGCGCAGAACAGCAATGTCCCTCGCATGATATCTGGGGGCCTCCTCCTGTTTGTAGGAGGTCTCATGTTCCTCATCGACAATGATGACACCCAAATTGGCCAAGGGCGCAAAGACGGCACTTCTGGCTCCGATGACGATGCACGCCCGGCCTGAGTGGATTTTGTGCCATTCGTCGCGGCGTTCTCCCTGAGAGAGATGGCTGTGCAGGACGGCGACTTCACCCTGCCGCTCTGCAAACCTGGCTTTGAAACGTTCGACGGTCTGCGGGGTCAACGAAATCTCCGGGACAAGCACCAGCGCGGTTTTTCCAAGTTCGAGGGCCTTGCGGATGGATTGCAAATAGACCTCTGTCTTTCCGCTTCCCGTGACGCCATGCACCAAAATCGGGCGGGCCTCTGCCGGGGCCAGCATCGCCTCTTCAATGGCTTCAAACGCCACGCGCTGGGAGTCATTAAACAGGATATCCGTGGTTGGAAGAAAGGACTCGGAGCCATAAGGGTCACGACCCACCGGGACGGACGAGATTTCAATCCATCCATTCCGTGCCATGGTTCGAATCACAGCATCCGAGGCCCCCGAACGGTTCACAATCTCGGCAGCAGGAACCGCCTCACTCTCATCCAACAAAATTCCAAGCACCTCCGCCTGCCTTGGTGCCCGCTTGGCGATGGCTTCCAATTCGTCCGCAGAAAAATCGCGCAGGATTTTGACATGACGCACCAACTTCGCCGAGACATCTCCTGATCGAACCGCCTGCGGCAACACACAAGTCATAGCCGCCTCAATCGGGCAGCAATAATAATCCGCAATCCAACGCGCAATTTCCAACAGCTTGGGCAAAATGAGGGGAGTCTCCCCGATCACCTCCTGAATGGGTTTCAGCTCCCGGTTGGCCTCTTCTTCCTTCACATCCACCACAGTGCCCACCACACTCCGTGAGCGAATCGGAATTTTCACCCGGGCCCCCGGCCCGATTCGACCCGCTAAGGAATCTGGAATCGCATAATCCCAAGCGCGATCTCCCGCCTTCTCAGGCAAAACAACGGCAACTCGGATCATGACCGCAGCTTCGCACCCCGTAGGCTCCGGGAGAAAGCGTTTTTGTCGGGCAACCCGGAAAAATGGAATTCATTGGAACCGCGCCACTGCCAGTAAGAGCCCTGCGAGGATTGACTCGGGTGCGATCACAGATATGTGAGCAGTGGGAATCGGCGCCAAGGGCCAGATATCTCTCCACTGCGCAACCCCGGCCACTTGTCATCGTGCCTGCTGAGGGATGCTGCAGTCATGCCATGTCTCGACAACAAGGGATTTGGAGGTTATCGAAATCAGACCATGAACACCCTTCTCAACACCATCAGCGAGGCGGTCGCCTCGGGGAGCCTGCTGCCTTCCTCAGCCGCGAATATCAGGAAGCTCCTTGAGGGCAGCAATTCCAAGGTCACGATCGCAGCGATTGAAGAACTGGTTTCCTCGGCCAATTGGGCCGAGTTGGACAATCGGTTTTTTCGTACGCTGGCCTTTGGGACCGGGGGGCTTCGGGGCAAAAGCATCGGGGTTGTGGTCACGGCCGCCGAGCGGGGCACACCTCAAGCCCTTGGCCGTCCGGAGTTTCCCTGTGTGGGAACCAATGCAATGAATTTTTTCAGCATCAGCCGTGCCACCCAGGGGCTCGTCACTTATGTGAAATCCCATTTCGCAAAAACCGGTCAAGAGGGGCGTCCGTCAATTTGTATTTGTCATGACACCCGGTTTTTCTCCCGTGAATTTGCAGAACTTGCGGCCAGGGTGATCACGGATTTTGGGTGCGATGCCTATTTGTTTGAAGGCCCGCGCTCCACACCCGAACTGTCATTTGCGGTTCGCCAGACATACTCCCAAGCAGGAATTAACATCACAGCCAGTCACAACCCGCCGGAATACAATGGGTACAAAGTCTATTTTGATGATGGATGTCAGGTTGTTGAACCTCATGCCAGTGCCATCATTGAGCAAGTTAATGCGGTCACCGGTGAAACCTATGAAGCCGTGCCGGAAGCCGAGCGGGGTGCCGTGATTCCGCTGGGTGAGGCCATGGATGAAACCTACATGGAGCGCCTTGCAACGTTGCCATTGGAGCCGGAACTGCTCAAGGCTCAGGGAGAATTCCGTGTGGTCTACACGCCGCTGCATGGAGTCGGCGGAGTGATCATCAAACCCATGCTGACACGGCTTGGAATTGATGTGATCAGTGTTCCCGAGCAGGATGTGCCAGACGGCAGGTTCCCGACAGTCAAATCCCCCAACCCCGAAAACGCGGAAGCTCTTTCGATGGCGATCGCACTTGCTGATAAAACCAACGCGGATCTCGTGATTGCCACGGATCCTGATGATGACCGTATGGGCATCGCCGTGCGCGACAGTTCCGGAAAGATGGTTCTGCTCACCGGCAACCAAATCGGTTCGATCCTTTGTTGGCACCGGGTGAGCCGTCATTTCCACCTGGGCCTGTTGAATGATGCCAACAAATCACATGGGGTTGTTATTAAGACCTTCGTGACGACTGACCTCCAGAAAGCCATTGCGGACCACTACGGCATTCGGTGTGTGGAGACCCTCACCGGGTTCAAATACATTGGGGAAAAATTGGGCAAGTATGAAAAGGCCATTCCCGCGGAGCTTCGCAAGGATTACCGGAATCTTCCGGAAAGCGAAACCCGCCGACTGCGACTCGAGTACTCCTCCTTCTATCTTTTCGGAGGAGAAGAAAGCTACGGATACAGCGGCTCGGATTTTGTGCGCGACAAGGATGGAAACAGTGCCGCTGTGATGATTGCCGAGGCAGCCGCTTTTGCCCAATCCGAGGGGACGACCCTTGTGGGATTGCTGGACAAGATCTATGCGGAGTTCGGGTTTTTCCTGGAACGCGGGGAGTCTCTCACCATGGAAGGCGCCGAGGGGGCCTCAAAAATCCAAGGTTTGGTGGATTCCTATTCGACAACCCCTCCCACCGAGATTGATGGCACGCCCGTCCTCTCGCTTCGGAACTTTGCCACGGAAGACATTCATGATGTCGAAGGAGATCTGATTCCCAAAGAAGGAATGTTGATCATTGAATTGGCTGATGGACGCCGTGTGGCGATCCGCCCCTCGGGCACGGAGCCAAAGATCAAATATTATATGTTTGCGAGTCTGAGACCAACCCCGGGCGCCACATTCTCAGCCTCCGATCTGGCAACCATCAAACCCCAGGTGGCGGCCTCTCTGGATCGGTTGTGGCAATGGCTCAAGGCCGACGCCGCTGCACGCGCCTAAAAAGGCGGAACCGATTGAGAAGAAGACTCCCGCAGAGGCGCAGGGACGCAGAGATTTGCAAAGCAAGAACACCCCTATGAAAGGTGATGGCACAATCTGCTGTAACTTTCTCTCTCAATCAAGAAGTCGGCGGTCTCTTGCCCGCCCATAATGATTTGCCTCGTCCCCGCAGTCGCCCGCTGCTTGAACGCCGTCAGGTTAATAAAGGCAACCCATGACCTTTTCTTCTGTTTCGTCGATCATACAGATTTAATGCACTATGAAGTCGAGTTTGCCGCTGAGGGCTGCCTCAAGTCCGGCTGAGTAGGGGGTGACTCCAAACCAAGCATCCACTGCCTGCCATCTCCCGGGCTCGTTCGCTGTGGGTTTCTTTAAGAAAAGAATAACTTTATCCCCGTCATGAATCGAGAGCGGCTGGCTGTTCTTTTCAATGCGGCGCGCAAAAATCGGGATGTTCGGGGTGGGAAATGGTTTACCCTTCAGGGATGAGGTTATCGTTGCATCAAAATAATAAGCACGAGGGTAAAAAAGGTCACTGATCGGCGCGCTACCCATGGACATCACATCTTTCCCCACCGTTGCGACGACAATCACCTCTGACCGTATCGGGGGAGTCGTCGCCTTGGGGGATAACTACCGAGGCTAACAGTGACAGTGCGAGGTTCATTTGCATCAACAAGTCAACCCCTGACTACCGGAATTGACATCCACCCATAGAAAATCATTGAGACACACACAAGTCGCAGGCTGACAATGGACAACAGGGGAAACCTCTCAAACGCAAAGCTAATCCACAGTAACAAAAAGAAGAGCGAAGAAATACCCAAGCTGGCAAAAAGCAGCAACCGGGATGGATCCTTAAGTTCGATTGGCAGAAAAAACAGGGACAGGGAGAACACCAATGTGCACGTATAAATTGTCAGCAAGCTGAGGCCGACAAGCGATGAAATCTGGGTGCGGACGTTCCACCCCTGAGGCGGTGATTGGAAACGAATGGGTTCAATCGCATTTAAGTTCAATGGGGGTAAGTCATCGGTTTTCATATTGAGAATGTTATCCTCAACTTATTTTCAACAGCGTTCGGCTTCTTTGGATTATTTTTCCAAATCAATGGAAGGCGACGCTGTTCCTTGGCGCAATCGAGCAGATCCCTCTGGATCGGGCGGTGGTTTCGCCAGCGTCATCTGCGGCGTCACCTCGATGCCCATGAGTTTGTAGTAATCGAGCATCTTCGCCGTCGCGATGCGACTGGCTTCAAGACCAAGGCGCGCCATTTCACTCATCTCGCGTGGGGTGGTTTCCTGAGTTCTCATCGATTCCAAGATTGGTAAAATCTCCTCGTGACTGTAGGTTGTGCTGTCAGCTATCAGTTGGTGGGGAGGACTTGAATTATCCCACAACATCCACTCGTCAGCAAGGGGTAGATAGAGCTCGAGAAGATGTCGCCTGCTCCGCTCGAAACGTCGGCGAATATCCACCTCAGGAACATTGTGGCCTCCCTGCATGACGCGAAGAGACACTCGCGCCACCGCCTGACTGACGGAGGGGAGAAGGATATAATGCAGAACGATTCGATATCCGCGCTTCTTGGCAGACTGCAGCAATGCCTGATGCGTCTTTCCACTCAGAGTCGATTCAAGACCAAAATCGGTTCCTGCGACCACCAAGGCCCGCGCTTCTTCAACCAGCAATCTGCCTGCTCGAAATGCCGTCAACGTTGGGTCGAGCGGAGACAGTCCACGGGCGATCTCATCGGCGTTCAAGAATCGCCTGATCCCCATGATCATCATATTCCAATGCCAGGGCCCTGATGCGCTGGCGCTGCGCAATTTCATGGTGTTCGGGATCTCAGAATTTGCTCGATGACCTGGGGATTTTGCCGGAGGTCCAATAGAGCGACGATAATCAGCCTGGATTCGCTGGCAGCGTAATAAAGTCCGTAAACTCTTGCCCGCCCAACAAGTGCCCTGCGCAGACGGTTAGAACCCCTGACGCTGCTTCCAATATCGGGAAAAATACGAATGAGCTCAACGAGAGCGTCAATTGCTTGTGTTGGAGCCACCCGGGCGTCGGCCTTGAGGAAATCCTCTGAGGCCCCGGAAGTCCAGATAACATTCTCAAGCACGCTTTTGCGTCCGCAAATCTTCCCATCTCACTCCTGTCTTGGGATGCGAGAGAAAGTAATCTAGCCGTTCTTCCATCAATTCGAGCGTCGTGGCCGATAGAACAGGCGCATTCTGGGACCTCAGAGCCACCTTTGCGAGTTCCGATGCCAGTTCAAGTTGCTGATCAGGCTGGAGAGCTTCAAGTTCCGGAAATTTCTCTGCGATCATATCTAATCCTATTCATTATGTGACTTTCTGCAAGAGCCAACAGATTACTCTTACACCGTGGGCTTCCATTTCGTTTCGGCGTGTCAATGAAGGTAGCGCGTAGCTCGGCTGCGGCCTTATCTCTGCTTGAACATTGTTAAGTCGGTGGATGCGTCGTTCATCGTTGGGGATTCTGCACCGTGAATTTCCACCACTGCGATAGCCCTGTATTGATATCGATGTTCGCTTGAATCAGACCACGAACTCAAGGAAACGATATCATCTTCTCTGACCCAGAGGGCCAGCCCGCCATTCCTGGGAATTCCTCGCGAATCCCCAACATTAACACTGCAAAATATCCATGGTGGACTTGCATTCATCTCTGACGTCATACCAACAAACTTCGCATCTTGCAAACGACCAAGAAGATCAACGATCGCCTTCTGATCACCGCATGAATCCAGGGGACAGCCCTTTTCCAAGCCATTCCTGTGAATCCTGCAAATCTTGAAATCCTGTCGAATATCCTGCTCTTCTGCGGTGTGACGCGTCAGACCAGCCGGCCTTCGATCAGTCCGAGCGGGAGGGGGGCTGGTTGGGGTGGTTTGGAGTCAATTTGCACATGTTGCCCACTTTCCGACGATTTTTCGAAGGCGTGCATCACTTCCAGAGCATGGTAGGCGAGTTCGCCGCTGGTGCGGTGTTTGTGTTTGCCGTCGCTCAGGATGGCGTACGCCAGATCGGCCGCGCCGATGCTTCGCATGTTCGAGGCATAGCGGTGGCTGAGGGCGAGGTCATGCCAGTCCGTCGAACCCGGGGTCCAGACTGCCACCGGCCCGCCAAAGGTATTGGGATCGGGGACTTTGAGGGATCCTTCGGTGCCGTAGAGTTCGATCGGGCTGTGACCATGACGATGCACATCGAAAGAAATGGTCATTGAGATGGTTGCCCCGGAATGAAACTCCAGCGAACCCGAGTAGTGGGTTGGAACTTCGACAGGCAGGATTTTTCCAAACTGCTCTTTGCAGGTGGCGATGCGCTCAGTGTGGGCGCGTGAGGTGATCGCGCTGACCTGACGGACAGGCCCCAACAAATGCACCAAAGCCGTGATATAATATGGCCCCATGTCAAACATCGGACCCGCTCCCTGCTGGTAAAAAAATGTGGGATTCGGGTGCCACGATTCCGGACCTTTGGACATCATAAACGCGGTGCCACCGGTCACCCGGCCAATCCAGCCGTCATCCACCACTTTGCGGCTGGTCTGCAATCCTGCCCCGAGGAACGTATCGGGAGCGCAGCCGACGAGCAGGCCTTTTTCTGCAGCGAGATCGAGCACGGCTTTTCCATCAGCCAAGTCAACTGCGAGCGGTTTCTCGCAATGCACATGTTTGCCGGCTTGGAGGGCCTGGAGGCTGACCTCGGCATGGACTGCCGGGATGGTCAGGTTGATCACGAGGTCCACCTCAGGATTTGCCAGCAGGTCGGAAACACTCTGCGCGGTGGATTGGTTTTCTTCCGCCTTGGCCTTCGCGGCCTCCATGTTCACGTCAGCGCAGGAAACGATTTCAAGGACTTCAAAGATTTTGGCACCGTTGAAGTATGCTTGGGAAATATTGCCGCAGCCGATGATGCCGACTCCGATTTTGTTGTTTTTCATAACGTGTTTTTAAATTATTTGAGTCCGCGTGCGATGCCTTGGGAGGTGAGGTATGTGTAACTTTGCTGGACGGCTTCCATCATATTCCCGCCATAGCTGTCGAGTTCGACGGCGATAAGCTCTGCATGGGCCGCGACTTTTGATGCCGCCAGGAGGTCGACCTGTCCGGTGCCCGCTGGAAGGAACGGGACTGAGTCGCTCACCATGATTTTGCCATCCTCGGTTTCTGCCTCGGTGAACGTGTCGCTGGCTTGCAGAATTCCGTCCTTGAAGTGCAGGGCTTTGCCGCGCACGCCAATCTCTTGGATGAATTTTGCCGGGTCACGTCCGGCCTTGGCGACCCAAAACACATCAGCTTCCCAAAGAACGGTGTCCGGGGTGTTTTCAAGAAAGATTTGATAGCCGGGTTTTCCGTCCACATCGAGAAGATCCCAGTCATGGTTATGATAACCGACCTGCAGGCCATGTGCTGCCGCATTGGCGGCCGCCTCGCAATAAAGCTCTGCGGTGGCCTTGATGGCATCCACCGAAGCGAAATTGTTTTTAAAATCGGGGGGGCAGCCAGTGATGAGGTAACGATGACCAAGCAACAATGCGGTCTCGATGACCTCATTGGTTTTATCACCGATGGGAAGCGGTCCATGGCAGCTCGGAGCTTTTAATCCCAGTTCCGTAAAGAGTGCTGCGGCCTTCTGCGGCGTTGAACCTGGGAATCCGGCGGGCTCAACACATCCAAACCCCATGGCGGCAATGGCGCGGATCGTGCCCTCATAGTCGGCGGCGGCTTGTTCTCTGACACTATAAAGTTGGACGGTGATTTCTGGGATCATGGATGGGAGTTGAGTGGGGTTGGGATGGTGGTTTGATTAAAACCGTGGTGAAACGTTGGAAAGTTCAATTGTATCAATGCATTTTCTAGTATCAATTGATAAAAACTATGATTCATGGTGCAAAAATGGCCGCCTTGGAAAGTGTGGGGGCGTATGTGAGTCCCTCGGGTGGTGCGGTGGTGCCTGTTCGAATTGCTGCGAACCGCCTCTATTTTGAAATTATCACCGAAGGAACGGTCTATGCGCCTGATGAGGACACGCTGCATGGAGTCGGGACCATCTTTGTGCATCAACCCGGCGAGCAGACGGTCTTCCGCAGCCCGGGGGACGCGCATTATGCCTGCATGACGGCACGATTTCTGTTGAACCGGATACCTGTGCGGGTCAAATGGCCGCGTCATTTTTTCTGGGAGGACCCCCGTGGCGTCCTTGGGTTCTGCGAGGAGATGCTTTTTGCCTTTCACCACACAGGCGTTGATCCCGGTTTGCTAGGAGATTTGATATTGAGTCAGTTTCGGTTTCGGCTCGATCATTTTGAAAAACAGACCGCTTCACGCGGCATCCCCCCGCGGCTGGCGGGCGTGTTGGCGTATATTGAGCGACATCATGCCAAACCCATCGTGCTGGAGGACCTGGCTTCGCAGGCCGGATTGAGTTCCTCCCATCTCCATGCCCAATTCCGCAAGCATGTGGGCATGACACCTCACCAACATCTCATCCTTGAGCGGATGAGGATGGCCAAACACCTGCTTGTCAGCACCGATGAACCCGTCAAGGCTGTCGCAGCCTCCGTTGGTTATGCCAACACGGAAAATTTCTGTCGGGCCTTTCGAAAACACTTTGGAACCACAGCAGCTCTTTATCGGCGGCGATTCAAAACCTATTGAGAAGTGCTCTGCCCCTGCCGGGCCTCCTCCATTTTTACACGCGGTTTTCCGGTTGTTCGCACCACGGGGTGTGTTCCGTGATGCCTTCGGCGTTGGGAATTCCTAATCGGCGTCATCATCAACTCACGAACCTTTAAACAAGAGTTAATCCATTGACGGACCCTGAGAAATTGAAGTTTATTAGTGCCGCTGACGATTCGCACCAGCATCGCCCGCAAAGAAATTACAAACTCAAGCCAATAGCAATGCTGCCAGGAGCCAGAAAAGACGATCAGGTGGTATCATCGGAATGGCAGCCCCTGCGCCGATCCATCGATGGAGTGGTTTCCAAGGAGGTTATGCACGTTCCGCGTGACCATGGCGTTATCACCGAGATTTATCGTGCCGAATGGGATCCCACGGGTTTGCCAGTGGTGCAAGTTTATCAGTCACGACTATTTCCAGGTGCCATCGGCGCATGGAGTTGCCATGTGAAATCTATTGATCGGCTTTTTGTTAATCAGGGGCACCTCAAGCTTGTTTTATATGATGGCCGCGAGGATAGCCCAACCCGCGGTCATCTCATGGAGTTGCATGTCGGCGATGCCAGACCAACATTTCTTGTGGTGCCGCAGGGTGTTTGGCACGGCCTGCAAAACGTGGGGCCAACGGATGCCCTCATGATCAACTTTCCGACGTATGCTTACAATTACGAGGACCCTGATCATTGGCGTTTGCCCTTCGACTCGGAGGAAATTCCCTACCGGTGGGTCACAGGTCAGTCGGCGGCACGGTTCAGGAACGATCATCGTCAAGCCTGATCGCTCCGGTGACCTCCTCTCACGTGGCGCAATCAAACGAGGGTGAACCTGCCAAACCACCACGCTTCACGGTTATTATTGCCACGTGGAACTGGAGCAGTGTTCTTCCCTTTTCAATCGGCAGTGTGTTTCGTCAGACGGTGCCGGATTGGGAACTCCTTGTGGTCGGGGACGGTTGCACAGATGATTCCGAAACAGTCGTAGCAACGGTGTCGCAAGGTGACCCGCGGGTTCGGTGGATCAATCTGCCTGAGAATTTTGGCCACCAAGCTGCACCGAACAATGAAGGCCTTCGGCAGGCCCGCGGCGAACTGATCGCTTATTTGGGGCATGACGACCTGTGGTTGCCCGACCACCTTGCCACCCTCGTCGCGGCCCTTGAGGCTGGAGCGGACTTTGCCCACGGACCGGTTGCGAATATTTCCCCTGACGGCGCCCTCACCCGATCTGGCACTGATTATCGACCTGGAAGCTGGTTGCCACCTTCGGGGGTGCTCCATCGAAAGACTCTCATCGACAGCGTCGGCGGTTGGTCAGACTGGCGCACGCTCCCGTGTGATCCTGAGGTGGATCTTTGGGGGCGCATGCATCGGGCAGGAGCCCGTTTTGCCGACACTCGTCGGGTCACGGTCATCAAGTTTTCCGCTGCCTCCCGCAAAAACGCTTACAAGCGCAAGTCCTGCATTGAGCAGTCAGTGTGGACCGGGCGCATCGAAACCGAACCCGCGCTTGGCGACGAACTGACCGCGAGGATCAAAGAGTTGCCGCCGCCCCCCACCCCCAAGCGACTTGCTCCCCCGAAAGTATTCTCTCGCCAGTGGTTTGCCGGGCTGATTCGTCGGGAGCTGCTTGGAGTCGCCGAAAAACCTGTTCGCAAAGAGGGGCAGAGTTATCAGGATTTTTTTCAGGAACGCCGCCGTTTTAAGGGGTTGGGGAAGGCTGATCAGAAGTAACACTTTCGATTTGCCTGTAATTCGAAAGTGGTGGTTTCGCCGATTCCGACCTAGGGGGCTGCTTCCTCTTCGCGGGGTTGGGTGAAGGCGGGGATATTCTGGATGCCGGCTTCCTTGAGAGCATCGAGCACTTTGACGACCACGCCGAAGGGGGCTTCCCGGTCGGCCTGCATGGCGATGGGGCGGTCGGGATACTTTTCGCGGGCGGCGGTGAGTTTTGTGGAAAGTTCTTCGAGCGTGATGGCTTCTCCGTCCATCATGATTTCTTCCTCGCCTTTAACCTGCAAGAGGAGCGGCTCGGTTTGTTCGGCGGGGGCGAGCTCGGCGGTTTTGGAGTCCGGGAGGTTGATTTGGAGCTGCGGCTGGTTCTTTCGAAA